>NZ_JAMYSG010000017.1:0-160081 GCF_040321815.1 Mesorhizobium sp. M0239
GTCTCCCCATCGAAAGCTTGACCCCAGCACCGCGGTGCTCAAGGCCGCCGGATACGCACGTCTGCGGTCTTCACCGGATGCGTACGCTCGCTTGAAGGTTGGCAAGCTCCCGAGCGATCTGATCTCGATACCCCTCAGGACAATTTTCTATCGCTTTTTCAAAGAGGTTCAACGCCCTCGCCTTGTCGCCGAAGCGAAGGAGCAGTTCGCCGGCCCAGTAGTCGTCCACTTCCGGATGGGATAAGATCTCGGGCAGTAGTTCCATGGGGATGGCGCGGTAACCCAATTCCTCCAAGACATCCACAGCCATCAGTCGATCGCTTGGATTCCCTTGCTTACTTTTGGCAGTATCGAAAATAATTCGTAGGGCCAGTTTGTTCCCGTGCTCAAGAACCAAATCTCTGAGGTCGAACAATCGATCCATAATCGGTTCTTGCGGATCAAATGCCTTCGCTGCCTCCTTTTCGTCATCGAGTTCTTCAACAGCTTCCTGATCCGCGGCTCGATGATTGTTCTTGATCAGAAGCCAAGGTCGCACGAATTCAGAACAGCTACCAAATTGGCACGCTCATGTGCTGATAGATTTTCGCGGTTGGAGAACTCAATCAAAGTACCCTGAGCTATTGATGCCCAGTTTCGCGATGTATCGCGGAAGCTATTTCGGTAGATCGTCGCAGCCGCTTCGGCGCGATCGCTCAGTAATTTAGATGAATCCTGTACGACAATCAGAAGGGGTGAAAGTTCGTTGGTCCATCCATTGGCAAGAAATTCTTCATACAATCTCCTCCAGTAGAACATGTAATCATTTGACGGATTGTTGGGTTCCGCAACGAGTTTCGGTAGTAGCTCGCATGCCGCTTGACGGGCTTCATCTTCACCTGAAAGGCGCCCAATGCAGTCTAGAATGTCCGTGAGATCGCGCCAGCCAACTAGTCGGACAAGGCGGAGCAAAAGGGCTTTCGCGTCAGTGTCGCGCCCCCACTTCGCGAGGAGGGTGGCAGCTTCAATTGTCGAAGAATGATCCTCCGTCTCCGCAAGCACGTTGTCCGCGAGGTTCGCAATCCGCTCCAGCAGGCTGATCGCCTGTCTACTTTCGCCGATAGCATGATACAGTTCGGCCATCTTCACCATTTCGGCGGTTGAGCATGGAGTATCCAACAGGGCGTCTCTCAGCAGATTTCGGACAAAATCAACTGCCTTTGCCTGTAGCGCGGCCTCAGCAATAGATAAGCGACCCCAAGCGTCGAGACGTGGTGTAGCGGAAATTCCCTTGAGCAGGGCTATCTGGTCGTCGACGGAGACTTGCTTGAGGTCAAGCAACGCACCGACACGTTCTCTCACGGATACGCTAGGATCACAAATAACCGCCACTTCAAATTCGTTTAAACCACGCCTGCCGCGTTGCCTTGACATCTCTGACGCCGCCTTCAGTCTCCACTTCGGTGGGGCCATAGGATCACCAACGATCAAACTGAGAAGGCGATGCGGCTCTCCAGATGGATTTTCAGAATCTAAAGTTGAAAGGGCGTTTATCGAAATATCATAAGAAAGATCTGGTGTCTTCGCGATTTCCAACAGTTTATTAGCCGCAACCCCATCGGAAGTTCTGAAAAGAAATGTCTGCAATCCCTCTATTCTGGTCTCCACAGGTAGTGAAATATCGTCCGCCAGTTCCAATGCTCTCGGTATCTCGGCAATAGGCAATCCATTTTCTGCCAAAATGGAAATGATATTCCAGGCATTTGTCGGCGACGGAGCGCTCGCTTCCAATATAGAAAATAGCTCATCAATGACCTCTGGGCGGTCAAAGTCCCCCCAATCAGTAGATGCCGTTCTCAGCAAGGTATCCGCAATTGCTATTCGGTCCTCTAGCGAGACGTGATCGTCAAAGAGATGGGGAAGCAAGATTTCCCAGATCGCCTCGCCGTTGTCCGATCCGTCCCAGTCAAAATGCTGCGCAGCACGACATCGCTCTGACATGCTCAGGGTCTTGTCGTTAAGCAGCAAAGTGTATGCTTTTTTTGCGGCGTCCAGTTCGTTGACGCGTTCGAGACTATCAGTGGCACGCAGACGGATTTCAAATCCGAGTCCGCCGTCCCTTATAAGCCGGTTGATCGATCGAAGGCCAAGATCGCGCTCGCCAATGAGACAAAGAGTTCGCGCCGCGTCAATCTGTAGGTCGAGGTCACCGCTCTTGCCCCACGCCTTTAGGAGACCGCACGCTTCGTCTCTAAAACCGAGGGTCGCCAAGCTCGACGCGAGGCGAGTGTCATGATTTCTCTGAAGCTGGTATCTTATGATATGAGCAATCTCGCTGCGATCAACGTGAGAACTTAGCCTGGAGATTATGCCATCTATGTCGCTTGCGTACCCGCGATGACCGTGCTCCAAATGGAAGCGTAGCAGGTAGAATCCGACGGCCCTTAGCTCCACTTCAAGTCCAAGTCGCGCTAGTAACTTTAGCACAAACCAGTCCGTGCCTTCGTATGTTGGACCGCTTCCTATCAATTTGAGAAGAGTGTTTCGCGCGAAGTCTTCAGCACCAACATCAGCGAGCGCTTCCAGGACCTCGGCACTGTTGCGAAGAGAGATGTGCTCCCAAGAGAGCAACAGTTTCAGTGCCGAGACAGCCTCACCACGATCATGATGATCCGCTATCGCCTTACACGCTGCGATTTGATCGCTCAGGCCTTGGAGAATGGGGCGCTCTGTAGGAGCCTTTGCTCGGCCCCTAATGGCTGGCAAGGCAAGTCCCTCATCGCCAAAAGAAAGAAGGCGGGCGATTGTACTTTCAAAAATGCGATCGAGATTGTCGTCGGGTTCTTCCTGGAAAAGTTCCGCGACAAGCTTGCGATGTGGATCCGAGCGGTCATTTTGAAAGAGGATGACGGCTGCTTCTGCACGCATCCACAGTTCATCCGCTTCCTTGGCCATCTCAGCCAAAACTTCACGGCCAAGTTCCCCTCGGCCATTCTCGCATAGCAATTCCGCAGCTCGAATCCGGTCACCGTGATATTCGTGTTGGCTTTCGGCAATAAATACCAGAGCCTCTAATGCTTCATCTAAATGCCCAGCACTAAGGATGCAGTTGGCAAATTCCACCTTCCCACCGACCAAGTCGCGATCCGAATACACGCAATCAACTAGTTTCTCTAAAACGATTGCTCGATGGGTGGCCAGTCGAGACAAAGCATCGAGCCCAGAAATTGTGGCGCCGGTCGAGTACATATCGCGAATGATACGGTCGGCAATTTCGCCAGCCACCTTGTCGTTGACTGCCGAGCAAGAGATGCAAACCTCGGTCCCACATATTTCACCGTTGTCGCCAAAATGTAGCAGTTCACGGACGGCAATCGAGATATCTTTACCCGTTTGCTCCCAGATTTCGCAGATATATTGGACAGTGGTCCATCCGACACTAAATGGATCAACTTTTCTCCAGACGCCCGAAGTAGGTTCGTGTAATTTGCAAACCTTCAGTGCGAAGAAGTATGACCTAAATATATCATGAATGAAGAGGTGCGATCCGTTCGTATACCGAGCGAGGCCCGTCTTTAAAATAATCTCGTTTAGCTTAAAAGAGATTTCAAGACGAGGCGTATTTGGCGATATAAGGCCATCCCATTCTGTGACATTGTCAATCCCGCTCGCCGTTCTTTCCGATATTGAGCTCAGAAGACCAATTATTGAAGGCCTATTCAAGTCAGAGACGGTGGATTTGTCGATAAGGGCGGAAACAAAAGCCTCGCACAAGTCAACTCTTGTTCTGGGCATGAAGCCGGTGCGGCTAAAGATTGAAGCCGCTATCGCTTCGAAGAGAGGCGTCCGATAGGCGTCTGCAAGCCCTTCAGTTCCAAGGCGAGCCAAGAACTGATCGGCTCTCTCACTCTGGGTTATGTAACGCTTTGCAATCAGCCTGCGGTCAGATTCTGTAGGTGAACAAACGGACCAGCGCTGGAAAGCGATCCCTTCTTGATCTAATCGGACGGCATTCGGTCGCGTGAATACTATGAACCTGAAGGTGTCTGCTGCTTGGCTGTGGAGTTTGGTTAGGACATCCCAGATGTGCTGGCGTTCGTGTGGCTCTTCGACTTCATCCAGCCCATCAATGATGATGAGCCACGACTTGTGGCCCGATTCTGAATAGGGAAGAAAAAACTCGTTGGGGATCATTCCGAGACTAGCGAGGGACATCTCAAGATTGACAGCTCGATGCAAAGCCGCGGCGAAATCGGATTGGGCGGTTTGCAGAGACCGAGCGGTGACCAACACAGGTAGTCGTATTTTCTCGAAGGCCACTTTGCTTCTATCTTCAAGAATACTTCGAGCTTCGAAGGCCACTAGCCATCGCGCGAGTGTTGTTTTTCCGGCTCCGGGTGCTCCTTCAACCAGATGATTACCTGAGTGCAACAGGTCGGTAGGAGATCCATCGAAAATTGAATTGGCTCTTAGGGCTTCACCAGAGGGCAATGTGTTGAAGGATTTGGTATCAGAGATTTGCCTAATTTTCAGAGGAACATAGACCTCCGAGAGGCGTCTTGTAGCGTCAAGTAAGCCGATGTTTGGTAATTGCTCGGCGTGCTCGGCAACGGCGCGCAGAAAATCGAGTCTCAATAGAAGTCCGGAAAGCAACTGGGCTCGCTTTGGATCCTCAGTTAATAACTGTCGAATTGCCTGTTGACGTTGAACTGATGATGCTGATGCGCTCCATCTCCTTTGAAATTTTCTACGTGCTCGGGACGACCGAACGGTTTTCCACGCAGCTTTGCCAAGCGATTGAACCAGGCTGATTGCCGCTCCTGCCAAACTGCCCGATGCTTTCTTGGATAGTTCTGTGCCGAGAAGCTCTGCAAATGTACCGCCTTCCTCGATGAGGCCGGTCAAAACTGGCTCCAAACGAGAGGCAAGGTGATCAAAGTTCATTTGGGGCACTGTCATGTTTTTCGATCAAAAGATTGCTCCCAGTTGATGGGCAGCGAAGGTTTTGGCTTTCTTCATGCACAGCCGAGTCGATGGGCGCTGTCACTCCCTACCATGGCAACCTTCTGTAGACTTGATGCATAAAGACATCAATCCATTGTACGTTCCTGTTTTGTTTCTAGGCGCGCTACCGGTAGCAAGCAAGTGTATTGAGAGCTTATCCCGCACGGCTTGCGTCTCTAGATAAGTCCGAGATCGACGCAGCGTCTTCCCATGCTCACGCAAAAACCAGACGGCGGATCGGCTGCGTCGAGTTTCGTTATGCACCATTCAACGAACACTCGCCCGCAAAAATCTCTCCCAAACTTCACAGCGTTCGCCGACCGTCCTCATCGAAACGCGGCGCGGCGGTAGGAGAAAATCGAAGGGACGGTATTGGAAAGACGGTTCAGATCAGGCCGTCAATCTCGAGCAAGCGCTGGGATCGGCGCATGCGGAGCTTTCGGCGTGTGTCGTCCAACAATCATAGATAGCCTGCCGTCTGTTCGCGGGAGTGCTCCTGTAACCCTTTAGACTGGAAGGACGCGTAGCGGTTCAGTCCTTCGCCCGCTCCACATAGGCCCCATCGGCCGTCATCACCACCACGCGGGTGCCTGGTGCGATGTGCGGCGGCACCAAGGTGCGCACGCCGTTGGACAGCACGGCCGGCTTGTATGAGGACGAGGCCGTCTGGCCCTTGGTCGTCGGCTCGGTTTCCACCACTTCGAAGGTGGCGCGCTGCGGCAGCACCAGGGAAATGGCAATGCCGTTGAACTGCGACACCTGCACGGCCATGCCTTCCAGCAGGTAAGGCGCCATGTCGCCGACCACGGCTTCCGACACCGCCACCTGGTCGTAGCTTTCCGGGTTCATGAAATGAAAGCCTTCGCCGTCGCGGTAGAGGAAGGTGTGCTCGCGCTCTTCCACATAGGCGCGCTCCACCTGTTCGGTGGTGCGGTAGCGCTCCGAAACCTTCACCCCGTCGCCGATGCGGCGCATGTCGAGCTGCGTCACCGGCGTGCCCTTGCCTGGGTGGATGTTTTCGGCAAAGAGGATCACATAAAGCTTGCCGTCCCTGTCGACGACATTGCCTTTGCGGAGCGAACTGGCGATGACTTTCACCACGGTTTTAAATCCTGCAAGAAGAGTTGACTGGCGTTTGCCGGCTTGTGCGGCGCTGGGTGGGGGCCTACCGCATCTTGGCCGCCGCCGCCAGCCCCATTCCACCATGATCTGAGCCCCATGACCGAAGCTTCGCCCTGGTGGACGCCGCATGTCCATGCCGACCGCCGCCCGCGGCTGATGCTGCGCAACGGCATCGCCGCCGGCCTGCGCGACTGGTTCGCCGCCCATGATTTCGTCGAGGTGCAGACGGCGGCCCTGCAGGTCTCACCCGGCAACGAGGCGCATCTGGCGGCTTTCGCCACCGAAGCGGTCGGGCCGGACGGTGCAAGGGCGCCGCTCTATCTCCACACCTCGCCGGAATTCGCCTGCAAGAAGCTGCTCGCCGCCGGTGAAGTCAGGATTTTCAGCTTCGGTCCGGTCTACCGCAACCGTGAGCGCGGCCCCTTGCACCATCCCGAGTTCACCATGCTCGAATGGTACCGGGTGGGCGAGGCCTATGAGAGCCTGATGCTGGATTGCGCGGCCTTTCTGGCGCTGGCCGCGACAAGGGCAGGGGCTAATCTTTTCTCGTTTCGGGGCCGCGACTGCGATCCGTTTGCCGAGCCGGAACGGCTGACGGTGGCGGATGCTTTCACCCACTATTCCGGCATCGACCTGCTGGCCACGGTCGCCGCCGACGGCAGCACCGACCGCGACGCGCTATATTCGGCCTTGACCCGGGCCGGCCTGCGCACGGCGCCCGACGACAGTTGGGCGGACCTGTTCAGCCGGGTGATGGTGGAAAAGGTCGAGCCATTCCTCGGGCAGGGGCGAGCGACCATCCTGTGCGAATATCCGGTGGCCGAGGCGGCACTGGCGCGGCCGAGCCCGCGCGACCCGCGCGTCGCCGAGCGCTTCGAGCTCTATTGCTGCGGCGTCGAACTCGCCAACGGCTTTGGCGAACTGACCAATGCCGAGGAGCAGCGCCGGCGCTTCGTCATCGAGATGGACGAGAAACAGCGCATCTATGGCGAGCGCTATCCGCTCGACGAGGATTTCCTCGCGGCGCTGGCCATCATGCCGCCGGCCAGCGGCATCGCGCTCGGCTTCGACCGGTTGGTGATGCTGGCGACCGGCGCGCAGAAGATCGAGGATGTGATCTGGACGCCGGTTGCCTGAGGCGCGGAAAGATCTGGCCTATTCGATTCCAGGGATCAAGACTGGACCGCGACCCCGAACCAAGAGACCACATGATCGGTACTGGTCAATCGGGAAGATCTACAGTGGCTGCTTCTGAAACGGTCGAAATCGCCATTGTCGGCGCCGGAGTTGTCGGGCTGGCGACGGCACTTCGCCTTGTCGCGGACGGCTGTGAAGTCCTGCTCATCGATCCGAACGAGCCGGGCTCCGGCGCGTCGTTCGGCAATGCCGGAACGATCGCCGAATATGCCTGCATGCCGGTCGGCACTCCTGCGGTGCTGCGGGCGTTGCCAAAGCTGCTGCTTGATCCCGACAGCCCGTTTTCGCTGCGCTGGCCGGCGCTGCTGCAGCTTGCGCCGTGGCTCGTTCGGTTCATGCGGCAATCGCTGCCGGCGGCCACCCGGGCCAATGCGCTGGCGCTCGCCGGACTGCTGGCCGACGCCCTCCCGGCCTGGGAAGACATGGCCGGGGAGGCCGGGCTGGAGGACCTGCTGCGCCGCAATGGCTGTCTTTACCTCTATCGCCGCGAGAGCGATTTTGCCGCTGGCGCCGGCGGCCGGGCAATGCGCGCTGGGCTTGGCATCCACCAAGAGGTGCTGACTCCCGAAGAGGTGGCGGCGCTTGAGCCGGGCCTGCCGGCGACAGCAGCGCATGGCGTGTATTTTCCCGACTCGATTAATGTCACCGATCCGGCAATGGTGATGCGGCGGTTGCTGGGCGTGGTGAGTGCCCGTGGTGCATCGGTAAAGCAGGCTGAGATCACCTGGCTGCAGGTCGAGGCTGATGGTGTCCAGCTCAGCGGACCCGGCGTTCGCATCAAGGCTGGCACGGTGGTGATCGCCGCCGGTGCACGGTCGCGCGCACTGGCCGCGCAGGCCGGCGACAGGATTCCGCTCGAGACCGAGCGCGGCTATCATCTGGAATTCCAGACCGACGCGCCGCTGCTCAACCGACCTGTCTGTCCCGTCGATCTTGGTTTCTACCTGACGCCGATGGCTGGCCGCTTGCGGGTCGCCGGCACCGTCGAACTCGGCGGCCTGGTCGCGCCGCCAAATCCGCGCCGGCTGGCGCTGCTTGACCGTGGCGCCAGGCAGATTTTTCCCAGGCTCGGCTCGCCTGCCTCGCAATGGCTCGGTTTCCGGCCGTCCCTGCCGGATTCCAGGCCGGTCATCGGCGCTTCGCGCGGCAGCTCCCGCGTAATTCATGCTTTCGGGCACGGCCATCTCGGCCTGACGCTGGCTCCGATCACCGCGCGGCTGGTCGCCGACTTGATCGGCGGACGCGGCGATCCGGCTCGGCTCGCACCTTTCGCGGCGGGCCGTTTCGGCCGTTGATCGACCGATGCCCCCGATCTGAGCTAGTGCGCGAAAACCTGCTCCAGCGAGCGAAAGCCCTTGAATTCCAAGGCATTGCCCGAGGGATCGCGGATGAACAGCGTTGCCTGTTCGCCGGGCTCGCCCTTGAAACGCACCATCGGCCGTTCCAGCCAGTCGATGTCGTCGCGCGCCTCCAGCCGTGCCGCCAGGCTCTGCCAGTCGTCCATCAACAGCACGGCGCCGAAATGCGGGATCGGCACGACAATGCCGTCGACCTTGCCGTCGCTGGGGGCCTGTGCGGCCTGCGGCCGCAGATGCGCCGACATCTGGTGGCCGTAGAGGTCGAAATCCACCCAGGTCGCGGATGAACGGCCGATCGCACAGCCCAGCACCTCGCCATAGAAAACGCGGGTTTCATCGAGATCACGGACCGGAAAGGCGAGATGGAAAGGCGTCATCGAAAATGCTCCGTGCAGGCTGCGAACCGATTTTGCGTCACAGGGTTCGCGGTTTTGAACCGTCCACGCTGCATTTTGATTGAAGCCTATGCCATTGCACAAGCCGGACCGGAACAATAGATGGGTGGGCAACGGCCGCACACCGGCCGCACCAGCAGGATTTCAGGCATGACCGATATATCAGACGCAGCAAAATTGACCGACCGCGTCGCGGCTCTGGTCGAGGCTGCCAAGAAGGCCGGCGCCGATGCCGCCGACGCGGTGGCCGTGCGCGGCCGCTCGACCGGGGTGTCGGTGCGTCTCGGCAAGGTCGAGGCTACCGAAGCCTCCGAAAGCGAGGATGTGGCGCTGCGCGTTTTCGTTGGCGGCTGCGTGGCGAGTGTCTCCGCGACGGCGGCGTCCGACCCGAAAACACTGGCCGAGCGCGCCGTGGCGATGGCGAAAGTGTCGCCGCAGGATCCTTATCAGGGGCTGGCCGACCCGGCATTGCTCGCCAAACAGACGCGCGATCTCGATCTTTTCGACGCCACCGAAGTGTCGGCAGACCAGTTGAAGGAAGCCGCATTGGCGGCGGAAGCGGCAGCGCTTGCCGTCAAGGGCGTGACCAATTCGGCCGGCGCCAGCGCCGGTGCCGGTCTGGGTGGCCTGGTGCTGGCCACCTCGCATGGCTTCCTCGGCCACTATATCGGCTCGCGGTTCTCGCGCTCGGCCAGCGTCATCGCCGGCGAGGGCACCGGCATGGAGCGCGACTATGAATTCTCCTCGCGCCAGCATTTTGCCGATCTCGATGCGCCCGAAGACATCGGCCGCAAGGCCGGCGAACGCGCGGTGCGCCGCATTGGCGCGCGTAAGGCGGCGACCGGACCGGTAGACGTGGTGTTCGACCCGCGCGTCGCGCGCGGCATCGCCGGCCATCTGGCCGGCGCCATCAATGGCGCCTCGGTCGCGCGCAAGACCTCGTTTCTGCGCGACATGATGGGCAAGCAGGTGGCCGCGTCCGCCATCACCGTCACCGACGAGCCGCTCAGGCGGCGTGGCCAGGCCTCGCGGCCGTTCGACGGCGAGGGCGTCGAGGGCGAAAAGCTGTTGATGGTCGAGAAAGGCGTGCTCAACCACTGGTTCCTGTCGACCTCGGCCGCAAGGGAACTGGGTCTCGTCACCAACGGCCGCGGCGCACGCGGCGGCTCTTCCGTGACGCCATCCTCCACCAATCTCGCCATCGAGCCTGGCGAGCGGTCGCCGGAAGAGCTGATCAAATCGCTCAAGACCGGCTTCTACGTCACCGAAGTGTTCGGCCAGGGCGTCGACATGATCACTGGCGAATACAGCCGTGGCGCTTCCGGTTTTTGGATCGAGAATGGCGAGCTTGCCTATCCGGTCGCCGAGGTCACCATCGCCTCGAACCTGAAGACGATGTTCCTCAACATGGTGCCGGCCGATGACCTCGACCGCAATTTCGGCACCGCCGCGCCGACGCTCCTGATCGAAGGCATGACCCTTGCCGGAGCATGACCTGACCATAGCCGGGGCCATCTCCGGCGCCTCTGGGGACTTGCCGCTGCTGCGCGATGCCGCCCGCGAGGCGGGGCTCATCGCCATGCGCTACTTCGGCAACAGCCCGCAAGTGTGGATGAAGGGCGGCACATCGCCGGTGAGCGAGGCTGACCATGCCGCCGACGCCTACCTGCGCGAAACATTGCTGGCGGCGCGGCCGGATTATGGCTGGCTGTCGGAAGAGACGGTCGACGATCCGGTCCGGCTTTCGGCACGCCGCACCTTCGTCGTCGACCCGATCGACGGCACGCGCGGTTTTCTGGAAGGCCAGCGCACCTGGTGCGTCAGCGTCGCCGTCGTCGAGCGTGGCCGTACGCTGGCCGGCGTGCTGGAATGCCCGGCGATGGAGGAAACCTATTGGGCGCTGCCCGGCCAAGGTGCCTTCCGCAACGGCAAGCGCATTGCGGTTCGCAAGCTGGCGGACACGGCCGAGATTTCCGGGCTGAAGCAGTTGACCGACCTGATGCCGGCCGAATGGCAGGCGCGGCTGAAGCGGGCGCCCTACAGCCCTTCGCTCGCCTATCGGCTGGCGATGATCGCCAATGGCGCGCTGGACGCCACTTTCGTCAAGCCGAACGCGCATGACTGGGACATTGCGGCGGCCGACCTCATCCTGCGCGAGGCCGGCGGCCAGCTGCTCGACCAGCACGGTCGCGCTCCGCTCTATGCCGGCGAGGTGACCCGCCACGGCGCCCTTGCTGCCGGCAGCGGTGAATTGCTGGCCGTGCTCGCCGGCGTCATCGCCGGCCTGGACGCGTGAAAGCGTTTTCCCCGGCGAGATGAATTCATCTCGCCCTAAAGGTTCCAAAGTTGGCGGCTTTGGTCTAGACCTGTGACAAACTCACGATATGTGAAGGACCGACATGCCCGCGGAAGACGGAAAGAAACAGCTTTTGCATCTGGTGTTCGGTGGTGAACTCAAGAAGCTTGGCGGCACCGAATTCCGCGATCTCGAGGGCCTCGACATCGTCGGCATCTATCCCGACTATCAATCCGCGCACACGGCATGGAAAGCCAAGGCGCAAGCCAGCGTGGACAACGCCCACATGCGTTACTTCGTCGTTCATCTGCACCGGCTGCTGGACCCCGACAACAAGGCTGCCGGTTGACTTCGATGGAGCATGACCTGGCGAAAGGGCCAGCAAGCGATGCCGCGCCCACGGGCAGGGGACGCAGCCGCACGACCAAGGCCTTCTGGCGCAAGATTCGCCAACCGCTGGCGCAGTCGCGATTCGTCAAGAACGCCATCGCCAGCCTGTTCGCCCAGTTCGTCCGCTTCGTGCGCCTCACTAATCGCGTCGTGGAGGGCTCGGCGCGGTTTTCGGGCGGCGCCTATACCGAGTTCGAGCCTGGCATCATAGCCCTGTGGCACGGCCAGCATCTGCTGACGCCGGCCTACTACCCCAAGCGCAAGCCGCTGGTCGCCATGGTCTCACGCAGCGCCGATGCCGAGCTCAACGCGCTGATGCTGGAAAAATTCGGCATCGAGGCGGTGCGCGGGTCGGGCGGGCGGGAAAATGCCAGGCATCTCGACAAGGGTGGGGCAAAAGCGCTTATCGCCCTGAAAAAGTCGCTCGCCGTCGGCAAGAACGTCGCCATGATCGCAGATATTCCGCACGGCACGCCGCGAGACGCAGGGCTTGGCATCGTTCTCCTGGCCCGCCTCTCGGGCCGGCCGCTTGTGCCCGTCGCCATCACCACCAGCCGCCGCAAGGTGCTGGAGAAGAGCTGGGACAAGACCACCATCAACCTGCCGTTCGGCCGTTCGTCGATCGTCATCGGCCAGCCGATCTTCGTGGCGGCCGGCGCCGATGACGCCGAAATGGAGCGCAAGCGCCAGGAAGTGACGACCGCGCTCAATGCCGCGACTGCCGAGGCCTACCGTCTCGTGGATGCTCCGCGATGAGCGGCCGCTGGGCACGGGCCATGCTGTCGGCTTACCGGTTCGCGGGTGCGGCAGCCTATCCGCTGGTCGGGCCCTATGTTGCCTGGCGCACCTCGCGCGGCAAGGAAGACCGCTACCGCCGCCGCGAGCGCTATGGCGTCGCCGGCCGCGCGCGCCCCGACGGGCCGGTGATCTGGATCCATGCCGCGAGCGTCGGTGAGACCATAGCCGTCGTGCCGCTGGTCGAAAGCATTCTCGACTACGGCGTCAACATCGTGCTGACGACCGGCACGGTCACCTCGGCGCAGGTCGCCGACGAGCGGCTCGGTGATCGGATCATCCATCAATACGTACCGCTCGATCTCAAGCCGGCGGTCAGCCGGTTCCTCGATCACTGGCAGCCGGACCTGGCGATCATCGCCGAATCCGAGATCTGGCCGATGACCATCCTCGAGCTTGGCGCGCGCCGCGTGCCGCAGGTGCTGGTCAATGGCAGGCTGTCCGACCGCTCGTTCAAGTCGTGGAAGAAACGGGCCAACATCGCCGAGGCGTTGTTCGAGAACCTGGCTCACGTCGTGGCGCAGTCGGATGTCGATGGCGAGCGGTTTCTGGCGCTCGGCGCGCGGCCGGTCACCGTGTCGGGCAATCTCAAGGTCGATACCTCGCCGCCGCCCGTCGACGAACGGGCGCTGGCGACGCTGCGGCGGCAGATAGGCACGCGCCCGACCTGGGCGGCGATCTCGACCCATGACGGCGAGGAAGTGGTCGCGGCTGAAGTCCACGCGACGCTGCACAAGCGCCACCATGGCCTTCTGACGATCGTCGTTCCGCGTCATCCCGATCGCGGCGAGGCGCTTGCGGCACAAATTTCCGGCATGGGCCTGAAGGTCGCGCGGCGCAGCAAGGGCGACAGGATCGCCGCCGACACGGATATATTGCTCGGCGACACGATCGGCGAGATGGGACTCTATCTCCGGCTGACCGAAATCGCCTTCGTCGGCCGCTCGCTTACCTCCGAGGGTGGCCAGAACCCGCTGGAGCCGGCCATGCTCGACACGGCGGTTCTCGCCGGGCGCAATGTGCAGAATTTTCGCGAGGCCTACCAGCGTCTGCTCGACAGCGGCGGCGCCAAGCTGGTGCGCGATCGCGACATGCTGGCCGGCGCCGTCAATTTCCTCCTGACCAACGAAGTGGCGCGCCACGAGATGATGGCGGCAGGCGTGGCGACCGTCGACGAAATGCGCGGCGCGCTGGCGCGCACGCTGAAATCGCTCGAGCCCTATATCCAGCCGCTGGTCGTCAAGTCGCGCCTGAAGGGCGCTAACGGGCGCTAACGTGGCCTCCGAAGCACCACCATTCTGGTGGGAAGAGCCGGACTGGCGGGTCTTGGCGCTGTCGCCGCTATCGGCCATCTATGCCGCCGCCGCCGGCCGCGGCATGCGGCGGGCCAAGCGCGAGAAGATCGAGGCACCCGTTCTGTGCATCGGCAATTTTACGGTTGGCGGCACCGGCAAGACACCGGTGGCCATCGCGCTCGCCGAAAAGGCCAAGCGCATGCATCTGAAACCAGGCTTCCTGTCGCGCGGCCATGGCGGCTCCTTCGCCGAGCCGCATGTCGTCGATATCCATCACGACAGCGCCAGGCATGTCGGCGACGAGCCGCTCCTGCTGGCCGAACACGCGCCGGTGGCGGTGACGCCCAACCGCGCCGCCGGTGCCCGGCTGCTGCTGGAACGGCATGGCTGCGATTTCCTGATCATGGACGATGGATTCCAGAGCGCCCGCATCCACATCGACTATGCGCTGGTCGTCGTCGATGCGCGCTATGGCATCGGCAATGGCCGTGTCATTCCGGGCGGTCCGCTCCGAGCCAGGATCGTCGATCAACTGGTCTTCACCAGCGGGCTGTTGAAAATGGGCGAGGGCACTGCCGCCGACGCCGTCGTCCGCCAGGCGGCACGCGCCGGCCGGCCGATCTTCGAGGCCCATACAGAGCCAAGCGGCAAGGCAGGGCTTGCCGGCAAGCGGTTCCTCGCCTTCGCCGGTATAGGCCATCCCGAGAAATTCTTCGACACGGTGCGCGAAGCCGGCGGCGAACTGGCGTTGACGCGGCCGTTTCCGGACCATCATTTCTATGCCGAGGACGAACTTGCCGAGTTGGCGGCGACCGCGCACGCCGAAGGGCTGGTGCTCATCACCACCGCCAAGGACGCCGCCCGGCTGCGCCACGGCGCCTCACAGGACTTCCTCGACCGGCTCGAGGTGCTCGAGATCGACACGGTCTTCGAACTCGACCACGTTCCCGAGCGCATCATCGACGAGACGCTCGATGCCTGGCGCCAGCGCAAGCTGAAGGGCTAAAGCAATTCCAGGAAAAGTGTGAAACGGTTTTCCTGGGAAAAAGCGCATAGCGCTTTCCCTTGGGAATTGCGTCAAACAAAGAGCTGGAGCGGTTCGCCGTTCCGTGAAACGGGGAACTGCTCTAACCGCGCTTACGCAGCTCCGGATGCATCTCGATTTCGCGGCGCAGCGAGGCGGTGGCGCTGATGTAGGGCTCCTGCCTGGCGACGCTCCAGTATTTCAACTCGTCGAGCGGAATGCTTTCGCCTGTCACCGCGCAACGCACGAACGCGCCGGGACTGGTAACCTGGAAGTCGCCATCCAAATAGCGGATGCGGGCTTCCTTGCCGCCGGGGCCTTCGAAACGGTTCATCATGCGGGGACGCCAGGGTTCATGAGGATTTCATCGCCATAAATTCCCGGCGAGGTCAAGCATGCGACAAGCCTGAGACAATGCTGAACGCTTATTGTGAGGCGGAAAAATGGTGTTGGCAGGCCGCAATGGACATTTCCTCCACTCGTCTTCCCGCCTTGCTCAGGGAAGTGATGACGCCGCAGGCAGTGCCCTCGGGGCAGGCTGATCCAGTCATGACGGCACTGGTCAAGGCGCTGGTCCAGCCGCCGGCGCCGTCTCTGCTCGCACAACAGACAGCGCCAGCGCTGTTGACTTTGCCGGCCGCGCCGATGGCCGTCAAATCGCAGCAGATCGCATCGGCTGGCATCGTCGATGCCTATCTTGCCCAACTTGAGACGGGCGAAGAGGCGGCGTTGGCAACGATCGCGGCGAGAAAGGCAGAACCCGAAGCCGAAACGCTGCGAGCCTTCTTGCCGCTTTCGACAACGGCCAATGACAATGCCCCTGCCAAGGTTGCGGGGCTGTCATTGCTGTCGCTTATCCCGCCGCAGGCTCCAGTCCCGCGCAACGCTGCCGCCCTGGGTACATTGGCGGGCAGGCACAGGCCGGCCAATCAATCCCATGGTGCGGTGCCGAACCCTGAGCAGTTGCTGGTGAAAATTGGCTTTGTTTCGATAATGGCCGGTTTTCTGGGAATCGTGATCCTCGGGTTCGTTCTGTTGTTGCTTCGCTGAGCTTCGAATCGGCCGGTTCTCGATATATGTCCGAGAGGCCTATCGCTCGGCTTCGATAAACGCCTCGATCTTGTCCGGAGCCAGCCCGGCCTCTGCCGCGATGCGGCGGGCGAGGTCGGCGGCTGCGGCACGCGGCCGCCCGATCGGCCGGTCAAGCCAGTAGGACACCGGATTGAGCGCGGTGCGCTCATCGACGGGCGTGATGCGGCCCGATTGCAATTGATGCCCGGTCAGGGGTGGGCGTGCCAGCGCGATGCCCAGCCCATAGGCGGCGGCGTCGAGCACCAGATTGTAGTCCTCGAAGCGGCGGTCCTGCGGGCGCGGGCGATAATCCATGCCTTGCGCGGCAAACCAGGCGCGCCAGGCAGACGCGTCGGAATCGTTGATCAGCGGATATTTGAGCAGCCGGGCCGGGTCGCCGCGGCCGATCTCGCGGGCAAGCCCGGGTGACGCGACGGGGAAGACATGTTCCTCGAAAAGCTGCACCGAGACGCGGCCCGGAATGCCGCCGCGTCCACAGCGGATGGAGAGATCGATACCCTCATCGGCAAGGTCGGCCTGGCGGATGTCGACATCGAGCACGATGCGCAGCTTCGAGGGATTGTTCTCCAGAGCCGCCATGCGCGGCATCAGCCACAGCCCGCTGACCGAGGGGATCGAGGTCAGCCGCACCACGGCGGTGCCACGCGGCTCGACCCAGCGGTCGGAATGGGTCGATATCAGCGCAAAGGCTTCCGACGTGCGCAGATGCAGCCGGTTCCCCTCGATCGTCAGCGAGACGCCGCGCGCACCACGGTCGAAGACTTTCAATCCCAGCCAGTCCTCGAGCTTGGCGATCTGCCGGCTGACGGCGCCATGGGTGATATTGAGCTTTTCGGCGGCCGCCGAAAAGCTGCCTGTCCGCGCCGCCGCATCGAAGGCGCGCAGCGTCTCGAGCGGCACCATTGTGTCCGAGCTGTGATCCATAGTCACAGGTGATCCTCGATTTGGTCGTTTGTCAACTGGCCTGAAATGGCGTTTTCTGCCTCTCAGGACCGAAGAATACGAGGGCAGTGAGATGAGCGCGATGACGGGCACGTTGAATTCGACACAGCGGATGGACACCACGGCAGCCATTGCTGTCGCGCTGACGGTGGTCGGCTGGGCTTCTGCCTTTCCCGCCATCCGAGCCGGTCTCGCCGCCTTCGGACCGCTGGAATTGGGTGCATTGCGCTTTGCCATCGCCGCGGTGCCGGCGGCGATCTTCCTGGCCGTCAAGCGCCCGGTGCTGCCCAGGCTCGACGAAGTGTGGCGCCTTGTCTTTGGCGGCGCCATCTTCGTCGCGCTTTATACCGTCATGCTCAATTTCGGCGAACTGACCGTCTCGGCCGGTGCCGCCGGCTTCATCATCAATGTCAGCCCGATCTTCACCGCCATCATGGCGATGGTCCTGCTGGGCGAGCGCTTTTCGGGCATGGCCTGGGCCGGCACGGTGATTTCCTTCGCCGGCATTGGCGTCATCGCCATGGCCGACGGGCATGGCCTGTCTTTCAACACCGGTGCTCTTCTGGTGCTTGGTTCGGCCTTGTGCTCGGCCGTCAACACTATCGTCCAGAAGCCGCTGTTTGCCCGCCATCATCCGTTGACCATTTCGGCTTCGAACATGGTGCTCGGCGCACTATGCCTGGCGCCCTTCCTGCCGTCGGCCTTTTCGCAGGCGGCGGTTGCCGACACGGCAGGCCTCGGCGCCGTCATCTTTCTTGGCATCGTGCCCAGCCTGATCGCCTATGCCGCCTGGGCGACCGCGCTGTCGCGTCTGCCCGCCGCACGTGCCTCCAACTTCCTCTATCTGGTCTCGCCGATGTCCGCGCTGATCGGCTTCTTCTGGCTGGGCGAAGTCCCGACGCTGCTCGGCATAATCGGCGGCGCGCTGGCGCTGGGCGGTGTCATCGTGGTGAATTTGAAGAGATGATTTGGTAAGTCGGAGCCATTCCCCGGGCGGGAGTTGCGCCTTTGCCTGCCTTGCTGGTCATCCGGAGATCCGGCCTGATCCATATTGCCGTTTCCCTCATTCGGAACGATCCCTCGGTCAAAGGCGTTTAGCCGGTGTTTATTCGACGGAGGTCCGAATGCCGGGTGCAACGACGCACCGACGCATGCAACTGGATGATCTATCCATTTTTTATCGCGAGGCAGGGCCGCCAGAAGCACCTGTCTTGCTCTTGCCGCACGGCTATCCCTGCTCTTCGTTCCAATTCCGCCGACTGATGCCGGCGCTCGCCGACCGCTGGCGAACGATTGCATTCGACTGGCCCGGCTTCGGATACAGTGGCACACCCGATTCGGCTGCCTTCGGCTATGATTTCGCCGCCTATTCCAACGTGCTTTCCAAACTTGCCGATGAATTCGGTCTCGAACGCTACGCCTTGTGGCTGCATGATTATGGCTCGCAGATAGGACTCCGGCATGCGATCTCGCACCCGGAGCGGATCAGCGCCCTGATCATCCAGAACGGCGACATCTACGAGGACGTGCTTGGCCCCAAATACGCCACGATCAAGGCTTGGTGGACCGACAAGACCGCCGACAAGCACCGTCCGCTCGAGGCCGCGGTGAGCGAGGACGGGTTCCGGGGCGAGTTCATCGGGGAAGTGGCTGACGACGTTGCAATCCGCGTGCCGCCCGATCTCTGGAGCCTTCACTGGCCATTGATGAACACGCCGGTTCGTCGGCAGATCGCCGTCGGTCTGATGGAGAAGCTGGAAGCCAATCTCAATTGGTTTCCGCGTTACCAGGCTTATTTGCGTGAACACCACCCGCCCACGCTGATCGTTTGGGGGCCAGAGGACGGCTATATGCCCGCGGCGTCGGCGCAGGCCTATAATCGCGATCTGCCCGATGCGGAACTGCATCTGATCGAGGGGGCGGGTCACTGGCTGCTCGAGACACATTTCGACGACGCGCTGCCGCTGGTCCGCGATTTCCTGGCTCGTGTTCACGGCTGATCTCACCCGGCGTCGCTTGCTGCGCTCAGTTGTTGTCCCCTGTCTGAAGGAGAACCTCATGCCGACCAAACCGACCATCGCGCGCATCTGGCGCGGTCGCACCCGCCGCGACGTCGCCGACGCCTATGAGCCATACCTGCGTGCCGAGGGTATTCCGCCCCTCGAGAAGACGGCGCTTGGCGTCCAATTGCTGCGCGAAGACCGCGATGCCGAGACGTGGTTCACAACCATCTCGTATTGGGCCGACATGCAAGCGATGACGGCCTTTACCAGAGGCGAACCGACCAAAGTCCATCATCTGGACCGCGATGCCGAGTTCCTGATCGAGCTGCCGGAGCGGATCGACATCCACCGGATACTTGTCGATCGTCAGGGACTGCGCTGAGCGGCGAATCTGGTGGTTCGCAATCTCGCCTTCTTCGCGGTGATGTCGCTGATCTGGGGGCTGACCTGGGCGGCGATCAAGCTCGGTCTCAATGACGTGCCTCCGCTACTGCTGGCGGCGGCGCGCTATTTGCTGACCGCCGCGCTTCTGGCAACAGCGGTGCGTGGAGCCGGCGCGGCATTCGCCCACGGGCGAACGGGGCGAACGGTGGTCTCGGCATTGCTGGTCAATACCGGCACCTACGGTCTGCTTTTCTGGGGAATGCAGCACGTGCCCTCGGGATTGTCGGGGCTGGTCAACCTGGCGCTGATCCCGATCCTGCTGTTCGCGATTGCCGCATTCACCGGCGAGGAGCGACCGACCTGGCGCCACGCTTCCGCGCTCGCTATCGGCAGCATTGGGCTGGTTGGGCTGTTCTGGACGCGGCTTGGCGCGGGAAGCGGTTCGAGCGGCATCGGGCTCGCTGCGATCGTCGTTGCGACCGCTTGTTATTGCTTCGGCAGCGTGGTTTCGCGCCCGCTGGTGGGCGCGGTCAAACCACTGGCGCTGACAATGGTCCAGGCTGCGATCGGCGGTGTTGCACTGCTTGCGCTGTCGCTCGTGCTGGAGCCGATCTCGGGTGAGACGCTCGAGGCGCTGCACACGCCGGCCGCCATCGGCAGTCTGCTGTTCCTGTCGCTGTTTGGCACGATCGTCGCCTATACGCTCTATCTCGTGCTGATGCGTGATTGGGGCACCGTCCGTGCCGGGCTCTACGCCTTCGTTTCGCCGATCGTCGCTTTAGCGGCCGGAGCCTGGCTCTTCGGCGAGGCGGTCGGCTGGGCTGAAATCGCCGGTGCGATCCTCCTGCTGGCGGCGGCTGCGATCGCGCTGCTCGGGCCGCCAGGCGAAAATCGCGGGTGACCGCATTGTCGGCCGATCTCCTTGGCTTGCCGGTCTCAAGTGGTGAAGCGATGGCCCGCAATCCGTCCGCAGCTATCGCCGCCCGAAAAGCCGTTCGATATCCGCCAGCTTAAGTTCGATGTAGGTCGGGCGACCGTGATTGCAGGTGCCCGAGCCGGGCGTCGCCTCCATCTGCCGCAGCAGGGCATTCATCTCCTCGGCCTTGAGCAGGCGGCCGGAGCGCACAGAGCCGTGGCAGGCCATGGTCGCGGCTATTTTGTCCAGCCGCTCCTTCAGCGTGTCGACCGTGTCGTTGTCGGCGATCTCGTCGGCGAGGTCGCGCACCAATTGCCCGACATTGGTCTCGCCCAGCATCGACGGCGTCTCGCGCACCGCGACGGCGCCGGGGCCGAAGCGCTCGATGCCGAGACCGAAGCGGGCCAGCGTTTCCGAATGCAGCGCAAGCCGCTCGGCATCCTCCTCCGGCAGGTCGATGATCTCGGGCAGAAGCAGCATCTGCGAGGGCACCGGGCGCGAGTGCAGCGCATTCTTCAGCGCCTCGTAGACCAGCCGTTCATGCGCCGCATGCTGGTCGACGATGATGAGCGAATCCCTGGTCTGGGCGACGATGTAGTTCTCATGCACCTGGGCGCGCGCCGCGCCCAGCACCGCGCCGAGCAGCGTCTCGGCCGCTTTATCCTGCCCTGCGCGTGCATCGGCGCTATGCTGCGGACCGGCATCGAAAGCCGCTTGCTCGTTTTCATGCAAGCCGCGCTGCTGGAAGCCCGCACCCTCGAAACCCATATCGAGCGGCCGCTGCGACGACCGGGCGGGATCGAAGCCGGACGGACCCGAGGCGCGGTAGGCCGCGTCGTAGCTGCGGTGGCCGTTTGCCGCTCCACCGTGGCCGTAGGATGCGGCCCCTGGCCGGAACGCCGCCATCATGCCGGCGGCCCCCGTGGTGGCGGCGCGGACGCCGGCATCGGCCAGTGCCTGTCGGATTGCCCCGACGATCAGTCCGCGCACAAGGCCGGGATCGCGGAAGCGCACATCGGCCTTGGCTGGATGAACATTGACGTCGACGATGGCCGGGTCGAGCGTCAGGAACAGCACCGTCACCGCATGGCGGTCGCGCGGCAGGACGTCGGCGTAGGCACCGCGTATGGCGCCGGCGATCAGTTTGTCGCGCACCGGGCGGCCGTTCACATAGGCATATTGCTGCAGCGCGTTGGCGCGGGTGAAGGACGGGATCGACACGTGGCCGGTCAGATGCACGCCTTCGCGCATCGCGTCGAGGGCAATAGAATTGTCCGGAAAGTCGGCGCCCATCACCTGGGCGACACGGCGCAGGCTGCCTTCCGCGCTGTCATCCGCCGCCGGCAATTCCAGCGTCGAGCGGTCCGAGCCGGCCAGCGTGAAGCGCACGGCGGGGAAGGCGATGGCGATGCGCTTGACCACATCGCTGGTGGCCGAGCTTTCGGCGCGCTCGCCCTTCATGAACTTTAATCGGGCCGGCGTTGCGAAGAACAGGTCGCGCACCTCGACCGTGGTGCCGCGATTGGCCGCCGCCGGCCTGACAGGCAGGACGCGGCCACCCTCGATGCCGATCTCGGCGGCGCTGTCACTTGCTGCCGTGCGCGAGCGGATCGAAAGTCGCGACACCGAGCCGATCGACGGCAGCGCTTCGCCGCGGAAGCCCAGCGAGCGGATGTCGTTGATATCCTTGGTGAGCTTGGAGGTGCAATGACGTGCGATCGCCAGCGTCAGCTCCCGTTCGGGAATGCCGGAACCGTCATCGGTGACGCGGATCAGGTTCAGCCCGCCGCCGGCTGTGACGATCTCGACGCGCGAAGCACCGGCGTCGAGCGCATTCTCGACCAGTTCCTTGACCACGCTTGCGGGACGCTCGATGACTTCGCCGGCGGCGATCTGGTTGATCATCGTTTCGGAAAGCTGGCGGATGGGCATGGCGCCACTATAGGCGGATTCGACGCCGATGAGGAAGCATTCGATGTCGGCGGAATAGCGATGATGCTGGCGGGACAGCACCCCCCTCTGGCCTGCCGGCCATCTCCCCCGCAAGGAGGGAGATCGGATGTCGCCACGGCTTTCGCCAATCTGCAGCGCTGCAGGAAGGGTGGCGAGGCTGGAACTGCCAATCTCCCCACTTGCGGGGGAGATCTCCGGCAGGACAGAGGGGGGTGCTGTCCCGCCGACTTCCAAGGGACTGGGAGGCACTGCCCCTCATGCCTGAGCGGCCAGCCAGTCGCGCACCTTGCGGGCGTTGTCGCTGAGTTCCCGGTTCTTCGGCCAGACGACATAGAACGCCTTGCCGGTCTTCAGCACATGATCCGTCACCGGCACCAGCAAGCCCGACGCCAGCAACCGCTCGGCGAGATGCCGCCAGCCGAGCGCAATGCCTTGGCCTTCCATGACGCCCTGAATCACCAGGCCGTAATCGTTGATGCGCAGGCCGCGCGCGGTATCGCTGAGATTGGCGCCCGCCGACTGGAACCATTCGTCCCAGCTGGCCGCCTCGCGATACGGCTCCTCCAGATGGATGAGGCGGTGCGTGGCCAGTTCGGCAGCGGATTTGGGCAGGCCGAACTTTGCCGCATAGCTGGTGCCGGCGACGGGAAATATCTCCTCGTCCGCCAGCGGCAACGAGTGATAGTCCGGCCAGTCCCGCGGCGCGCCGCCGCGCACGCCGAGCGGAATGCCTTCGGCGATGATGTCGAGGTCGCGGTCGGCGGTCTGGATACGCAGGTCGATGCCCGGCAGTTCGTCGCGGAACTGCTGCAGGCGCGGCATCATCCAGAACGAACCGAACGCGGTCGAGGCGGCCAGCGTGACATGACCGCCGGTCGCCTGCAGGCGTAGATCCTCCGCCGATTTGCGGATATGCGAAAGCCCAAGCGAGACATCGGCATGGAAGCGCTCGCCGGCCTCGGTCAGGAGAACCTGGCGGTGGCGGCGCTGGAACAGCTTGGCGCCAAGCTGCTCTTCCAACCCGCGCACGGCATAGGAGACGGCGGCCTGCGTCATGCCGAGCTCGCGGCCGGCGGCGGTGAAGCTCGAAAGCCGCCCGGCCGCCTCGAAGACGATCAGGCTGCCGGCCGAGGGCAGGAGGTGGCGCAGGCTTCGCATAATCTGAGCTTATACAAGAGATCAGGATTTTCCAGCGTCACATCACCATTTTGTCGCGCTAGGCTCCTTCATGAGTGGAATGGAGTTGCCATGAACGCACCGGCCCCTGAAGTCACCGAACATGCCAACCGCCGCAGTGGCGGCCGCCTGGGGCGCAAGGCGCTGCGCGGAGCCCCTGTAACGTCGTTCCCGACCCTGGTCCGCCAGATCCCCGTCTACCAGATGGTCCCCGATGAGGCGGTCGAACTGATCCACGAGGAGTCGCTCTTGATCCTCGAAGAGGTGGGATGCGAATTCCGCGACGACGAGGCTATCGCGCTGTGGAAGGCGGCGGGCGCGGATGTCTCGGAAACTCGTGTGCGGATCGACCGGGCCCTGCTGATGGAACTGGTATCGAAGGTCCCGTCGGAGTTCACGCTCAATGCGAGGAATCCGCAGCGTACGGTGCGGGTGGGCGGCAACAATACCATCTTCGTGCCGATGTATGGCGCGCCCTATGTGCGTGACCTCGACAACAACAGGCGCTACGGCACGCTGGCCGACCTCAACAATTTCCACAAGCTCGCCTACATGGCGCCGGCGCTGCATTCATCGAGTTCGGTCATTTGCGAGCCGATGGAAATCGCGGTACCGAAGCGTCACCTCCACATCATCCATTCCGCGCTTAAGCATTCCGACAAGCCGTTCATGGGCATCGTCACGTCCAAGGAGCGGGCGGAAGACACGATGGCGATGGCGGGAATCGTGTTCGGCGAGGAGTATGTCCGCGACAATCCGGTCCTGGTGTCGATCACCAACTGCAATTCGCCGCTGGTGTGGGACGCCACCATGCTGGACGCGATGAAGGTCTATGCGCGAAGCAACCAGCCGCTGATCCTCGCACCCTTCGCACTGTGCGGCGCCTCGACTTCGGCGTCCGCCGTGGGCGCGGTTGCGCAGGTCAATGCGGAAGCGCTGGCGGGCGTCGCCTTCACGCAACTGCTGCGCCCAGGGTCGCCGCAGATCTACGGGCAGTTCATGGTCACGGTGGACATGAAGACCGGCGCTCCGATGGGCGGCACGCCCGAGGCGGCGCAGATGATGTATCTGATGGGAGCCTTGGCGCGGAAATACCGGCTGCCGTGGCGCACGTCCGGCTTTCATGTCGGGTCGAAGCTCAACGACGCCCAGGCGGGTTACGAGGCGAACATGCTGATGCATGCCGCCATCCTCGCCGGCGCCAACTATATCTGGCACTCCGCCGGGTGGCTCGAGGCCGGCCTGACCTGCGGCTATTCGAAATTCGCCACCGACTGCGAACAGCTCATCGGCTGGTACAAATATGCCGGCGGTCTGCCGTTCGACGATTTCAAGGAAGCGATGGCGGCCATCCGCGAGGTCGGACCGCAAGGCCATTTCCTCGGCACTCAGCATACGCTCGAACATTTCGAGTCCGCCTTCTTCATGCCCTCGATCATGGACTTCAATTCGTTCGAACAGTGGAAGGCAGAGGGGGCGAAGGACCACGACACGCGCGGTCGCGAGAAGGCGCGCAATATGCTGGCGGATTACGAGGAGCCGAAGCTCGACGAAGGCATCGCCGATGGCCTGATGGATTTCATCGCGCGGCGCGAGGAGAGGCTGCCGGACAGCGTCAGTTGACGCGAAGAACCAAGATCAAAGGGAACCAGACGGGAGGAAAAAATGGCATTCTTCAGAAGCAGTGGTGATCGCGTGCCGAGCGCTATCGAGGCAATGGCGATCGAAGCACGCGCGGGTCGTGTCGACCGGCGCGAGTTTCTGGCGCTGGCAAGCGCCTTCGGCGCATCGACGGCGCTTGCCTATGGCATGATCGGCCTTGCCGTGCCGGATCGGGCCTTGGCCGAAGAGCCGAAGAAAGGCGGAACGCTGCGCGTCTCGATGTCGGTGAAGGGACAGAAGGATCCGCGCACTTACGACTGGGTGGAACTGGCGAACATTTCGCGTTGCTGGCTGGAGCCGCTTGTCCGCTATACCAGGCAGTTCACCTTCGAGCCGGTTCTGCTCGAAAGCTGGGATATCAATGACGACGCCACCGAATATGTGCTGCATGTGCGCAAGGGCATCACATGGAACAACGGCGATGCCTTCAACGCCGATGACGTCGCTCACAATCTGACGCGCTGGTGCGAGAAGAATGTCGCCGGCAATTCCATGGCCGCCCGTGTCGGCGCGCTGATCGACACAAAGACCGGCAAGGCCAGGGATGGTGCGATCACCAAGGTCGACGACAACACGGTCAAGCTGAAGCTAAGCGAACCAGACATTTCACTGATCCCGAATTTCACCGACTATCCGGCGCTCGTCGTCCATCGCAGCTTCGATGCCGATGGTGCCGATCCGATCAAGAAGCCGATCGGCACGGGACCGTTCGAACTGGTCTCCTACGATGTCGGCCAGAAGGCGGTCGTCAAGCGTCGTGAGAATGGCAAATGGTGGGGTGGTGAAGCGCCGCTCGACAGCGTCGAGTTCATCGACTACGGCACCGATTTCAACGCCACCGTTAACGCGTTCGAATCGGGTGAGATCGACCTCAATTTCGAGTCGCCCGCCGACTTCATCGACATTCTCGACAAGATGGATCTGGTGAAATCGGAGGTGGCGACGGCGACGACGCTGGTTGCCCGCACCAACATCACTCACAAGCCCTATGACGACAAGCGGGTGCGCAACGCCTTGCAAATGGCCGTCGACAACAATGCGGTCCTCCAACTTGGTTATGCCGGGCGAGGCACCCCTGGTGAAAACCACCACGTTGCCCCGATCCATCCGGAATACTATCCGCTGCCCAAGAAGACACGCGACGCCGCCGGCGCCAAGAAGCTGATGGCGGAAGCCGGACAGGCTGACTTCGAGCATGAGCTGATCACCATCGAGGACGATTGGCAGAAGAATACCGGCGACGCCATTGCCGGCCAGCTGCGCGATGCCGGGATCAAGGTGAAGCGCACGGTGCTGCCGGGTTCGACCTTCTGGAACGACTGGACGAAATATCCCTATTCGATGACGATCTGGTACATGCGTCCGCTTGGCGTCCAGGTGCTGGCGCTCGGCTATCGCACCGGCGAGGCCTGGAATGAATCGGCATATTCCAACCCCGATTTCGACGCCAAGCTCAAGCAGGCGCTATCGCTCATCGACGTGGAGAAACGACGCGAGGTCATGAAGGATGTCGAGCAGATCCTGCAGGATTCGGGCGTCATTATTCAGCCATTCTGGCAGAAGCTCTACAGCCATCAGTACAAGAAGGTGAAGAACTATGGTGTCCACCAGACATTCGAGATGGACCTTCAAAACGTCTGGCTGGACGGCTGAAACAAGGCGCGGCAGGACTTCATGAGCCGCAAAAAAGCCGATATGCAGGATACGTGGTACTGATAGGCTCAAGCCATCAAAAGCCGGAGATTCTGCATGAGACTGACAGTGCTCGTTGCCGCCCTTTCGATAGCCCTGCCGGCCGCCGCCGTCGCCGGACCGGCATCCGACGCGGTGAAGTTCTTCTATGTCCCGGCGGTCAAGTTCGAGGCCGACGAACAATATCGGGACCGGTTCACCGAACCGGTGACGAAACTGTTCGAGCTGAACGACCAGGCAACGAAGAAGAACCCGGACCAGGTCGCCTGCATCGATTTCGATCCTGGTCTCGACGCCCAGGATTTCGATCAGAAAACCGTCTCGAAAACGCTGAAACTGTCTGAGAAGCTGGATGGCGATAACGCACAGGTCACGGCAACCTTCGGCCTGTTCTCCGAGGGCGACGATTCCAAGCGTGAAATGCTCTGGTCGCTCAAGAAGATCGACGGCAAGTGGAAGATATCGGACATCGCTTCCAAGACCAGCGACTGGACGCTCAGTGCGCTGGAATGCATGGCCGGCCAGACGCCGGAGTGAAGCGATGGCCCATCGCCGGTTCCTGGCACTGTCGGGTGTGTGCCTGCTGGCGGCTCTGAGCGGCGCCGCCGCGCAAGGCCTGTTGGGTGCGCCGCCGGCAAACGCCCCGGCCGGCACCCAGCCGGGCGACAGCGGGGCACCGCCCGCAAATGCACCCGGAACCGGGGTGGAACCGGCAACGCCGCCGGTTGGATGGTCGCCAGCCGAAGCCGCGCCGGCCGCACCGATCCAGCCGGGCTCGCCGACCGCTGTGGTGCGGCCGTTTTACGATCAGGTCGGGCTGGAGATCGATCCAGCCGAGCGAAGCCATTTCATCGACCCGGCCAAAACCGTGCTCGACAAGAGCGACGCCTTGCGCAAATCCGGGCAGGGCGAGTGCCTCGACCCCAACATGGCACTCGATAATGCCGATTACGACAAGGCCGAGATCGACAAGAGCCTGAAGACGCTCGAGGCGATCAACGGCGACCAGGCCAAGGTCATCGTCGCCTTCGTCATATCGGGCAACCCGCACCGGCTGGAATGGAAATTCAAGAGGGTCGACGGCGACTGGAAGATATCGGACCTGCTGTCGGTGACCGGCGAATGGGCACTCAGCCAATATCAGTGCGAATGATGGGCGAGCTCAACCCCGCCCGCGATAGGGCGCCACCCCGGTGTCGGGCAGCCAGGCGCCTTCGGGCGGAGCGCCCGTTTGCCAGAACACATCGATCGGAATGCCGCCGCGTGGATACCAATAGCCGCCTATGCGCAACCACAGCGGCTTGGTTGCCGCCACGATGCGGCGGCCGATCATGACGGTGCAGTCTTCATGGAAGGCGCCATGGTTGCGAAACGAGGTCATGAACAGCTTGAGCGACTTCGATTCCACCAGAGCCGCATCGGGTGCGTAGTCGATGACGATATGGGCGAAGTCCGGCTGGCCGGTGACGGGGCACAGCGAGGTGAATTCCGGACAGGTGAAGCGCACGATCGCCGGCGGTCCGTCACCACGCGAAAACGGTACGGTCTCCAGGACCGCTGCTTCGGGGCTTTGTGGCGTCTCGACGTGCGCGCCGAGCTGGGTGAGGGTTTTGGTGTCGATCATGGGCGCAATCCTTGTCGCATGCGCCCGGAGTGCGTGCGGGACGACATGCTTGAAAACGAATTTTGCCGCTCATTAGCACAATTTGAAACCGCAGGAAGACGATGACCAGCAACGATCCGCTTCTCCAGCCCTACCAGCTCAAACATTTGACGCTGAAGAACCGGGTCATGTCGACCAGCCATGAGCCGGCCTATTCCGAGGACGGCATGCCGAAACAGCGCTACCGGCTCTACCATGCAGAGAAGGCCAAGGGCGGCATGGCGCTGACCATGACCGCCGGCTCGGCGATCGTCTCGCGCGACAGCCCGGCCGCCTTCGGCAATCTGCATGTCTATGACGACAGGATCGTGCCGTGGCTGGCCGAGCTCGCCGACGCCTGCCACGAGCACGACTGCAAGGTGATGATCCAGATCACCCATCTCGGCCGCCGTACCGGCTGGAACAAGGCCGACTGGCTGCCGGTGCTCTCGGCCTCGCCGGTGCGTGAGCCGGCGCATCGCGCATTCCCGAAGACGATCGAGGACTGGGACATCGAGCGCATCGTCGCCGACTATGCTTCGGCCGCCCAGCGCTGCGAGGCCGCCGGCCTCGACGGCATCGAGTTCGAATCCTACGGCCATCTCATGGACGGCTTCTGGTCGCCGGCCACCAACCATCGCGACGACGAATTCGGCGGCTCGCTGGACAATCGCCTGCGCTTCACCAACATGGTGCTCGATGCCGTGCGGGCAGCTGTCGGCGACAAATTCGTCGTCGGCATCCGCATGGTCGCCGACGAAGATTTCGAAAAAGGCCTGTCGAAGGCGGAGGGGATCGAAATCGCCAGGCGGCTGGCGGGCTCCGGCAAGGTCGATTTCCTCAACATCATTCGTGGCTCGATCGAGAGCGATGCGGCGCTGACCAAGGTCATCCCGGTAACCGGCATGCGCTCTTCGCCGCATCTTGATTTCGCCGGAGAGGTGAGGGCGGCGACGAAATTCCCGACCTTCCACGCGGCGCGCATATCCGACGTGGCCACCGCACGCCACGCCATCGCCACCGGCAAGCTCGACATGGTCGGCATGACCCGCGCCCATATCGCCGATCCGCACATCATCAAAAAGGTGATGGAGGGGCGCGAGCATGAGATCCGCCCGTGCGTGGGCGCCACCTATTGTCTCGACCGCATCTATGAGGGCGGCGAAGCGCTTTGCGTCCACAATGCCGCGACCGGCCGCGAGGCCGAAATCCCGCATATCATCGTCAAGACCGAAGGACCGAAGCAGAAAATCGTGGTCGTCGGAGCCGGCGCCGGCGGGCTGGAGGTTGCGCGGGTCGCGGCCGAGCGCGGCCACAAGGTGATGGTGCTTGAAGCATCGAGCCAGGCCGGCGGCCAGGTGCGATTGGCGACGCAGAACCCGCGCCGCAAGGAACTGATCGGTATCATCGACTGGCGGCTGGCTGAACTCGACCGGCTCGGCGTCGAGATCCGCTACGACACTTGGGCGGAAAAAGACGATGTCCTGGCGCTGTCGCCCGATGTGGTGGTGGTCGCTACCGGCGGCCTGCCGCAGAACCCGCCGCTGACGGCCGGCGACAACCTTGTCACCTCGAGTTGGGACATCATGGCCAGCAGCGTCAAGCCGGCCGAAAATGTGCTGCTCTATGACGACAATGGCGGCCATCAGGGCATGGGCGCCGCCGAACTGATCGCCAATGCCGGCTCGAAACTCGAGCTTGTATCGCCGGAGCGTTTCTTTGCCCCGGAAATGGGCGGCATGAACCATGTGCCCTATATCAGGGCCTTTCAGGAAAAGGGCGTCACCATCACCATCAACACGCGGCTGCGTTCGGTGCGGCGCGAGGGCAATCAACTGATCGCAGAGCTGGCTTCGGATTTCGCCGATGGCTGGCGCGGCGAGCGCAGGGTCGACCAGGTGGTGGTCGAGCACGGTACGCTGCCGCTCGATGATCTCTACCTATCGCTAAAGCCTCTGTCGAAGAATGGCGGTGCGGTCGACTACGAACGGCTGGTGAGTGGTGGCGACATCTTTCCCAAGCGCAATCCAGAAGGCGGCTTCGTGCTGTTCCGCATCGGCGACGCGGTCGCCTCGCGCAACATCCACGCCGCCATCTATGACGGCATCAGGTTCGGCTTGCGTATCTGAAATTAGCTATTGCGAGGATCGGTGGCGCGCGGTCGGACCTGCGTACGAGAGCCCGTGTACTTCGGTCTGACCGCGCGCCCGCACGTCATTGGCTCGTCGCCAGATAACGTACGATTCTGCGAGCTTGTGCTGCGTGGCGGCGCTCAAAACATTCTGGCGGTGGCCATGCACAGCACGGTCAGCACCAGCAGCCCCCCTGCGATGCGCTCGCCTCTTGTCATCTTCGCGCGCAACTGGCTTTCCGTTGCCGCATCGGCACCGGCAAGCTGCCTGCTGGCTGAGCCCACCAGCGCGCCTTGCACGCCGGCGGCGATCAGGGCCGTCACGATGCCCAGCGCCAGCACCTTCTCCATCGAGCCGAAAACGCCCTCGTGAAAGAAATACCAGAGCAGTATGCCGGTCAGGAAAACCAGACCGGCAGCGCCCATTTGCGGCCGGAAGAACCGTTCCGCCCGGATGTCCGGGTCACGGCCGACCGCGATCGTCGTACCCGCCCAGAATACACCTGCCATGACATGAAGGCCGATAACGACGATGTAGACATATTGCATGACCGGATTTCCTCTTTAGCCCGCCATCTCTCGGTAATTAGATATCAAATGGTTAGATGTTAATGTATAAGTCGCGCCAGTTCCATCCGTGCATGACACCGTCTAGTGTCCTGCAATGACACCCTTCGAACGCCCGCCAGTCGGCATGAATCTCGGACGAACCGCCAAGCTGGTTGCCCAGGCCTTCGACGCTGCCCTGGTCGAGGCCGGTGGCACGCTGCCGGTCTGGCTCACTCTGCTGTCGGTCAAGTCGAGCAAGCTTGCCAATCAGCGTGAACTCGCCGGCATGATCGGCATCCAAGGCGCGACGTTGACCCACCATCTCAACGCGATGGAGGCGCAGGGCCTGCTGACGCGCCGCCGTGATCCCGTCAACCGCCGGGTTCATCTGGTCGAACTGACCGCGGCCGGAGAAGCGATGTTCGAGACATTGCGTAAGGCTGCGCTTTCCTTTGACAAGCGGCTGCGGGTCGGACTGTCCGACGAGCGGCTGGCGGAGTTCGCGCAGGTGCTGGCCGTGTTGCGGGCGAATGTGGGATGATCTTGGGGGGATCGACAGGCCTTGTTTGATCCGAGTTGCTCTGCTATATGACCACTCTAGTCATTTTGGAGCAAGCTATGCGCGAGATTCAGTTGAAGGATGCCAAGGCAACACTTTCAGCGGTGGTCGATCAAGCCGTCGCCGGGACGCCTGCCGTCATCACCCGTCACGGGCGCAAGCAGGCTGTCATTCTGTCTTTCGAAGACTATGAAAGGCTTTCGCGCGTGCCAAGTTTTGGACAATTGTTGGCGGCCTTCCCTGGTGACCTTGGCGATATTCCGCCTCGTTCCCGCAAACCGGCTCGCAAGGTCGCGTTGTAACGCGGTCGATGTTTCTGCTGGATACCAATATCATCTCGGCAATGGCGCCGTCCAAGAAAGCGGATCGGCATGCATTGGCGACTTGGCTCGACCAGGCGAGCAACCATCTGTTCCTGTCCGTTGTCACCGCATCTGAAGTTGCCGCTGGAATAGCGAAGGCCGAACGTGAGGGTGCGACAACAAAGGCGAACTCGCTGCGCGGCTGGTGGCAAGCGGTTCAGCACCTTTATGGAGAAAGAGTGCTTCCCTTCGATTTGCGCGCCGCGCATGCTGCCGGACTAATCCTGGATCGGGCGAGGGCGCACCGGCCTGGATTTGAAGACATAGCGATCGCTGCCACTGCCGAGGTTCATGGTTTAACGATACTGACGGACAACGAGCGTCATTTCGCGCCACTTGGTGTGCCAATGCTCAATCCGCTGAAGAGCTTGCCGTCTTTGCCGGCTCAGTCGTCGTAGCCCTGGATTGTCCCAAAAGTGTAATGGCGCAGCTTCAGAGCGGTGATCAGGTTTGTCAGCTTCGTCTTGCCGTCGAACGCGTTCTGGAACATCTCGTCATGCATCAGCAGGATCAGCTTGCCGGGCTTGACGAAGCGGCCATAGCCGAACAGGTGATCGATCTCGCTGACCAGATGATCGACGCTCTGCACCGGCTCGCCGTTGTCCTTGTGCACCCATTCATGGTCCCAGCCGTAGAGATAGAAGCCTGAGGCCGCGACAAACTCGTAATCGGGCTCTTCACGCCCCTCCTGGGCGAGGCCAAGCGAAGTGTCGTTCTTCGACATGGAGGGCAGCCTGAACACGTCGCGCCCCGGCAGTCTTGCATGCACCAGGGGCTTCAACCCGAGCACCGCGTTTGCCCGTACCATGTCGGCGACGACACCCTCGGTGTCGCCGTAAAAATGCCGGTAGTGATTGTAAGCATGGCTGTAGCTGTGGTTGCCGAGCGTCACCAAAGGAAGCTGCCTGGCACGCTGGACGAGCGCTCTGTTGGCGGCGCTAGCCTGTGCGTGCATGCCGACCATGAATAGGGTTGCAGGAACCTGCTCGGCTTCCAGCACATCGAGGATGTTGCTTGTGCCGTTCAGCGGCCCATCGTCGAAGGTAAGATAGATTATGCGATCGGCCCCTTGGGCGGGAACCGCAAAAATCAAAAGCGCCGCCAGCACAAACCGAAACGGTGTCATCGGCCCCGATATCCGGTTGCGATCACGACAAGGCCGCCATGTCCACAACGGCTTGTCAAGGCGAGCCGGTGCATGTCGCCCAAAAGTGCGCAGCGGTTTTGGGATAACGACATGCACAAACAAAAAGGCAAACCTATGCCAGGCTTCCTTGCAGCACCGTCAGCTTGGCCTTCTTGGGCATGCGGGCGGTCAGCCATTCCAGCGCCTTGTCGTGCGGCATCGGGAAGGCGATGGAGTAGCCCTGCACCTGGTCGCAGCCGATCGCCATCAGCGAATTGAGCTCGGCCTCGGTTTCGGCGCCCTCTGCGACGATCGAGATGCCAAGGCCACGCGCCAGCTCGGTGATGGCGCGGACGATCTTCGAGTTGTCGCCATTCTCATGGATGTTCTGGACGAAGCGGCGATCGATCTTCAGCCGGTCGATCTCGTTCGGGTTGACATGGCTGAGCGAAGCATAGCCGGTGCCGAAATCATCGAGTTCAAGATGGACGCCGGCTGCCCGGATGTGCCGCAGCTTGGCCGCGATGCCCGTCTTTTCGTCATCGAGGATGACGGATTCGACGATTTCCAGCGACAGTTTCTGCGGCGGCAGCCCGGCCTTTTCCAGCGTCTCGAACAAAAACACATCGAAGTCGTGCTCGCGCAGCTCGGTGCCGGAAACATTGACGGCAAGCCGTCCGAAGGCAATGCCGGCGCGATTCCATTCGGCGGCCTCGTTGATCGCCTTGGTGATGACGATGCGGCCGATCTCGGGCATGAAGCCGCATTTCTCGGCGACCGGAATGAACTCGCCGGGCGGGATCATGCCGCGCTCCGCATGGTTCCAGCGCACCAGCGCCTCGATGCCGCTGATCGTGCCGTTGGTCAGCGATACCTGCGGCTGGAAATAGACCTGGAACGCCCGCTCGGCGATGGCGACCTTGATGTCGTGCTCGAGCTGCTTGCGATAGTCGAGTTCGCGGCGCAGCTCCTCGGAGAAGAAGGAGAAGTTGCCGCCACCAAGCTTCTTGGCGGAGTAAAGCGCCAGATCGGCATGGACCAGCAAATCCCCAGCATTGTCGGCGTCGATCGGATAGACCGCGATGCCGGCGCTGGCGCCTGGGAGAATGGTCGTGCCCTGGAAGACGATCGGCTCGTTGATGTGTGCCAGGATGCGCCGCGCCAGCATATTGATGTCTTCGGTGCCGCCGGCGCCGCCGAGGATCATGACGAACTCGTCGCCGCCCAGGCGCACGCACAGATCCGACGCCCGGCAGGAATCGCGCATGCGCTGTGCCGTGACGACCAGCACATAGTCGCCGGCGGCGTGGCCGAGCGTATCGTTGATCTGCTTGAATCGGTCGAGATCGAGCTGGACGACGGCAAGGCGTTCGCGACGCCGGTGCGTGCCCTTGATCAGCGTGTCGAAATGATCGGTCAGGAACGTGCGGTTGTGCAGGCCGGTGAGGCCGTCATGCACCGCGATGAAGGCCATGGAATTGCGCGCGTCGATCAATTCATTCGTCTTGCGCAGGATGGCGTTCGACATCGGCCTAAAGATGAACAGCGCCACCAGTATGATGACGCCGATTGTGGCGTAGAACAGCGTGCGATGGAGAGCGAGCAGCTTCTCGGAGCGGTCGTCGGCGTCGGCAGTGATGCGCTGGCCGAGCGCGGCATAGCCCGACAAGGTCGCATTGGCGACAGAGGCGTCGAGATTGACGCGCTCGCCGCCGCCCTTGTAACCGCCATTGCCGCTGAATTGCGATTCATAGGCCGAGATCAGGCGGTCGCCATTGGCGATCAGCCCGACCGAGAAATAGTCGAGGTGGAAGGGCTTGGCGAAAAGGACGCTTTCGATCGACTTCGGGTCGAGCTTGGCCGGCGATTGCGGATCGGCTCCCGTCTGATCGAGCAGCAGGTCGTAGTTCGTCTCGAACTCCGCCGTTGCCTGCTTGAGCGCGCTGACCAGCGCCGGCTGCTTGTCGCGTGAACCGGCACCCGTTGCACCGGCAAGGAAGACGATGCGCTGCGACAGCGTCTTTTGCGTGCTGACGATGTCGAGCAAGTTGTGATTGTGCTGTTGGGTGGCCATCATCTGCTGCAGCAGGATGAAGGAGGCGATCACCATGGCCGCAATGATCAGCAGGGCCAGCCAATAGCCAGCCTTGATCAGCAGTATGAGCTTGCCTGAAACGGTTTGCACCGGCTGCTGCGACATTTTCGGGGGCGGCCCTCTCGCCTACGGATTCTTGCCAAAAGATTCTTGTATGAGCACCATTGAACTGCAAACGTTAACAGGACCGGAAATCGACGGCTGCCCGGCAAGGGGCAGCTGTCGAAAGATCGCGAAATGGTTATCGGCTCGTTTAGCGCCGTACCGGCATTTGAGCGGTCATCGGCCAGAACCGTTTGTCGCGGCGTCGTTTCCGCGGCTGCATGATGATCGACATCGGGGCCGCATCGTGCTGCCTGCCACCGATCCGGTCGTTTTTGCGATGGATTTTTCGCGCGGACGAGACGACAGTCAGCCCACATCAAACGAGGCCGACCATGACCGCAGCATTCCTCTCCCACATCGACAGCGAGCTCGCGGGGCTCAAATCGGCAGGCCTCTACAAGTCGGAGCGGTTGATCACTTCGACGCAGTCGGCCGAGATCGAGGTCGGCGGCGACAAGGTGCTGAATTTCTGTGCCAACAACTATCTCGGCCTCGCCGATAGCGCCGATTTGCGCAATGCTGCCAAGCAGGCGCTCGACCGCTATGGCTACGGCATGGCATCGGTGCGCTTTATCTGCGGCACGCAGGAAGAGCACAAGCAGCTCGAATCCACGATTTCCTCTTTCCTCGGCATGGAAGACACCATCCTCTACGGCTCCTGTTTCGATGCCAATGGCGGCCTGTTCGAGACGCTGCTGGGCGAGGAAGACGCCATTATCTCGGATGCCTTGAATCATGCCTCGATCATCGATGGCGTGAGGCTGTCTAAGGCCAAACGTTTCCGCTACGCCAACAACGATATGGCCGATCTCGAGGCGCGCCTGAAGGAGGCGAAAGACTGCCGCTTCCGGTTGATCGCCACCGACGGCGTGTTTTCGATGGATGGCATCATCGCCAATCTCAGGGGTGTCTGCGACCTCGCCGAGAAATACGACGCCATGGTGATGGTCGACGACAGCCATGCCGTCGGCTTCGTCGGCCAGAACGGCCGCGGCTCGGCCGAACATTGCGGCGTCGAGGGCAGGGTCGACATCGTCACCGGCACGCTCGGCAAGGCGCTTGGCGGGGCCTCCGGTGGCTACACCTCGGGCAAAGGCCAGGTGGTCGACTGGCTGCGCCAGCGCTCACGGCCGTATCTGTTCTCCAACACGCTGATGCCGGCGATCGCCGGCGCTTCGATCAAAGTGTTCGAACTGATCAAAGACGGCGATGGGCTGCGCGACAAACTCTACGACAATGCGGCGCGCTTCCGGTCGCAGATGGGCAAACTCGGCTTCACGCTGGCCGGAGCCGATCATCCGATCATCCCGGTGATGCTGGGTGATGCCAGCCTGGCGCAGGAGATGGCGGCGCGCATGCTGAAGCGCGGCATCTATGTCATCGGCTTCTCCTTCCCGGTGGTGCCGAAAGGGCAGGCCCGCATCCGCACGCAGATGTCGGCGGCCCATTCCAGCGCCGATATCGACCGCGCGGTGGAAGCGTTTGCCGCCGTCGGGCGCGAACTCGGGGTCATTTCCTGAAAGGCCGGAATCGAAAAGCGCTTCCGGATCAAGAGATTCAAGGGACAAAAGCATGTCGAACATGATGAAGGCGCTGGTGAAGGCCAAGGCCGAGCCAGGCATCTGGATGGAAGAGGTGCCGGTGCCGGAGATCGGCCCCAACGACGTGCTGATCAAGATCAAGAAGACGGCGATCTGCGGCACCGACGTGCATATCTACAATTGGGACCAGTGGGCGCAGAAGACGGTGCCGGTGCCGATGGTCACCGGCCATGAATTCGTCGGCACCGTTGCCGATTTCGGCGCTGCGGTCACCGAATACAAGGTTGGCCAGCGCGTGTCGGGCGAAGGCCACATCGTCTGCGGCCATTGCCGCAACTGCCGGGCGGGCAGGGGACATCTGTGCCGCAACACGCTCGGCGTCGGGGTCAACCGTCCGGGCGCCTTCGGCGAGTATCTGGCGATCCCGCAGCACAATGTCGTGCCGATCCCCGATGATGTGCCCGACGAGATCGCCGCCATCTTCGATCCCCTGGGCAATGCCGTTCACACCGCATTGTCCTTTGATCTGGTCGGCGAGGATGTGCTGGTGACCGGCGCCGGGCCGATCGGCATCATGGGCGCGCTCGTCGCGCAATGCGTCGGCGCGCGCAAAGTGGTCATCACCGACATCAACCCGGTGCGGCTGGCGCTGGCCAAGAAACTCGGCGTCCAGCATGTCGTCGACGCCTCGAAGGAAAAGCTGCGCGACGTCATGCCGGCGCTTGGCATGACCGAAGGCTTTGACGTCGGCCTCGAAATGTCGGGCGCCGCCCCCGCTTTCCGCGACATGATCGACACCATGAACAATGGCGGCAAGATCGCCATTCTGGGCATCGCGCCGACCGGCTTCGAGATCGACTGGAACAAGGTCATCTTCAAGATGCTGCATCTCAAGGGCATCTACGGCCGCGAGATGTTCGAAACCTGGTACAAGATGATCGCGCTTGTGCAGGGCCCGCTGGATGTCTCCGGCCTGATCACGCACCGCATCGGCATCGACGATTTCCAAGCCGGCTTCGATGCGATGCGCAGCGGCAGTTCCGGCAAGGTGGTGATGGACTGGTAGATGCCGCCCTACCGCAGAATTCTGTTTTTCATCAGCCATTTCACGGAGCGGGGCCACGCGTGGTTCGCACCCATGCGAAGATCGGTAAACCCCTCCGAAACATGTCTCCCGGTTTCGGCGTCAAGGATGCGAATGAACATAGTATGTTCTGTTCGGTTGACGCGCGTTACGACGCCAAGCAAGGCAAGCGACGCGCCGTGCTCCTTGGCAATCGGGCCTTCACAACCAGCGCAGTTGCGCAATCCGTGCGGCGCAGCAGCCTGTGTATCCCTCGCCGGCACATCAATTACTGTAAAACGCCCAGACTGGGAGAGCATGTCCCTCGCAACTTGTGCCGATTCCGACAGATAGCGCCTGTCATATTCATCCGGGGGAATTATTCCCGCCCCGGCGCTCTTATCCTCCAATTCGAAAGGGAACACTTCGATCGACATCGGCTTTGTCTGCTGGGCCTGCGCAAATGTGCAGGTGCCTACAAGCAGCGTCACCAGGACACTTAATGTGCGAATGCTCATCGTAGTCCTCCCGTCGGTGTGATGGGCATTATACGCGGCCTGACAACGCAAATCACGATCAAATCGAAGGCAATGCTATGCTTTGGCTGTGGTGGGAGCTCCCACGCAGTCTCGCTCGAACTCTGTCGTTCAGAGTGATTGGCTTGATCTTGGACTAGCTCGGGACCAGACTGGTCTCCAATGCAGCCAGTCCGCTGGTGATCGCCGCGCGCTCTTCAGCACTTAGTCTTGCCAGCAAATCCCGTTCGAACGCCTTCGCCAGCGGCACCATCTCGCGATAGGCGGCAAGCCCCGTTCCGGTCAGCGTCAAATGTTCGATACGGCGGTCTTTTTCGTCCGGTTTTCGCGTCAGCCAGCGACGCCGTTCGAGTTCGGCGACAGCGCGCGAAACCTTTGTCTTGTGCATGGCCGACTGTTCGCCCAGCGCCGTCGCCGTCATCGTGCCACGCTGTCCGAGCCCGGCCAGCGTGCGCCATTCGGGACGCGTGAGGCCGTGACGATCCTTGTATATCCTCGAGAATTCCCGGCTGACGGCCTCGGCAAGCCGGTGCAGCCGGTAGGGCAGGAAATTTTCCAGATTGAGAATTTCAGGCGCGTCGGACGCTTCGCTCTTGATCACCATTTTTCAAAGTCGCCATTGATGGTTACATTTTCAATGGTTACAAATGAAACCAGTTTGGTCAATTGATATCCATTTCGGGAGGAAGCAATGGCCTTTTCCTATATGCCGGGCTTCGGCAACGACTTCGAAACCGAGACGCTGCCCGGTTCGCTGCCGCAAGGACGGAATTCCCCGCAGCGGCCGGCCTACGGCCTCTACGCCGAGCAGCTTTCGGGCTCGCCCTTCACCGCGCCGCGCGGCACCAATGAGCGCTCCTGGCTCTACCGCATCCGGCCAAGTGTGAAGCACACCGGCCGCTTCAAGCCGGCGAGCTATCCCTTGTGGAAGAGCGCGCCCAATGTCGGTGATCACGAACTGGCGCTTGGCCAGTACCGCTGGAATCCGGTGCCGATGCCGAAGGAGCCGACCGATTTTATCAAGGGCATGCGCAGCATCACCACATCAGGCGACGTGCTCGGTCAGGCGGGCATGGCAGCGCATGTCTATGTCGCCAACACCTCGATGGTCGACGACCATTTCTTCAACGCCGACGGTGAATTGCTGGTCGTGCCGCAGGTCGGCGCCTTGCGCTTGGTCACCGAGATGGGCGTCATAGAGCTTCGGCCCGGCGAGATTGCCGTGCTGCCACGCGGTCTGGTCTTCAAGGTCGAGCTGGGCGACAAGGAAGTGCGCGGCTATGTCTGCGAGAACTACGGCGCCAAGCTGACGCTGCCCGACCGTGGCCCGATCGGCGCCAATTGCCTGGCCAATCCGCGCGATTTCAAGACGCCTTGCGCCTGGTTCGAGGAGAAGGAAACGCCGTGCCGGCTGACGGTGAAATGGTGCGGCAATTTCCATGTCACCGAGATCGGCCATTCGCCGCTGGACGTCGTTGCCTGGCACGGCAATTACGCGCCCTACAAATATGATCTGGCGACCTTTTCGCCGGTCGGAGCGCTGCTGTTCGACCATCCCGACCCGTCCATCTTCACGGTGCTGACCGCACCGAGCGGCGAGGAGGGCACGGCCAATATCGACTTCGTCATCTTCCCGCCGCGCTGGCTGGTGGCCGAAGATACCTTCCGGCCGCCCTGGTACCACCGCAACATCATGAGCGAGTTCATGGGCCTGATCCATGGCCAGTACGACGCCAAGGAAGAAGGCTTTGTGCCCGGCGGCATCAGCCTGCACAATCTGATGCTGGCCCATGGGCCGGATGCGCCTGGCTTCGAAAAGGCCTCGCGCGCGGACCTGAAACCGGTCAAGCTCGACAACACCATGGCGTTCATGTTCGAGACCCGATACCCGCAGATGCTGACCCGCTACGGCGCGGAACTCGAAACCCGGCAGGACAACTACATCGATTGCTGGGCGGACCTCAAGAAGCGTTTCAACGGCACGCCCGAGGGCGACTGGTCTTGAGCACCGAGCCAATGCCGGATCGGTTGGTGCTTTTGGGCTCGAAGGGTGGCCCGGCATTGCGGCCGGGTGGTCCATGGCCGAGCTCGTCGGTGCTGCGGATGGGCGGCCGCTGCATCGTCGTCGATTGCGGCCTTGGCGTCACGCGGGGTCTCGTCGATGCCGGCATCAGCCTGAAATCGCTCGACCTGATCTTCATCACCCATCTGCATTCCGATCACGTGCTGGAACTGGGGCCGCTGATCCACACCGCCTGGACGGCGGGTCTGGCGGCGCCGGTCCACGTGTTCGGTCCGCCCGGCACGGATCATTATTGGCAGCGCTTTTGCCAGGCGATGGACTTCGACATCGAAATCCGCGTCGTCGACGAGGGCCGGCCGGATATTCGAGACCTGGTTTCGATCGTCGAATTCGGCGAAGGCCAGGTGCTCGAGCAGGGCGGCTTGACGGTTTCGGCGCTGCGCGTCGAGCATCCGCCGGTGACCGACTGTTTTGCCCTGCGCTTCGAACACGGCGGGAAAAGCGTGGTGTTCTCCGCTGACACGGCCTTCTTTCCGCCGCTCGCCGAATTCGCCCGGAGTGCGGATATCCTCGTCCATGAAGCCATGCTGGAGGAAGGCATCGAGCGGCTGGTGGCCAGGACCGGCAATGGCGCGCGGCTGAAAGAGCATCTGCTTGCCAGCCACAGCTTTGCCGAAGAGGCCGGCAGCATCGCCAGCGATGCCGGGGTGAAGAGACTGGTGCTCAATCACCTCATTCCAGCCGACGATCCCGGGATCGGCGAGGCCGACTGGACTGCCGCTGTCAGGAAAACATGGGCCGGCGACTTGACGATCGCCCGCGACGGCCTTGTTGTGGAGTTAAGCAGCGAGAAAGCTGCACAAGGAGAGGAAACTGCATGAAGCTTGCCACATTGAAGGACGGGACGCGCGACGGAAAACTCGTCGTCGTCTCGCGCGACTTGACACGCTTCACCGACGCCTCGTTCCTGGTGCGCACGCTGCAGGCGGCGCTCGACGACTGGCGCCGCATCGCCCCGCATCTCGCGACAATAGCGGAATCGCTTGAGAACAATGCGGTGCCGGCGGAGCGCTTCCACGAGCATGACGCCCACTCGCCGCTGCCGCGCGCCTATCAATGGACCGACGGCTCGGCTTACGTGAATCATGTCGAACTGGTGCGCAAAGCGCGCGGCGCCGAGATGCCGGCAAGCTTCTGGACCGACCCGCTGATCTACCAGGGCGGCTCGGACGCCTTCATTCCGCCACGTGACCCGATCCGCATGGCTGACGAAGGCTTCGGCATCGACATGGAGGGCGAGGTCGCCGTCATTGTCGACGACGTGCCGATGGGCGCCACTCTCGAAGAAGCGCGCGCTGCGATCCGGCTGGTCATGCTGGTCAATGACGTCACGCTGCGCGCGCTCACCGGACCGGAACTGGCGAAGGGGTTTGGTTTTTTCCAGTCAAAGCCGTCCTCGGCGTTTTCGCCGGTCGCGGTGACGCCGGACGAACTGGGTGACGCCTGGGACGGCGGCAAGGTCAGCCTGCCGCTGCTTGCCGATCTCAACGGCAAGCCGTTCGGCCGCGCCAATGCCGGTGTCGACATGACCTTCGACTTTCCGGCGCTGATCGTTCACGCGGCAAGGACACGGCCATTAGCCGCCGGCACGATCATCGGTTCCGGCACCGTCTCCAACAAGCTCGACGGCGGGCCGGGCAAACCTGTCTCGGCCGGCGGCGCCGGCTATTCCTGCATCGCCGAACTGCGCATGATCGAGACCATCGTGTCAGGCGAAGCCCAAACGCCGTTCCTGCGCTTCGGCGACACGGTACGCATCGAGATGAGGGACAAGGCCGGGCATTCGATTTTCGGCGCCATCGAGCAGAAGGTCGAGAAATACGAGAGGTAAGGGAATGACGGGGGTCTATCTGCTGGCCGGTGTCTGGGCACTCGCCATACTGGCGGTCTTCATCCAGGCGATCCGGCTGAGTTACCGCATCGAGGCGCGCTCGCCTGACCTGACCAACCGCAGCGGCTTTCCGCGCAAGGCGATGATGTTGCACACCATCACCAACATGAAAGTCGCCCGGGATGAGGAGACGCAAGCCATGCGTCGGCGCATGAACCGGCTGCTGCTGATCGTTCTTGCGGGATTTGCAGCTATGTGGGCGGGCTTGTATCTGGTGCGGGCAGGGGGCTGATCTCGTGAACCTGCTTGACCATCTGCGCCGTATGGCCGGCAACAATCTGTGGTCGAACGACCGGCTCTACCGCGCGGTGCTGTCCCTCCAGCCCGGTGAGTTCGAGGCCGAACGCACCAGCTTCTTTCCGTCGATCAAGGCAACGCTCAACCACATCCTTGCGGTCGATCTTCTCTATCTCGATTTTCTCGAAGAGGGTGGTCTCGGTGCTGCCGCCCATGACGACTTCGTGCCCCTCGACGAGCCGGCGGCGTTGTTTGCCGCGCAGGTCGCAGCCGACCGGCGGCTGATCGCCTTTGGCGATAGGCTGTCGGCCGACGATCTCGATCGCCGCGTCATCACCGACCGGCGCGAGGACGGCATGATCCCCGAGCGCATCGGCGATATCCTCGCCCATGTCTTTCTGCACGACATCCATCACCGCGGCCAGGTGCACGCCATGCTGTCCGGCACGTCGGTCAAGCCGCCGCAACTGGACGAGTTCTTGCTCGATTATGATTTGAAGCTGAGACAAGTGGAGGTTGAGCGGCTGGGTTTGTGAGACCAATTGCTTGGCCGATCATGCCACAGCGACACCGTAACGGGCGAAATGCGGGTCGGATGTCAAGATGGTCAGGTTCTCTACTTGCGCCTGCGCGATCAGCAGTCTGTCGAATGGATCACCATGATGGTGGGGTAGGCTGCTGACGGCGTTCGCATGCTGCAAAGTGACGGCAAGTGGCTGAAATTGCATTCTGGGAAGCAGCGTTGGCAGATCGTCCGGCGCGTTGAGTTTTCCGATTGAGCGTTTGATGGCAATTTCCCAGACGCTTGCCGCGCTCGCGAACACCACCGCTTCCGAAGCCAAGATAGCGCGGTGGTGCTGGCTGAGACGTGGATCGTCTGAAATCGACCACAGGATGATATGCGTGTCGGCGAGAAACGGGCCGACCGTCATTTCACGTACTCGTCCCATTCGGGACCGAGTTCATCAAAATCGTCCGCAATCCAAATCTTGCCCTTCAAGGCGCCAATACGCGGCAGTGGTTCGGCCGCTGCCGGCGGTACGATGCGCGCGGCCACCTTGCCGTGGCGTGTGAGAACGATCTCCTCGCCGGCTTCCGCGCGGCTGACGAGTTCCGACAATTTGGCCTTGGCCTCGGCGATGGAAACATTCATAGCGCGATCCTTATGACCATAATTTAGGTCATAATTGGTCGCGCCGCAAGAAGCCCCGTTCGAATCTACCTACTCCGCAGCCTGAACCTTGATCACCCCGCGCTTGATCTGGTCTTGCTCGATGGATTCGAACAGCGCGCGGAAGTTGCCCTCGCCAAAACCTTCGTCGCCCTTGCGCTGGATGAACTCGAAAAAGATCGGGCCGATCACGGTCTTCGAAAAGATCTGCAGCAGGATCTTGGTCGTGCCGCCGTCGACGACGCCTTCGCCGTCGATCAGGATACCGTGCTTCTTCATCCGCTCGATCGGTTCGTCATGGCCATTCACGCGGTCATACGACATGTCGTAGTAGGTCTCCGGCGGACCGGGCATGAACTTCAGCCCGTTCTCAGCCAGCCTGTCGGTGGCGGCATAGATCTCGTCGGTGCCGACAGCGATGTGCTGGATGCCCTCGCCATTGTACTTCTTCAGATACTCGGCGATCTGGCTGGTCTCGTCCTTGGACTCATTGAGCGGAATGCGGATCTTGCCGCAGGGTGAGGTGATGGCGCGGCTGACCAGGCCGGTGATCTTGCCGTCGATGTCGAAGAAATGGATCTGCTTGAAGCCGAACAGATTGCGGTAGAAATCCCACCATTTGTCCATCTGGCCGCGATAGACATTGTGGGTCAGGTGATCGAGGTAATAGAAGCCGACGCCTTCCGGCCGCGGGTCGCGAGTGCCCAGCCATTCGAACTCGGCATTATAGGCCGAACCCTTCTTGCCGTAGGTCTCGATGAAATAGAGCAGCGAGCCGCCAATGCCGATGATTGCCGGCACGTCGAGCGCCTTGTCGGCGCCTTCGTAAGGCGTGGCACCCTTGGCAACGGCGTGATCGAAAGCGTGTTTGGCATCGACAACCCGCCAGGCCATCGAGGCAGCACAAGGCCCATGCTTGTCGACGAACTTCATCGCGTGCGAGCCAGGCTCGGCATTGACGACATAGTTGATGTCGCCCTGCCGCCAGATGGTGATGTCTTTCGTGCGGTGCTTGGCCACCGCAACATAGCCCATACGGGTGAACAGCTCAGCGAGCTTCTGCGGCTCCGGATGCGCGAATTCGACAAACTCGAAGCCGTCGGTGCCGGCCGGGTTGTCCTTGCTGATCTTGGCGGGCGGGGCGTCGTGCGGGAAGGGACCCATCATATTCCTCCGAAAGCTGGCCTGGTCTGAAAAGGCCATTTGACACGATCATAACGCGGAGGAGGCGCACGGTGCTTGCATTCAAACGCTTGAAATGATGATGTCATGCGTGAAGCGTGTATGATATAAGGAAAAGCCATGGATGACACGCGGATTGATCAGTTCGACCGCAAGATAATGGCGCTGTTGCAGGGTGATGCGCGGCTCACCAACAACGATCTTTCGGAGCGGGTGAACCTGTCGGCGTCGCAATGCTCGCGCCGCCGCCAGCGGCTGGAGGAGGATGGCTTCATCAGGGGCTATCGCGCCGTTCTCGACCGCGACAAGCTCGGTTTTTCCCTGGTCAACGTCATTTCGGTCACGCTCGCCACGCACAACCGCGACAATGCGCGGCGCTTCGGCGAGCTGGTGGCACGGCTGCCCGAGGTGCAGGAAGCGCACGCGCTGACCGGTGAGATGGATTACATCCTGAAAGTGGTGACGCCCGACCTGAAATCGCTGTCTGAATTCGTTAACGGCGTGCTGCTGCCGCATGAATCGGTGCAGCATGTGAAGACGGCGATCGTGCTGGAAACGCTGGAGGAGACGGGTGCGTTACCGATTTAGGCAGAACGGATTTCAGTTGATACGTCGGAGGGGCAGCACCCCCCTCTATCCTGCCGGACATCTCCCCCGCAAGGGGGGAGATTGGATGTCGCGAATCCCTTCGCCAATCGCCAACGTTGCAGGAAGAGCCTTGGCGGCGAAGCTGCCGATCTCCCCCCTTGCGGGGGAGATCGGCAGGCCAGAGGGGGTGTGAAGGATCGCCAGCCTACGGAATGACGGAAAGGCCGTTCAACCCTTCGACTGCTGGATCAACCCATACAAATTGGTGCAGCGGGCGCCGGAGCGGCAATAGGCGAAGACCGGGCCGTCGAGTTCGTCGAGCGCTTCGGCCTGATCCTCGACATTCTCGGCGGTGATCTGGCCGCTGATCACCGGAATGTAGCGGAAAGCGAGCCCTGCGGCTTCGACCACTGCCTTGACGGTGTCGGCAGAAGGCTGGCCGGGCTGTTCGTCATCGGGCCGGTTGCAGATGACGCTCTTGAAGCCGGCTTCCTTGATGGCGGCGACGTCCTCAGGCTGGATCTGGCCCGAAACCGAATAGTCCTCGCTGATTTCGCGGTATTCCATGGCAGCATCCTCGCAAACTGGTCAGGCGGCAGTCTTGCCACTCCCCGACATGGGCGGCAATCCGTACCGAAGGAATTCTCTGCCAAATAGACACTGCGTGCCGGAAAATCCAACCGGGCCGATGCGGCCCGGCTGGACAATCCTTCATACTCAGCTGCCGAGAATGGCGCCTTTGATCTGACGGATGTTGTTGTGCATCATGTCGATATAGGTCGCAGCCGGGCCGTCGGGCTGCGACAGCGCATCCGAATAGAGCGTGCCGCCGACCTTGATGCCGGTTTCGCTGGCGATCTGTTCGATCAGGCGCGGGTTGGTGATGTTCTCGACGAAGATCGCAGCCGCCTTGTCCTGCTTCACCTGATTGACCAGTTTGGCGACGTCTGCGGCGGATGGCTCGGAGTCGGTCGAGATGCCTTGCGGGGCGAGGAAGGTCAGGCCATACGCGTGTTCGAAATAGCCGAAGGCGTCATGCGAGGTGATGACGACGCGCTTGCTCTCCGGGATCGAGGCAATCGCAGTTTTCACTTCACCTTCGACCGCGTCGAGCTTCCTCGTGTAGGCGGCGGCATTGGTCTGGTAGCTGACGCAGCCGTCCGCATCCGCTGCGCAGAAAGCCTCGGCGATGTTCTTCACGTAGATCCTGGCGTTGGCGACCGACTGGAAGGCGTGCGGATCGGTGACCGTCTTGCCGCCGCCGGTGCCGGCACCTTCGGCCGCGTCGGCGTCGGCGAATTCAGGCTTGAAATCGATCGGCGTCACGCCCTTGGTCAAGGTAATGATAGACGCCTTGGTGGCGCTGGCATCGACCAGCCGCTGCAGGAAACCTTCGAAATGCAGGCCGTTGACCAGCACGATGTCGGCCTTGGCCATGGCCACAGCATCGGCCGGGCTCGGCTCGTAGACATGGGCGTCGCCATCCGGCCCGACAATGGTGGTGACGTCGATGCGGTCGCCGCCGACATTTTTGGCGAAATCGGCAATGACGGTGAAGCTGGCGACCACTTTCAGCGGTGCCGCCAAGGCCGACGATGCGCCAAAGGCGGTTAATGTTATAACGCTCATAGCCAAGGCGGCATAGATCGATTTCAGCATAGACGGGTCTCCTTCTAGGGGCGGGATCAGGCCGTTCTGTGACGGTGATGGATGATGCGCGCGCGCAGAATGCCGCGCGTGCCAAACAGGATCGAGGCGAAATAGACGACGCCGGCCGACAGGATGATGGCCGGGCCGGACGGCAGTGACGCGTGATAGGACAAAAGCAGCCCGGCGACGCAGGACGCGAAGCCGATCAGCACCGCCAGCACGCACATCGGCTCGACGCGAACTGTCCAGAAGCGGGCGGCTGCGGCCGGCAGCATCATCAGCCCAACCGACAGAAGCGTGCCGAGTGCCTGGAAGCCGCCGACAAGGTTGAGCACGACAAGGCCGAGGAAGATGAAATGCACCGGACTGCCGAGCCGGCTGACCGAGCGCAGGAACAGCGGGTCGAGGCATTCGGCGACCAGCGCCCGCCAGAAGATGGCGAGGCTGACCAGCGTCACCGCGACGATGCCGCCGATCAGCGTCAGGGCCTCATCGTTGAGCGCCAGCACGGTGCCGAACAGCACGTGCATGAGATCGACGCTGGAACCGCGGATTGACACCATCAGCACGCCGATGGCGAGCGAAATCAGATAGAACGCCGCCATCGAAGCGTCCTCGCGCTGGATGGTGAAGCGCGAGACGGCGCCGGCGCCGAGCGCGACGATGACGCCGGCGATCAGGCCGCCGATGGTCATCGGCAGGATCTCCAGCCCATAGAACAGGAAGCCGGCGGCCGCGCCGGGCAGGATGGCGTGCGCCATCGCGTCGCCCGACAGGCTCATGCGCCGCAGCATCAGGAAGACGCCGATAGGGCAGGCGCCGAGCGACAGCATCAGCGAACCGATCAAAGCCCGCTGCATGAAGCCGAAATCGGCGAAGGGCGCGATGACAAGGCCGTAAAGCATGTCCATCAGGCAGCCCTCGGTCCGACGCCGTGTCGATGGTCATGGTGATCGGGGCCATGGTCATCGTGACCATGAGCGTCCTCGCCCGGCTCGCACCAGGGCGCATTTTCTTCCCAGGCCTCGTGAAAGCGGCGGGCGCGCAACAGGTTTTCCGGCTTCAGCGTTTCCCTGGTTTCGCCCCAGGCGATCGGCTGGCGGGCGAGAAGCAGCGTTTCGGGGAAATTCTGCCGCACCAGGTCCAGATCGTGCACGACAACCATGATGGTGCGTTCCTCGCCATGCCAGTGCTTGATTAGGGCAATGAGGTCGCCGACCGTCTTGGCGTCGACGGCATTGAAGGGTTCGTCGAGCAGGATGAGGTCGGCGTCCTGCAGCAGGACACGCGCAAACAGCGTGCGCTGCAACTGGCCGCCCGACAGCGTGTCGATCGGCCGCTTCTCGAAACCGCCGAGGCCAACCGCCATCAGCGCCTTGCTGACGTCTTCGCGATCTTCCCTGGTGTAGCGGCCAAGCAGGCCGCGCCGTGGCCACAGGCCGAGCGAAACCAGATCCACCACCCGTGCCGGAAAGGAGCGGTCGAGCTCCGATTGCTGCGGCAGATAGGCGGCACGTACACCGGGCGCGCGGATAACCTCGCCGGCCATTGGCTTCAGGACGCCGACAATGCCTTTCATCAGCGTCGATTTGCCGGAGCCGTTGGCGCCGACCACAGCGGTCAGCGAGCCCTTGCGGATGGTGCCGTCGAGATGATGGATCGCCGGGTGGCTGCCGTAGCCAAGCGTCAGGTCGCGGAATGTCAGGCAGGTATTTGTCATTCTGCGATCCGTAGGCGGCGAAATCCGGCTGCTGGCAGCGGTCGATTGGATATGTGATGTTATTACATTAGTCAACAAGCCAATCCGGCGCAATTGCGGCCGCAGGGTTAACTTGCCGTGTTTGCACATCCATATGCCATTGGCCCAAGGGGATTCGACCTGACGATCTTGCCCGAAGCCGGCGGCGACTCTAAAGAAGCGCAACCGCCACAGGAAGGAACCATCCAATGAGCATTCGTCGCATCGATGTCGGCCCGCGCATGAGCCAGATCGTCATTCACGGAGATACCGTCTATCTGGCCGGCCAGGTCGGCCAGCCAACCGGCAACGTCGCATCGCAGACCAAGGATATCCTGGCAGCTATCGACGAACTGCTGGCCAAGGCCGGTTCCGACAAGACCAAGATCCTGCAGGCGATCATCTGGCTGGCCGACATGAGCACCTTTGCCGAGATGAACGCTGAGTGGGACAAGTGGGTGCCGCAAGGCAACACGCCGGCCCGCGCCACCGGCGAAGCAAAGCTCGCCACCCCGGATTATCTGGTCGAGATTATTATTACCGCGGCGATTTGATCGGCGGCCTTCTACCTCCCCCTTGTGGGGAGGTCGGACCGAAGGTCCGGGTGGGGGTCGGCGCCGCTGCCCTCCGCTATGGCTCCGGGCGTTCGGTGTTCGAAAAGCCAAATCGTTGGCTTTTCGCCAGCCTGCGGCTGGACACGCCTCACCCCTGCGACGGCCTGAACCTTGCCACCAGCGTGTGGCTCTCGGCTGCGTAGGTAAAGCGTACATGGGTGACCGGATGTTCGGCGCTCCATGTCCGCCGCTCGACCACCAGGCAAGGCGCACCGGTTTCTATGTCGAGTGCCGCGGCGATATGCCTGTCGGCTGCGACAGCGCGAATCCGGTGCTCGGCTTCGCTCCACGGCACGCGGCCGATCAGCCATGGCCCTGGTGCGATGGCCACGAATTCCTCGTCCGCTGCCTCGGGCACGGCGGTGAGGTTGATCAGCCGCTGTTCATGCGCGAACGGCCGCTCGCCGGCGAAATGCCCGCATTCCAGCGCCAGAACCGGTCCGGCCAAGCCCAATTCCAGCGAGGCGCGGTCCCCGGCGCTGCTGCGCCTTTTGTGTCGCATCACGCGCTCGTAGCGATAGGGCAGACCGAGCGCTTCGACCTCGATGCGGATATCGTGGATTTCCAGCACCGCCGCTTGCGACTGCGGCCGGCGCACAAAGCTGCCTGAGCGGCGGCGGCGTTCGATCAGCCCGGCCTTGGCAAGCTGTGACAGCGCCTTGTTCACCGTCATGCGCGAGCAATTGTATTGCACGCTCAATTCGTGCTCGAACGGGATGCGATGGCCGGGCGCCCAGGCCCCGGACGTGATCTTCTCGCTAATGTCGGTCAGGATGCGCTGGTGCAGCGAGCCGCCACCTTCCGCTACCACTGTGTCGGCCATGCTCATGCCGAAAGCGCCGTCATCACGCTGCGAAACCGCCCGGCGATGGCCTCTCGCTTCACATGCCTGCCGCCGCTGACCTGTTTGAGCCCATGCACCCAGACGCAGTCGACCTTGCTGCCATTGGCGAAGATCCAGGCGTCGAGAATTGCGTCGCCGGTCTTGCCGGCCAGCGAGGGATTTTTGGGATCGAGCGAGACGAGATCGGCCGAGGCGCCGGCGGCGATCGCGGAAGCACCGGCGCCAAGCGCGACGCTGCCACCGTCGAGTGCGGCGTCGAACAGGGCGCGGCCAGTCGAGCCGCCGGCGACCGCCAGCACATTACGGGCGCGGCGGGCGAGGCGCTGCGAATATTCGAGCTGGCGCAACTCGTCCGGGAGGCCGATGAGCACGTTGGAATCGGAGCCGACCCCGAAGCGGCCGCCATGGTCTCTGAACAGTGGCGCTGCAAAAGTGCCGTCGCCGAGATTGGCCTCGGTGATCGGGCAAAGGCCGGCGATGGCGCCACTCCTGGCCATGGCAACGGTTTCAGCATCGGTCATGTGCGTGGCGTGGATCAGGCACCAGCGCTTGTCGACCTTGGCATGCCCAAGCAGAAATTCGACCGGCCGCGCGCCCGACCAGGCAAGGCAATCCTCGACCTCTTTCACCTGCTCGGCAATGTGGATGTGGATAGGCCCATCCGGTGCTATGGCAGTCACCTCAATCAGTTCTTCCGGTGTCGCGGCGCGCAAACTGTGCGGAGCGACGCCGACGACAGCCTGATTCAGTGCACGAACCGATTCGCGGCATTTCTCAACAAGCCGCGAGAACCGATTCACATCGTTGATGAATCGCCGCTGGCCTTCGTTTGGCACGGCACCGCCGAAAGACGAGTGCGCATAAAACACCGGCAACAGCGTCAGGCCGATGCCCGTCTCGCCGGCCGCGGCCGCAATGCGTTCGGCCATCTCGGCGAGGTTGGCATAGGGTTTTCCATCGCGGTCGTGATGCAGATAGTGAAATTCGCCGACGCGGGAAAAACCGGCCTCCAGCAACTCGACATAGAGCTGCGCTGCAACCGCCTCGACCTGATTGGGCGTCATCGACAGGGCGAAGCGGTACATCACCTCTCGCCAGCTCCAGAAACTGTCGGCGGAGGGGCCGCGAAGCTCGGCAAGGCCGGCCATGCCGCGCTGGAAGGCGTGGCTGTGCAAATTGGGCATGCCGGGCAACAGGATCGCGTGGCGTTCGTCGTCGGCTGTCGCAGCGGCACCAGGCTGAACGGCTGTAATGCGCCCCTCGGCCAGGGTGATCCGCACATTATCGCGCCAGCCATTGGGAAGGAGCGCCTGTTCCGCAAAGATCGCTGCCACTTTTCTCTCCGGTTCTCTGTCTCTCATGCGATGATGGCACTTGCAGTGCGTTTCGATATGTATATACATAATCGTCATCGATTGAAACGGAAAAGATGATGGCTGGACAGAGCAAAAGCCGGGCAGGGGATCTTCGTCTGTGGCGCAATGCGCGGCTCGCGACCATGGCCGAAGGGTCTGCCGGACTTGGCATCGTCGAACACGGCGCGGTCGCTTCGCGTGACGGCCGCATTGTCTATGCCGGCCCCGAGTCGGAGCTGCCCCCAACACTTGCCCAAGGCGTCGAGACGATCGATTGCGAGGGCCGCTGGATCACACCCGGCCTGATCGACTGCCACACCCATCTGGTCCATGCCGGCAACCGCGCCAACGAATTCGAGATGCGGCTGGCCGGCTCCACCTATGAAGAGGTCGCCCGGGCCGGCGGCGGCATTGTCTCCTCGGTCAAGTCGCTGCGCGCCGCCAGCGAAGACGAACTGGTCACTCAATCGCTGCCGCGCCTCGATGCGCTGATCGCCGAAGGCGTGACCACCGTCGAGATCAAGTCCGGCTATGGCCTCGACCTCGAAAACGAGAAGAAGTCGCTGCGTGCCGCCCGCCAACTGGGCGAGCAACGGCCGGTGACGATCCGCACGACCTTCCTCGGCGCTCACGCGCTGCCGCCGGAAGCCAAGGGCGACAAGGACGCTTTTATCGATCTGGTCGCCAATGAGATTCTTCCTTCGGTTGCCGCCGAGGGGCTGGCCGATGCCGTCGACGGTTTCTGCGAGGGCATCGCCTTTTCGCCGGAACAGATGGCGCGCGTCTTCGATGCGGCCAAAGCGGCCGGCCTGCCGGTCAAGCTCCATGCCGACCAGCTGTCCAACCTGCATGGCGCCGAACTCGCCGCCCGCTACGGCGCTCTGTCGGCCGACCATCTCGAATACACCGATGATGCAGGTGCAGCGGCGATGGCCAAGGCCGGAACCGTGGCGACGATCCTGCCCGGCGCCTACTATTTCATCCGCGAAACCAAGAAGCCGCCGATCAGCCTGTTTCGCCAGCACGGCGTCAAGATGGCTGTCGCCACCGACAACAACCCCGGCACCTCGCCGCTGACCTCGCTGCTTCTGACCATGAACATGGCCGCGACCCTGTTCGGCCTGACCGTCGATGAATGTCTTGCCGGCGTCACCCGCGAGGCGGCCCGCGCGCTTGGTTTGCTGGAAGAAACCGGCACGCTTGAGGTCGGAAAGTCCGCCGACCTGGCGATCTGGGACATCGAGCGCCCCGCCGAACTCGTCTACCGCATGGGCTTCAACCCGCTGCATGCCCGCATTTGGAGAGGACAATGACCGAACTGACCCTGAAGCCCGGCAATGCGACGCTGGCGGACTGGCGCGCCATCTATCGTGGCGCCGTGCCCAAGCTGGACAACGCCTGCCGGCCAAAGATCAAGGCGAGCGCCGAGGCCGTCGCCAGGATCGTCGCCAAGGGCGAACCGGTCTATGGCATCAACACCGGTTTCGGCAAACTGGCCAGCGTCCGCATCCCGGCCGAGGATCTCGAGACCTTGCAGCGCAACATCGTTCTGTCGCACGCCGCCGGCGTCGGCGAGCCGATGCCGGTTGCTGTCTGCAGGCTGATGATGGCGCTGAAGCTCGCCAGCCTGGCGCAGGGCGCGTCCGGCGTGAGGCCGCAAACCATCGAATTGCTGGAAGCAATGCTGGCCAACGACGTCATCCCGGTGGTGCCGGCGCAGGGTTCGGTCGGCGCCTCCGGGGACCTTGCCCCGCTGTCGCACATGACGGCGGTGATGATCGGCGTCGGCGAATGTTTTACCCCGCATGGCCGTTTTCCGGCCAAGGTCGCCTTCGTCTCGCATGGGCTGGAGCCGGTGACACTGGGCGCCAAGGAGGGCCTGGCGCTGCTCAACGGCACCCAGTTTTCGACCGCCTATGCGCTGGCCGCCTTGTTCGAGGCCGAAGTGCTCTACCAATCGGCGCTGGTCGCCGGTGCCCTGTCGACCGACGCGGCAAAAGGGTCCGACGCCCCCTTCGATCCGCGCATCCATGTGCTGAGAAAGCATCCCGGCCAGATCGAGGCGGCCGACGCCCTGCGCAATCTGATGGCCGGCAGCGCCATCCGAGAATCGCACCGGGTTGGTGACGAACGCGTGCAGGATCCGTACTGCCTGCGCTGCCAGCCTCAGGTGATGGGCGCTGCACTGACCGTGCTGCGCCAGGCGGCCGACACGCTGGGCACCGAAGCCAACGGCGTTACCGACAATCCGCTGATCTTCGCCGAGGACGACACCGCACTTTCCGGCGGCAATTTCCACGCCGAGCCGGTGGCCTTCGCCGCCGACATGATCGCGCTCGCGGTCTGCGAGATCGGCTCGCTGTCGGAACGCCGCATCGCCATGCTTGTCGATCCGGCACTGTCCGGCATGCCGGCCTTCTTGACGCCGAAGCCTGGTCTGAACTCCGGCTTCATGATCCCGCAGGTGACGGCGGCGGCTCTCGTCTCGGAAAACAAGCAGAAAGCCTATCCGGCCAGCGTCGATTCGATTCCCACATCGGCCAACCAGGAAGACCATGTTTCGATGGCCGCGCACGGTGCGCGCCGGCTGATCGGCATGGTCGAGAACGCCACCGCGGTGATCGGCATCGAATTGCTGGCCGCGGCGCAAGGCTGCGACTTCCATGCCCCGTTGGCGTCGAGCGATGCCCTTGAGGCAGTGCGCAAGCTGGTCCGGGCCGAGGTGCCGCATCTCGACAATGACCGGCATTTCCACCCCGACATGGAAAAGGCCATCGCCATGGTCCGCACTGGCGCAACCATCAAGGCCGCTGGCGCGATAGCGCTGCCGTCGATTTCGGGAGCGGTATGATGACCGCCACGCCCTGGCTAACCGTCACGCCCGGCACGACCCCGCTGCTGGTGTCGATACCACACACCGGCATCGACCTCGCCGGCCTTGAGAATCGGCTGGTCTCGCCCTGGCTCGGCCGCCGCGACTGCGATTGGTGGATCGATAATCTCTATGACTTTGCTGCCGGCCTCGGGGCGACGGTGGTGCACACCGCGACCTCGCGCACCGTCATCGACGTCAACCGCGATCCCTCCGGCGCCTCGCTTTACCCCGGCCAGGCGACGACCGGCCTTTGCCCGACCGAGACTTTCGATGGCGACCCGCTCTATCGCGAGGGCGAAGAACCGGGGCCGTCGGAGATCGACGAACGTCGCGAGAAATTCTTCGTGCCCTACCATGCCGCCTTGCAGGTCGAGATCGACCGGTTGCGTGGCTTGCACGAAAAGATCGTGCTCTATGACTGCCACTCGATCCGTTCAGTGCTGCCGCGCCTCTTCGAAGGCACGCTGCCGGTTTTCAATCTCGGCACCAATGACGGTAGGAGCGCCGATCCGACGCTGCAGGCGATGGTCGGCCAGATCATGGCCGAAACCGGTGAAACCTCTGTCATCAACGGCCGCTTCAAAGGCGGCTGGATCACACGCCATTTTGGCCAGCCGCAGCAAGGTGTGCATGCGCTGCAGATGGAACTCTCCAACCGCGGCTATATGCGCGAGCCCGATGGCAAGGGCACGCCGGACAACTGGCCGGTGCCTTACGATGCAGAGTTCGCAGCACCGATCCGCGCCACCCTGCGGAAAATCCTCGAGACCGCGACATCCTGGGCGCGCGTCTGACATCAGGTCCTTTATGGAGTGACGCCATGAACAATCCTCGCCACAACATCCGCGAAGTCCGCAGCCCGCGCGGCACCGAAATCAGCGCGCGCTCCTGGCTGACGGAAGCGCCGCTGCGCATGCTGATGAACAATCTCGACCCGGATGTTGCAGAAAATCCCAACGAGCTGGTCGTCTATGGCGGCATCGGCCGGGCGGCGCGCACCTGGAACGACTTTGACCGCATCGTCGCCTCCTTGAGGACGCTGGCCGATGACGAGACTTTGCTGGTCCAGTCCGGCAAGCCGGTCGGCGTGTTCCGCACCCATCCCGACGCCCCACGCGTGCTGATCGCCAACTCCAATTTGGTGCCGCACTGGGCGAATTGGGAAAAGTTCAACGAGCTCGATAAGAAGGGCCTGATGATGTACGGCCAGATGACGGCCGGCTCGTGGATCTACATCGGCACGCAAGGCATCGTGCAGGGCACCTACGAGACCTTCGTCGAGGCCGGCCGCCAGCACTATGGCGGCAATCTCCGGGGAAAATGGATCCTGACCGGCGGTCTCGGCGGCATGGGTGGCGCCCAGCCGCTCGCCGCCGTCATGGCCGGCGCCTGCTGCCTCGCGATCGAATGCAACCCGGACTCGATCGATTTTCGCCTGCGCACCCGTTACGTCGACGAGCGCGCCGACACGCTCGACGAGGCGCTGGAAAAGATCGAGCGCTGGACCAAGGCCGGGGAGGCGAAATCGGTCGGCCTGCTTGGCAATACGGCCGAGATCGTGCCGGAGATGTTCAGGCGTGGCATTCGCCCCGATATGGTCACCGACCAGACCTCGGCGCATGATCCCATCAACGGCTACCTGCCGAAGGGCTGGACGATGGCCGAGTGGCGCGAGAAGCGCGTCAGCGACCCCAAGGAAGTCGAGAAGGCAGCCCGCGCCTCCATGCGCGAACATGTCGAGGCGATGGTGGCGTTCTGGAACGCCGGCGTGCCGACGCTCGACTATGGCAACAACATCCGCCAAGTGGCCAAGGAGGAGGGCTTCGACAACGCTTTTGCCTTCCCCGGCTTCGTGCCGGCCTATATCCGTCCGCTGTTTTGCCGTGGCATCGGGCCGTTCCGCTGGGCAGCTCTGTCGGGCGATCCGGAAGATATCTACAAGACCGATGCCAAGGTGCGCGAACTGACACCTGGCAACACCCACCTGCACAACTGGTTGGACATGGCGCGTGAGCGCATTGCCTTCCAGGGGCTGCCGGCGCGCATCTGCTGGGTCGGCCTTGGCGACCGCCACAGGCTCGGCCTCGCCTTCAACGAAATGGTGGCCAAGGGTGAGCTGAAGGCGCCTGTCGTCATCGGTCGCGATCACCTCGATTCCGGCTCGGTCGCCTCGCCGAACCGCGAAACGGAATCGATGAAGGACGGCTCGGACGCCGTGTCCGACTGGCCGCTGCTCAACGCGCTGCTCAACACAGCGTCGGGTGCCACCTGGGTGTCGCTGCACCATGGCGGCGGCGTCGGCATGGGTTTCTCGCAGCACGCCGGCATGGTCATCGTCGCCGACGGCACGCGCGAAGCGGCCAGGCGCCTGGAGCGGGTGTTGTGGAACGACCCGGCGACCGGTGTCATGCGCCACGCCGATGCCGGCTACGAGATCGCCGTCGAATGCGCCAAGGAGCACCAGCTCAATTTGCCCGGCATTCTCGGCTGATTGGTTGAGCCGATGCGTGTTCTGCGGGCAGCCGAATACCGGTCGATGCCGTGGAAGAACGGCGGCGGCGTGACGACGGAAATCGCCGTCTCGCCCACTGGTGCCGGGCTCGACGATTTCGACTGGCGCGTCTCGATGGCGCGCGTCGAATTGAGCGGTCCTTTCTCGCAATTTGCCGGGATCGATCGCACCCTTGCCGTGCTCGAAGGCGAGGGCATCGTCCTCGAGATTGCCGGCCACCCGCCGACATCCATAAACAGGACGACTGCCCTGTTTTCTTTCCCTGCCGACGTGCGGACCTCGGCCGCGCTGATCGGCGGACCGATCACTGATCTCAATGTCATGACCCGCCGAAGCCGGATGACGCATTCGGTCGAACGCCTGGTGATTTCGGCCCCCGTGGAAATCCGGACTGAAGCCGGCACAACGCTGATCCTGTGCTTGAACGGCGACGTCAGCGTGCCCGCCGCTGAACCGGTTCGCCTCGGGCCGCTCGACACGCTGCGGTCCGGTCCGGTCAGCACCGGCCTGCTTGTCCAGCCCGCCCATGAGGCAACGCTGTTCGTGATCCGGATCTGCGCCATCGCCGGCAAGGATTAACGCTTGTTTCCAAACATGATCGCGGTACCGGCGAAATATAGCGTAAGCTGCTGGTGGCATCACGAAAAAGCCTGAATCCTCTCCGCCGATCTGGCTTGGTGGGAAGTAGGGTGCTTGTCTTTGAGTCTTGCTGAGAGATGACGCCCTGTCGCGGTGCGGAAACAAACTTTCGGCAAGTGGGGTTTATGCAACCAATTGCATTTGAACCGGTTTTAGGGCCATTGCCGTGGCGGTGACGCCGCTCAGTGCCCGCTTACGGAATTTTCAATGAATATTCAGACCAATCCTGCCCAAATCGAGAAGACAAGCGCAAGCTTCCCGGCCATTACCGAAGAGCCGATCCGTTCCAATTACCTGCCCGAAGAGCGCCTTCGGCTGCTTGGCGAAAGCCTGGCAAAAGGCGACCTCACGGACCTGTTCGGCCTGACGCCCTTTGATTTTCAGGCCCGTATCCGGGATAGCGCCAAGAAGATCCTGGAAGTCTACCGGTCGACCAATGCTGCGCAGGCGAGGGGCGAGACGATCACGCCGGCGGCACAATGGCTGCTCGACAACAATTACCTGGTCGAAGAGACCATTTTCCAGGTTAAGCGCGACCTGCCGCGCCGGTTCTATCGTCAGTTGCCGACGCTGAAACTGCCTGACAACGGCACTGTGCCGCGCGCGCTGGCGCTGGCCTGGACCTATGTGGCGCATTCGGACAGTTCCGTTTCGGCGACGATGTTCAAGTCCATCGTCCAGGGTTTCCAGTCGGTCGAGCCGCTGAAGATCGGCGAACTCTGGGCGCTGCCTTCGCTGTTGCGCTTCGTCCTGATCGAAAATCTCCGCCGGCTGGCCGTCAGGGTCAATCGCACCCGCCAGATGCGCCAGATCGCCAACGATGTGGCCGACAAGGTCCTGGCCACCGACGACAGCGCCGACCGGCAGTCGATCCTGTCCAACTTCAGCGCCCACGCGCAGGACACCACCTTCGCCACCCAGCTGCTCTATCGCTTGCGCGATGGATCGCAGAATGCCGGCAAGGCTCTGGAATGGCTGGAAGGCGAGCTCGAAAAGACCGGCTCCGATGCCGAGGAAATCATCATTTCCGAACATCACACGCTGTCCAGCGGCAATGTGACGACGGGCAACATCATCCGCGGCCTGCGCCTCATCAACGACGTCGACTGGACGGTGTGGTTCGAAGGCGTCAGCCGCATCGACACCGTGCTGCGCGAGCGCACCGATTTCGCCGCGCTCGACTTCTTCTCGCGCGATCAGTACCGGACCGCGATCGAGGAATTGGCGCGCCGCTCGAACCTTTCGGAATATCGCGTTGCCGAGATGGCCATCGAGTTGGCCGGCCACGCCGCCAGCGATGGTGACGGCGACGCCGTTTTAACCGGGTCCGCCCACACCGATGTCGGCTTCTTTCTCGTCGGCCCACGCCGGCTGGAGCTGGAGAAGGCGATCGGCTATCGGCCCACCATCAGCCAGACAGTCAAGCGTGCCTTCCGCAAGACCGGCTGGCTCGGCATCGTCGTGCCCGTGTTTGCGCTGACGGCGCTGCTTCTCGTTCTGTCCGGCAACGCGCTTGCCAATCTTGGCCTGTCGGTGCCCTCGATCGTCCTCATGCTGGCGCTTTTTGCCGTGCCGGCCAGCGAGGGCGCGCTCGCCTTCTTCAACACGGTCGTATCGCTGTTCCTGAAACCGACGCGCCTCGTCGGCTACGATTACCGACACGGCGTGCCGCCCGAGGCGCGCACGTTGGTGGTGGTGCCGTCGCTGATCGGCTCGCGCGACGATGTCGAGGAAAACATCCGCAACATCGAGGTGCATCATCTCGCCAACACGGCCGATGAAATCCATTTCGCGCTGCTGTCGGACTGGCCAGACTCGAAGACCGAGATCGATGCGGCGGACACCGAAATCCTCGAATTCGCCCGTACCGAAATCGCCCGTCTCAACGCCCGCTATCCCTCCGAAGGCGCGCCGCGTTTCTACATCCTGCACCGGCGCCGGCTCTTCAACGCGGCGCAAGGGGCCTGGATGGGCTGGGAGCGCAAGCGCGGCAAGCTGCACGAGCTCGATCTTCTGCTGCGCGGCGACAGCGACACCACGTTCCTGCCGCTCGACGTGCCGCTGCCGGAGAACGTCGTCCATGTGATGACGCTCGATGCCGACACGCGCACCACCCGTGACGCAGTCGCCACCCTCGTAGGCAAGCTCTGCCACCCGCTCAACCGGCCGCATTTCGATGCCAGCAAGCGCGTCGTCACCGCCGGCTACGCGATCCTGCAGCCGCGCATCACCGCGTCGCTGACATCGGGCGACGATGCGTCGTTCTTCCAGCGGGTGTTTTCGGCCAATCGCGGCCTCGACCCTTATGTCTTTGCCGTGTCCGATCTCTATCAGGACGTCTTCGGCGACGGGTCCTTCACCGGCAAGGGCCTCTATCATGTCGACGCCTTCGAGGCCGCGCTGCAGGGCCGCATCGAGGAAAACACCATCCTCAGCCACGATCTGCTGGAAGGCGCGCTGGCGCGCGCGGCGCTGGTCACCGACGTCGAACTGGTCGAGGACTATCCGACCCGATACTCGGTCGACGCCTCGCGCCACCATCGCTGGGCGCGCGGCGACTGGCAGCTGCTCGGCTTCATGCTCGATCCGCGCTCCGGCGTGCCGGCGCTGTCGCGCTGGAAGATGATCGACAATCTGCGCCGCTCATTGACGCCGATCTTCTGGGTGATGGCGGCGATCGCCGGCTGGACGCTGCTGCCCTTCACGCAGGCCGCGCAATGGCAGGCCCTGCTGATCCTCAGCCTGTTCATGGCGCCGACATTCGACATCGTCAACGCCATCCTGCCCAAGAGCGGCGACCAGACGCCGCGCGGTCATTTCTCGGCCCTGGCACGCGACGTCGCCTTCGGCACCGCCATGGTGGCGCTGAAGATCGTGCTGATGGCGCACAACGCCTGGATGATGGGCGATGCCATCGTGCGCACGATCTACCGGCTCTTCGTCAGCCGCCAGAACCTTTTGGAATGGCGCACCGCCTCGCAGGCGCACAAGGCGGGCGACAACGATGTCGGTTCCTATTACGGCATGATGTATGGCGCCGTGATCATCGGCTTCGTCGGCCTTGCCATTCCGGTGCTGGCCGATTCGACCGGCGCCTTCGTCGCCTTCTTCTTCGCCCTGTTCTGGATTGGCTCGCCGGCCATCGCCAGCTGGATCAGCCGTTCGGCTGAAACCGAGGATCGGCTGCGCATATCGCAGGCCGACATCCACACGCTGCGCACGGTGGCGCGGCGCACGTGGCACTATTTCGAAAGCTTCGTGACGGCAGAACACCACCATCTGCCGCCCGATAATTTCCAGGAAAGCCCGGCGCCGGTGGTGGCGCCACGCACCTCGCCGACCAATATCGGCGTCTACCTGCTGTCCGTCGTCTCCGCCCGCGACTTCGGCTGGATCAGCCTGTCCGACGCCATCACCCGCATCGACGCCACCATGGCGACGATCGAGGGCATGCCGCGTGAGCGCGGTCACCTCTTCAACTGGTACGACACGACGACACTGAAGCCGCTCTATCCGCTTTACATCTCGGCTGTCGACAGCGGCAATCTCGCTGGCCATCTGGTGGCGGTGGCGGCGGCCTGCGCCGAATGGGCCGAAGCGCCCTCCGTCCATCTCCAGGGCGATTTCGAAGGCATTCTCGACACGGTCACCATCCTCAGCGAAAGCCTCGATGATTTGCCCGACGACCGCCGTCAGTTGCGCCCGCTGCGCCAGCGTCTCGCGGACCGTCTCGACGGCATGCGGCGCGCTGTCGACACCATCAAGGCGCAGCCCGAAATGGCGTCGATCCGCACCATCAACCTGGCTGTGCTGGCCGGCGAGATCCGCAAATTGGCCACCGCCATCCATACCGAGGCCGTGTCGCCCCAGAGCGACGTCATTGTCGACTGGGCGGCAAGGCTGGAAGCCACCTGCGAAGCGCACGTCCATGACGCGCACAGCGACGACAATGCCGTCGAGGCGCTGCGTGCCAAGCTGCTCACCTTGCGCGAGCGCACGCGCCGCTACGCCTTCGAGATGGATTTCTCCTTCCTGATGCGACCGGAGCGCAAGCTGTTGTCGATCGGCTACCGGGTCGAGGAACATCAGCTCGACGAAAGCTGCTACGACCTTCTGGCCTCCGAGGCGCGGCTGACCAGCCTGTTCGCCATCGCCAAGGGCGACCTGCCGACGGAGCACTGGTTCCGGCTTGGCCGGCCGATCGTCGAAATCGGTTTCCAGGGCGCCCTGATGTCCTGGTCCGGCTCGATGTTCGAATACCTGATGCCGCCGCTGGTGATGAAGGAGCCGCAGGGCTCGATCCTCAACCAGACCAGCAAGCTGATCATCAAGCGCCAGATCCAGTACGGCCGCCAGAAGAACGTGCCGTGGGGCATTTCGGAGGCCGCCTACAATGCGCGCGACCGCGAACTGACCTACCAATACACAAATTTCGGCGTTCCAGGTCTCGGGCTGAAGCGCGGCCTTGGCCAGAACACGGTGATCGCGCCTTACGCCACCATACTCGCGGCCCAGTTCAACCCGCGTGAAGCCGTGCTGAATCTCGCCCGATTGCGGGAGATCGGGGCGCTCGGCCGCCACGGTTACTACGATGCCGTCGACTTCACGCCGCAGCGCGTGCCGGAAGGCACGGATCACGTCGTCGTCCAGAACTACATGGCCCACCATTCGGGCATGTCGATCGCGGCGGTTGCCGACGCCATCTTCGAAGGTCGCATGCGCGACCGCTTTCACAGCGACCCGGTCATCGAATCGGCCGAACTCTTGCTGCAGGAGAGGGCGCCGCGCGACATCCCGACCGCGACCGTCAGGACCGAGGCCGACGAACGCTCCAAGGACGAGACCGAAGTCGACAGCCCCGACACCCGCATCGTGCTCAATCCGCTGCAGTCGCTGCGGTCGACCAACGTCATGTCGAACGGCCGCTATTCGGTGATGGTCACCGCGACCGGCTCGGGCTACAGCCGCTGGGGCGATCTCTCCGTCACACGCTGGCAACCGGATCCGACCGAGGACCGGCTCGGCTCCTACATCTTCCTGCGTGACGCAGGCTCAGGTGACTGGTGGTCGGCTACAGCCGAACCGAAGCGCGCCGCCGAGGAAAAGGCGCAGACCTTGTTCTCCGACGACAAGGCGAGCTTCGTCAAATCGGTGGGCACGTTGCGCTCCGAGGTCGAATGCATCGTCATCTCGGAAGGCAATGGCGAGGGCCGTCGGGTCACGCTCTACAATGACGGTCCGTCCGACCGTCACATCGAAGTGACCTCCTTTGCCGAACTGGTGCTCGGCCTGGAGGCGTCCGACAACGCGCATCCGGCCTTCTCGAAGATGTTCGTGGAAACCGAAATCTCTGCGAACAACGCGGCGATCTTCGCCACGCGGCGCAAGCGCGAGACCAGCGAGCCCCATATCGCCATGGTGCATTTCGTCACCGATCCGTCCGGATCGGCGCGCGATGCCGAGGCCGAGACCGACAGGCGCGCCTTCATCGGCCGTGGCCGTACCATCGTCGACGCAGCCGCTTTCGACCCGGGCGCCAGGCTGGGCGGCCATTCAGGCTTTACGCTCGATCCCGTCGCGTCGCTCCGCCGCCAGGTGCGCGTGCCGGCCAACAAGAAGATATCGCTGACCTTCTGGACCGTCGTCGGCGCTGGCCGCACCGAGCTGGACGAAGCCATCGCCCGCCTCGACCATCCGGAGAGCTTTGCCCGCCAGGCCATGCTTGCCTGGACGCGCAGCCAGGTGCAGACCCGCCATATGGGCCTCAGCCTGACCGATGCCGCCAATGTGCAGAAGCTGGCGCGCTACCTGATCTATCCGGATCCGTTCCTGCGTCTTCCCGCTGAATCCATCGCCACGGGGCTGGGCAAGCAGTCGAGCCTGTGGCCGACAAGCATTTCCGGCGATTTCCCGATCTTCCTGGTCAGGATCGGCGATGTCGCCGATCTCGAAATCGTTGCCCAGGCGCTGCGTTTCCAGGAATATATGCGCACCCGCGGCATGATGATCGACTTCGTCGTCGTCAACGAGCAGGCGTCCTCCTATGTCCAGGACCTGCAACGGGCGGTCGAGACGCTGTGCGAAAACAGCCGCCTGCGCGGCAAGGAGCTCGGACCGCGCCAGCACATTTTCGCGGTGCGCCGCGACCTCATGGACGAGACCACCTACAAGACGCTGCTCGCTGTCGCCCGGGTGGTCCTGCACACGCGCAATGGCACCATCTTCGACCAGATCGAGCGCGCCGAGGCGGCGGCTCTGCAGGCGCGGGACGCTCTGGCAGCATTGCCGATTCCGCGTGAATTGCCGTCGCCGACACCCACGACGCATGCTCCTGCCTCGCAGGCGGTGGCAAATGTCAGCGCCGATGGCAGCGGGCTCAGCCAGTGGAACGGCTTTGGCGGTTTCGACGGCGACGGGCGGCACTATGTCGTGCGCCTGGCCGGCCGGCGCACGACGCCGCAGCCGTGGATCAACGTCGTCTCCAACGCCTCGTTCGGCTTCCATACCTCGGCCGAGGGCGCCGCCTTCACCTGGAGCCGAAACAGCCGCGACTACCAGTTGACGCCGTGGTCGAATGATCCGGTCTCGAACCGGCCGGGCGAGGGCTTCTATATCTACGATCAGGCGAGCGGCAAGGCATTCTCGCCGCTCGCCGCCATGGTGCGCGATCCCTCGATGACCTACGAGGCCTGGCATGGCCAGGGTTTCTCGACCTTCCGCTCGAAGCGCGGACCATTGTCGATGGATCTCACCCATGTCGTCGATCCGGTCGATCCGCTGAAGATCTCACGGCTGCGCATCCAGAATTCCGGCTCGGTGCCGGCGCGGCTGCGTGTCTATGCCTATGCCGAATGGGTGCTCGGCGGGCACCGGTCGCGCACGGCGGCAACCATCGTCCCGTCGCGGGATGCCGCCAGCGGCGCGCTGCTGGCACAAAACCCCTACGGGCTGGATTTCGGCGAGCGCGTTGCTTTCCTCGCGGCCGACGGTGGCGTCCATTCGGTGACAACAGACCGATCGGAGTTCCTGGGCCGGCATGGTTCCAGCGAGCTACCCCAGGCGGTGCTGAGTGGTGCGGCGCTGTCTGGCCGTGTCGAGGCTGGTGACGATCCGTGCGCGGCGATTGCCCGCGATGTCGAGATTCCGGCTGGCGGCGACGTGACGCTGCTCTGGCTGCTCGGCGACGCCGAGTCCGCCGAGGAGGCTAGCGCGCTGGTGCAAGAGCACCGGGTCAAGGATTTCGACCAGCGGCTGGCCGACAATGAGCGCGAATGGCGCGGCTTTCTCGACACCATCCAGGTCGAGACGCCTGACAAGGCGCTCGACGCCATGGTCAATCACTGGCTGCCCTATCAGAGCCTGGCCTGCCGCATCCGTGCCCGCTCCGCCTTCTATCAGGCCAGCGGTGCCTTCGGCTTCCGCGACCAGTTGCAGGATACGCTGGCGCTGCTGGCGCATGACCCGCAACTGGCGCGCGACCAAATCCTCAACGCGGCGCGGCGGCAGTTCCCCGAAGGCGACGTGCAGCACTGGTGGCTGCCGCGCACGGGTGCTGGCGTGCGTACGTTGATCTCCGACGACGTGGTCTGGCTTGCCCACGCCACGGCGCGCTATTTGCTGGTCACCGGCGATGCCACCATCCTGAAGGAGCAATTGGCCTTCATCGATGGACAGCCGCTGGGCGAGGGCGAGCACGATGCCTTCTTCACCCCGGAAATCTCGAAGAAGACAGCGTCGCTCTACGACCATTGCGCGCGTGCGCTCGATCTCGCCATCAAGCGCAGCAGCCCCGCGGGCCTGCCGCTGATCCTCGGCGGCGACTGGAACGACGGCATGAACCGCGTTGGCGAGCAGGGCAAGGGCGAGAGCGTCTGGCTCGGCTGGTTCCTGCTGAAGACGCTGGGCGACTTCGCCCCCGTCGCCAAGGCCGAGGGCGACGCCAAGCGAGCACAGGCCTGGGCAAAGCATGCCGATGTTCTGAAGCGGGCGCTTGAGAGCACCGCATGGGACGGCGAATGGTACCGGCGCGGCAGTTTCGACGACGGCACCCCTTTGGGGTCTCGCAACTCGCAGGAGTGCAAGATCGACTCGATCGCCCAGTCCTGGAGCGTGCTTTCGGGAGAGGGCGATCCGGCACGGTCGACGACCGCGATGGAGCAAGCAACGAAGCTGCTCGTCGACGACAAGCTGAAGATCGTCAAGCTGTTCACGCCGCCCTTCGCAAGGACGGAAAAGGACCCGGGTTACATCAAGAGCTATCCGCCCGGCGTGCGCGAGAATGGCGGCCAGTACACCCACGCCGCCACATGGTTCGTCATCGCGCTTGCCGAGATGGGACAGGTCGACGAGGCCTATCGCTGTTTCTCGATGCTGAACCCCGTCAACCATGCGACCGACGAGGCCACGGCCGAGCACTATCGTGTCGAGCCCTATGTCGTGGCGGCCGATATCTATGCCGGCGACGACAATGCAGGCAACGGCAAGGGCGGCCGTGGCGGTTGGACCTGGTACACCGGCTCTGCCGGCTGGCTCTACAGGGCTGCGGTCGAAGGCATTCTGGGCATCGAACGGCGTGGCAAGCGTGTCCAGTTCAAGCCGAAGCTGCCGAGCCACTGGGACGGTTACTCGGCAAATCTCAAAATGCTGGGAGCGGAACTCAGGGTTCGCGTCATCCGCGACAATAAGGCCAAGGCCGTGTCGCTGGAGGTGAATGGGGCAAAGACCAAGGTTTCGGCAGTCGAACTGAAGGACGGCGAAGTTGCCGAGGTGGTCATCCGGATCCCGGCTTAATGCAATGTTGCTCAAAAACTATGCGCTCGGGCCTGGGATCCGGGGCGCGACTTTTGCCGCCACGGCGGGATGAGAGGCCGTCCCGCCTGGCGTTGCCGCCTGCCGATTGAAGGACATGCCACCGAGGAGTGCATGAAATCAAAGGCTTGAGGCATCCGACAGGGGCGCCACGAGCAGTGAGAGTTTGGCCTCCCTTCACCTGGAAGGGCGCCCTGCAGCTTTGTTTCGCTCTATACTTCGCAAAAGGCGATTTCGGCCTTAGTCATCCGCCCGACATTGTTGCTGATTAAAATTGTGGCAGCACGTGCCAACTGCCATGATTTCGCCGCATGCCTGACATTTTACCTGTCTTCTCAAACCGTTAGGTGATCACGGCAGATTTCGGAACGTCGCCATCTTTTGTTCGCTCTAAGGGAACTGAAGGGGTACACGGCCATTGTTTTGCGACGTATCAACCGGTACGAATAAAATGATGCAGTGCACAATAAACAGCGTGGCGGAGTAACTGGGGTGACCCTTCTGCAAATCTACTGGCGAGCTCTCGGTTATCTGGCCGCAGACAGGAAACGCGTTGCGTTGATCTGTTCGGCCAACGTGGCTCTCGCCATCGTAGCGCTTCTCGAGCCGATTATGTTCGGTCGCGTCATCGGCGCCATCTCCGAGCGTGGCTCTGTCTTCACCACGCTGGTCATGTGGGCCGGTCTCGGCGCCTTCAACATCGTTGCTTTCGTCATGGTGGCGCGCGGCGCTGACCGCTTCGCCCATGCTCGGCGCAGCGAAGTGCTGTGCCAGTCCTTCGAGCGTGTGATCACCATGCCGCTCGCCTGGCACCATCAGCACGGCACCTCCAATGCGCTGCACACGATGCTGCGCGCCGTCGAAACCCTGTTCAGCCTTTGGCTCGAATTCATGCGCCAGCATCTGTCCACGGCTGTCGCCCTCGTGCTGCTGGTTCCGACCGCGATCAGCATGGACCTGCGCATGTCGCTGGTGCTGCTTGGCCTCGGGCTGCTTTATGTCGGCATCGGCCGGATGGTCATGCGCCGCACCAAGGCGGGCCAGGCTGCGGTCGAGCGTCACTACCACAAGGTGTTCGCGCATGTGACCGACTCGGTCAGCAACGTTGCGGTGCTGCAGAGCTACAATCGCCTCGGCCACGAGGCCGATACGCTGCGCCGCTACGTCAAGAACCTGCTCGACGCGCAGAACCCCGTGCTCGACTGGTGGGCGCTGGCCAATGCCTTGCACCGTCTGTCATCGGCAATCTCGATGCTGATCGTGTTGTCGATCGGCTCCTATCTTGTGACTCGTGGTCAGTTGGGTGTCGGCGACGTCATTGCCTTCACCGGTTTTGCCACGATGTTGATCGCTCGCCTCGACCAGATGTCGGCTTTCGCCAACCAGATTTCCGAGGCCCGTGCCAAGCTCGAGGATTTCTACCATCTCGAGGACTCCGCGGCTGATGCCGCCGAGCCGGACGGCCTACGCGATCTTGCCAACGTTACCGGCCATGTCCGCTTCGAGAATGTCGGCTTCGAATTTGCCAATTCCGGCCAAGGCATCGACGACGTGTCCTTCGAGGTGCAGGCGGGCCAGACCGTCGCCATTGTGGGCCCGACGGGCGCCGGCAAGACCACGCTCATCAACCTGCTGCAGCGTGTCTTCTCGCCGTCCCATGGCCGTATCCTGATCGACGGCATCGACACCCGTACCGTGACCCGCAAGTCGGTGCGCCATTCGATCGCCACCGTGTTCCAGGATGCCGGGCTGCTCAACCGCTCGATCGAGGACAACATCCGTGTTGGCCGCGCCGATGCAAGCAATGACGAGATTCATGCCGCCGCCAATGCGGCTGCCGCACAGGACTTCATCCTGTCCAAGAGCAATGGCTACGACACGGTGGTTGGCGAACGTGGCGGCCAGCTGTCGGGCGGCGAACGTCAGCGCATCGCCATTGCCCGCGCCGTGTTGAAGGACGCACCGATCCTGGTGCTCGACGAGGCGACCAGCGCGCTCGACGTCGAGACCGAGGACCGCGTCAAGGAAGCGATCGACGAACTGCGCCGCGACCGCACCACCTTCATCATCGCCCACCGCCTGACCACCGTTCGCGACGCCGATCTGGTCGTGTTCATGGACAAGGGCAGGGTGGTCGAGATGGGCGGCTTCACCGAGCTGTCGCTGCGCAATGGCCGCTTTGCCAGCCTGTTGCGCGCCGGCGGCCTGCTCAACGACGAGGAAGTCCGCCGCCTCAGCCGCACCGTACAGCAACAGCAGGAAGCAGCCGCCTGAGCTTCTTTCTCCGACCTCCCCTTGTGGGAGGTCGGACCATAGGTCCAGGTGAGAGTACAGGCACGGCCGCCCCAATTGCGTCTGCGACACCACGCTCGATTGCCCCGAACGCCGCGGCGGTTTATGTAGAAACGCATGAGCGACACGACTTCACGCCTGACCGGCTGGATGGATCTCGCCAACCCGACGCGCTTCGTCGGGCTGGCGGACAAGGTCGTGCCGTGGCTGGCCACGATCGCCACACTCATCCTCGCCGTCGGGCTCTATATGAGCTTCGCCGCGCCTGAGGATTTCCAGCAGGGCATAACCGTCCGCATCATGTACATCCACGTGCCTTTCGCCTGGCTGGCCATGATGTGCTACACGCTGATGGCGGTCTCGGCGCTGGGCACGCTTGTCTGGCGGCACCCGCTGGCAGATGTCGCGCTGAAATCCGCAGCCCCCATCGGCGCCGTCTTCACCGCGCTGGCGCTGATCACCGGTTCGATCTGGGGTAAGCCGATGTGGGGCACCTGGTGGGTCTGGGATGCGCGTCTGACCTCGGTCTTCGTGCTGTTCCTGATGTATCTCGGCATCATCGCGCTGACCCGCGCACTCGACGACGCAAGCCGCGCCGCCTGGGCCGCCGCCATCATCACGCTGGTCGGCTTCATCAACATCCCGATCATCAAATTCTCGGTCGACTGGTGGAACACGCTGCATCAGCCGGCCTCGGTGTTCCGCATGGGCGGCTCGACCATCGATCCCAGCCTGCTATGGCCGCTACTGGTGATGGCGCTCGGCTTCACCGTGCTGTTCTTCGCGCTGCACCTGATGGCGATGCGCACCGAAATCCGCCGCCGCCGGGTGATTGCCACGCGCAGGGTTGCGGCACGGCAGGCCGAGCGGTCCGCCAACTGACGCGCGTCGACTGTAATTTTCGCTTTCGCCAACGTCTATCTCTGAGCAGTGAGTGGGGCGCTGAAGCTGCTGATCTCCCCACTTGAGGGGGAGATGGCCGGCAGGCCAGAGGGGGCGCTGTCCCGCCGGCGTGCTGAAGATACTGCGGCGTTCGCTGGCCTTGACGATGACCCTCACCCCATCCTTCCCCGCGCCGCCACGGGCAACGTTTCCAGCACCGTGTCGCCGTCGACCAGATTGACCTCGTTGAACAGGTTTGTGACGACGCAGCAATGGTCGGGCACGACACGCACGCGCTCGCCGATGCGCAGCTTGCCGTCGCCCGAAAGCGTGACGGTGCCGTGCTCCTCGCTCAGGCCCGTCACCCGCGCTCCCGACACGCCGAGCAACTCGCCAAAATCGGCGAGACCCAGCGTATCGCTGGACAGCGCCTTGCTCCCGGCATCGAGGATAGCGCGCGTCGCTGTGGGATGGCTGACCACCGTCGACAGCACCGTCAGCGCGCAGTCGTCGAGGCCGCCGACGCCTTTGGCGACCTGATAGCGGTCGAGATAGATGTAGGTGCCTGGACGATACTCCGTGACAACAGATGTATCGCTGGAGCGCCACATATCCGGCGTGCCGCCGCTGGAGATGCGTTCGCAGGCGAGGCCCGACGCGGCAAGTGCCTGCTTGGCCTCGGTGAGCCAGGCTTCGGCCTCCGCTGCCCGCCCGGCGGCCGGGTAGGTCATCAGTCCGCCGAAGGCGAGGCCGCCGGCTCTGTCGATCTGTCTTGCCAGCGCGACCGCTTCATCAGCCGACTGCACGCCGCAGCGGCCCATGCCGGTGTCGCATTCGACCAGCACCTGCAAGCGATGACCGGCATCGGTGAAGGTGGTTGCCAGCCCTTCGAGCGTCTCCATGCTGTCCGCTGTCACCGACAGGGTGACGCGCCCGTGCAGCCCCAGAAGCCGCTCCAGCTTGGCGCGCCCAAGGATGTTGTAGGGAAGAAAAATATCGGTCAGCCCGGCATCCGCCATCACCTCGGCCTCGCCAATCTTCTGGCAGGTGATGCCGACGGCGCCGGCCGCCACCTGCTTCTTCGCCCAGTAGGGCAATTTGTGCGTCTTGATATGCGGCCTGAGCTTCAGCCCGTTCTTGTCGGCATGCGCCTGGGCGCGGGCAATGTTGGCTTCCGCGCGCGTGGTGTCGATCAGGATGGATGGCGTATCGAGATCGTGAACGGTCGGCATCATCTTTCACCCCATGAGGAATCCGCGGGTTTTATGGCCCTGAAAATCCGTGATGTCACGCGGCCAGCGAAGCGGATTTGTGGTCCATGCGCCTAAGCGCAACGCCGGACAGGCGGCGAGATGGATCGACACCGCATCGACGTTCGGCTATGCGATTTGCCAGACAAATCGATACGAAGGGATCATGATCATGAAGCGCTCCGCCATCAACGACATCATCCGCGAAGCCGACGCTTTCATCCGCTCGTTCGGCTACATCATGCCGCCCTTCGCCTATTGGTCGCCGCAGGAGGCGAAGGTGCGTCAGGTCGACTCGTCGGCCGTATTCACCTCGCGGCTTGGCTGGGACATCACCGATTACGGGCAAGAGAAATTCAGGGAACTCGGCCTGTTCCTGTTCACCGTTCGCAACGGCCGCTACGAGGACATGAAGAAGGGCATGGGCATGCTCTATGCCGAAAAGATCATGATCTCGCGCAAGGACCAGCTGTCGCCGATGCACCGCCACAACATCAAGGCCGAGGACATCATCAACCGTGGCGGCGGCAAGCTGGTGCTGGAACTGTTCATGCATGACCGCGACGGCGGCATCGATCCCAAGGCGGAGGTTTCGGTGCCGGTCGACGGAACCATCCACAGGCTGCCTGCGGGTGGGCTCCTGAAGCTCGACCCGGGCCAGAGCGTTACGCTGCTGCCCGGCGTCTGGCATGCCTTCTGGGCCGAGGGCAAGGACGTGCTGATCGGCGAGGTCTCGACCGTCAATGACGATCTCACCGACAATGTGTTTCGCGAACCGATCGGCCGTTTTTCCAACATCGACGAAGACGTTGCCCCGATCCACCTGCTGGTGTCCGACTATGAGAAGTGGCTGGGGTAGGGGGCGCCGCCCCATGCCTTCGGTGACGCCAGCCCCACGATCGAAAGCGGGTTAGCCGGTAGCGCCTACCTACTGCGATCCTTGTTCGACCGATCCTGCCGCTTCGTCCCTGAAGACGACCTTTGTGCCTTTTTGCACTTTGGAGGCGAGGTCTTCGGCATCCCAGTTGGTCAGGCGGATGCAACCATGCGAGAAGGTCTTTCCGATCTTGCCTGGGTCCGGCGCCCCGTGAATGCCATAACTATCGATGGACAAATCGATCCAGACCGATCCCACCGGATTGTTTGGTCCGGCAGCGATCGTGAAGGGGCGCTTGGTCTTCACCCCCTTGAAGGCAAACTCTGGATCGTAGTGATAGGTTGGGTGGCGCACCACGCGTTTGACCTCTGCCTCGCCACTCGGCGCGGGCTTCTCCTGGCTCCCGATCGAGGCGGGGTACGTCGCAAGCACTTTGCCGAAAGGGTCGAGCACGCGAACCTGGCGAGCGCTCTTGTCGACCTCGACGTTCCCAATGTCTTGCGGCGGATCACCTCGGGCGACAGCTGGCACCAGCAGCTTTTGCCCCGCCTTCCTGAAGCCGATGCCGGGATTGAGCCGTTCAAGCAGCTGCTCGCTGATGTGGAAGCGCTCCGCCATCTTTTCCAAGGCATTGTGATAGGCGAGCCGGGGCAGGCGGGCCATCCTCTCCATGCGCGCCGGAATTCGCCTGGTGAACGGTCCACGCACATCCTTGCGCGTCAACTCGTAGGTCTCAAGCGCGGGGCGCGAGGAGGTCGCGACCAGCTTGTCCCATGTCTCGCGGCTAAGCTTGCCGTCGGCAGGCAATCCGTTGGCCGCTTGAAACGCACTGACTGCCCGGGTGAAGTTCTCTGCTTGGCGGCCGTCGATCAGGCCTGGCGAGAAGCGTGCACGATCCAGGAGGATTTGCGCCTTCAGCACGGTCACACTGACGCCTTTCGCTTCGCTGCCGTCAAATTGGGCGTTGTTGACGGTGGCCGCGTCCAGTTTTGCCGCCGCCGTTGCATCGCATGCCATGACGAGCATGGCGGCCGCGGCAAGAACGAGCCTGATCATGGAGGTCACACTCCTGTATGAGCACCTGCTTCTATGACGTCGCACGGCCGATCTGGTTCCATTCCCCTGCATCTGAGTCCGGTTGCCGAGTGCCGATGCGCCGCAGCGAACCCGGACCAGGAGCACCCGGCGGTGGCGCGGGTGCATTGTTGATAAGGGTCCGCCATCATCAAGATGGATGGCGACTCTCGTCAGCGCCTGTGTTGGCAATAGGCCAAGGTCCCATTGAGCGTCTGTCTCCATAGGCTCGGTGATCGAGGAGAGCCAGGATGCAATTTCCTGCCCAGAAGAACAGAAGACCGGCTCAACCAGCCGAGGACGAGCGCCAGGCACGGCTTGAGAAAACAGCCAGGCTCAAGCAGCTTAGGTCCTATGCTTCCTGGCTTTCGTCTGACCCAAACGCCCAACTTCACGATGAGATAGACTGCTCGGTGCTGATCGAGGAAGGCGTGGAACGACGCGGCATGGAGCCTTGGCCGATCGGCAGGTGACACGACCGGGCGGCGAGATTTCCACCGCCAACGACGATCGGCCGACAATTGTTTGGCGAGCCGATCGGCCGCAACAGTGGCGGCAGGCTGACTTCGCGTCAGTGACAGCAGCCTTGCTGCGCGCTCGTCCTGCACAGGCAGGACGAGGTGATCGGCACATCCGCCTTGGCCATCGCCGCGGCAAGGCTTGTCTGCAGTATCGACAATTCATCAGTCTCGCCGCGCCGTTTCAGGCATTCCACCAGCCCGTGCAATGCCCAGACATTGTTCGGATGTTGGGCGCAGCGCTGCACCTTGCCGCTCAGGCCCAGGTCGTCGCGATAGACCTGTTCTGCTTCTTGCGCGTGGCTCTGGTCGAGAAGCAGCGCCGCCAGCGCATGGCGCGGCGGGTGCATCCAGGCCCACGGTTCGGTGTAGGACAAATTGTCGTCAAGCTCGACCGCCTGCCGCAAATGGCCATAGGCCTCGTCATGCCGGCCCTGGTGGTACGCCAGCTCGCCGTCGAGCAGAGCGACACCGACAGCCAGCGAAGCCTGCGCCGGGTTGCTGAGGAAGCGCCGCTCGGGCGCAATGCCTTTCAGATGCCGATGGAATTCTTCGCGCTCGCGCTCGGCTTCAGCGAAATTCCCCAGCGTCGCATGCGCCACACCCTTGGCGTAGTGCTGCATGGCCGCCGTCAGCACATAGAGGCCCGGATCGTCGGTCACCGGTTCGTCGATGATCTCCTGCCAGCGGCCGAAGCGCACTTGCACATGCGATTTCATCGCATGGTAGCCTTCCACCGTCTGCGTGAGTTTGGGCCGGCCCTGGATGGCGACCACGTCGCGCGCGACCAGGCTGCGCACTCTGTCGGCGGCCCACAGTGCAGGCTGGTACTGGCCCGACAACATGCAGGTAAACATCATCAGGTGCAGATCGTGGCAGCAGCCCAGCAAGTAGTAGGTCGGCTCGTCCGCATAGGCCAGATAGAGGTCGTTGGCGCGCACCGCCTTTTCGCTGGCACGTTTGGCTTTCTCATACTCGCCGCACAGCACATAGATGTGCCCCGGCATGTGGTTCATATGTCCGGCATCGGGGCACATCTCGCCGAGCAGATCCGCCGAGCGCATGCCGCGCTCCGGCATGGTGGACATTTCCAGGAGATGAATGTGCAGGTGGACGATCGCCGGATGTTGTGCCGCGCCGGCTTCATCGGCAAGCCGGATCGACCGCTCGCAGACATCGAGCGCCTCGACGACATCGGAATTCGGAGCCGGCGCGCCGGTCTTGAGGTTCCACAGCCGCCGCACCGTGCGCATCATCAGCGCTTCGACCAGCAGTGCCATCACATCATGGTCGTCGGGAAAGTCGCTGTACACAAGCCGCATCGCGGCGGCATAGGCGTCACCCCACCGTTCGAATTCCTCGGGGCTCACCCGGTGCGGCTTCTGGAAGCGGGCGGCCAACGCCTCGATCAGCCGCTTCTCGATTTCGTTGGCGGCAACCGCATTGGCCCGCGCAAGCTGGACATGCTCGAAGCAGCGCTTGGCCGCGCTGTCGGCCTCGGCCTCGCCATGCTCCTTCCAGGTCAGATTGTAGAAAGGTCCGGCGGCATAGGCGATGCCCCAATGAACCATCGGACAGCCAGGATCCGTCTCCAGCGCCTTCTGAAAACACTTGATGCCTTCCTCATGGTTGAAGCCGTAGCACCAGTTGAGGCCGATATCGAACCAACGCTGGGTTTCTGCCGAGCGAGTGGAGATGGGGCGGCGGTAGGTGCCGAGGTCGAAGCGGTCCATGTCTTCCATTCAAGTTTGGGCTGTTGTTCTAGATATTGCCACCACTGCTAGCTGGTCCTTAAGCGGCGCTTCATTTTTGCCAGCCGGCTAGCTCTGGCAGGTCGTCGAGCCAACTTTTTTCCGTCATCAAGACATCGCCGGGCTGCGGGTCAGTGGCGTTTTGAATGAGCCAGTCCATCCACTTCCGATAGGCAGCCGGGTCCAACTGAGGCGGCAACACCTTGGCCCTGGCCAGCATGCGTTTGCGGAAACTCACCTGCCTGCGGAGTTTGGTCGTCGTGAATTTGATGGCCTTGCCCTGGTATTCGACCGTCCAGCGCTCATCGCCATGGCTGGTCAGCCTGTCGATGGCGAAACCGACGTCCACCGGCCTATCCCGCCACGGAAGCTCGATGGCATTCTTCCTCAGATCGAGTGCCCATCGCCTGTAGTCGGTTCCGGCACGCTGGGGCGGCAGCACCCCAGCCTGTTCGAGTATCTTCCTGCGGAAGGTCGGCTGCTTCTTGAGCTGGCCTGTCGTCAGCTCGACGCGATGCCCACGGAATTCGACATGCCATCGGATCCTCCCATTGCCGAAATACTTCACCAGCCTGTCGATGACGAACTCGTCATCGGAGAGCGTCAAGCAGCCCTCCTTGATGCTTTCGAAAATGTACTGGCTGTCAGTGAGCATGACGCGGCATTGTGCTGGAACCTTCATGAAGCTTAGCGAGTAGCACGCGCCGGCGGCAACGATCTTTTTCGCTCCGGGAATCTCGACCGGCTCAATTGCGGGCAACTGCGGGTAGCGCCCGTAAAAGCCCGGTACTGTGCGTAACTGACATAGCGATGCAGATGAAAACGATGCCAAATTGGCGTGCTAAATCATCGGTTTGCTTGTGGGATTTTGGCTGGGGAACCTGGATTCGAACCAGGACTAACGGAGTCAGAGTCCGTGGGTCTACCGTTAACCTATTCCCCAGCAGGCGCGGTCATGAACCGTGCGGGCCGAGCGGCTAAGCCGCTGTGAGCGCTGCCTTGTAGCCGCCAGCGGAAAATAGTCAAGCCTGCTCTGTGGTTCAATGGCAGGTTTCGTCAGGTGATTCAGACGCCACACTTCAGATGCCGGCGCGCGGCTCCCAGTCCAATCCCACGCCTCAAGGTTCCGTCCGGCTGAACTGCGAGCGTTCGAAGAACAGCACCACCCCCAGGCCCAGAATCAGCGGGATGATCAGGTAGAACAGCCGGAACACCAGCAGCGCCGCCAGCACGCCGACCGGATCCATGTCGGAAAGCCCCGCCAGGAACACCACTTCGAAGACGCCGAGGCCGCCCGGCGCATGCGAGATCTGCGCGATCGAGAAGGAGACGAGAAAGACGCCCAATATGACGAAGTAACCAGGATTGTGGGCTTCGGGCAGGGCGAAGAAGATGATCGCGGCGGCGGCCAGCAGTTCGATCGGGCCGATCAGCAGCTGCCGGGCGACGATCGGCAGCGCCGGATAGTGGAGCTGAAAGCTGGCGATCTTCAGCGGGCGCAGATGCAGCCAGCTGCCGAAGACATAGGCGGCGACGAGCAGCAGCATCGCGATACCGGCCGCTTCCGACAGGCCGTGATGGGCGATGCCGGAAAACCGGTCGAGTACCTCTGGCTCGAACACCAGAACGAGGCCAGAGGCGAGAATCGTCGATAGCACGAAGGTGATCCAGCAGATCGCCACCAGCACGCCGACATCCTGTCCGGTCAGGCCCCTGGTACCATAGGCGCGATAGCGGATGACGGCGCCCGAAAACACCGAACCGCCAATGTTGTGCGACAGCGCATAGGTGGTGAAGGAGCACAGCGTGACGAACAGCCACGACACGCGCTTGCCGATATGCAGGAGCGCGATGTGGTCGTAGCCGGCAAGCGAGGCATAGGCGATGACCGAACACAGCGCGGCAAGGACCCAACCGCGGGTCGGAATGGCCGTGATACCGTCCCAGACGTCGTCGAGGGAAACGCCGCGCAGTTCGTGCCAGAGCAGCAGCAGCGAGAAGATCACGGCGGCGATGCCGACAACCGGCCAGAAATAGCGTCTCCAGTTCATTGCCTGCCAATTCATTGCCTGACTGCCATGCGTTGCGGGTCCGCTTCCTTTTCCGTGGCTGGTGGGAGGCCGGCTTGCCGGATTCTTCCGCTCATTTCAGAAATGCCTCATCGAAGCCGGCTATTCAACCGCGAACCCTTGTCGCAGCGGCGGCCGGCAAGATTTGTCCGTCGTGAGCGGCCGAAAGAGATGCCGGCAGGCGTAGCGCCGGCATCTGCGGCGTGCGGGTTCATACGCGGCCGCACCGGAACGGCGGTTTGCGGCCTGCCGGCAAAATTCGGCACGCGGCTCTTGGTGATCGGGCGCGGCGCTGTTAGTCTGGCGGCAACTTAAAACACTGAAGCGCCTGCTGCGTCCATCATAGGTTCGCGCGGCGCCGGAAGGAACGACAGTGGAAGACCACGACACCGGCGCCGGCGCGCCGGAGGTGGGCGTGTCCAGCGCTTCCCAGCGGTCGGCTGGCCCGGGGAACGCAAGCTGGCAGCAACGTCGCCCGACGGAGCTCCGCTCCGCGGACGGGCAGGCGGGCGACGCACCCCACAAAGGCAAGCCCAAGAAGCGGCGCAAGCGAAGGCGCGGGCGCAAGGTTTTTGCGCGCGACGAGGCACGTCCCACGGAGAATCGATCGCCGGCGCCGGGCAAAACCGGTGCCCCGGCGGCGGAGGCGCACAGGCCGGCGGAAGCGGTGGCCTTGCCCGCCGCTGTAGTGCCACGGCCGGAACAGAGCGCCCGTCGGCCGCCGGTCCAGGAGCTTCCGGTGTTTGCGGCGCTTGACCTCGGCACCAACAATTGCCGGCTGTTGGTCGCCGTGCCGACGCGGCATGGCCAGTTCCGCGTCATCGATGCCTTTTCGCGCATCGTCCGGCTGGGCGAGGGGCTCACCGCCAATGGCCGGCTCGGCCAGCCGGCGATGGATCGCGCCGTCGAGGCGTTGAAAATCTGCGGCGACAAATTGCGCAACCGCAAGATCCGCAAAGCCCGGCTGATCGCCACCGAAGCCTGCCGCACGGCCGACAACGGCGTCGAGTTCATCGACCGCGTCGAACGCGAGGCCGGCCTGAAGCTCGAGATCATCGATCGCCAGACCGAAGCGCGGCTGGCGGTTTCCGGCTGCGGCTCGCTGGTCGAGCGGGACACGCAAGGCGTCGTGCTGTTCGACATCGGTGGTGGCTCATCCGAAATCGCGCTGATCGATCTCGCCGGCCGTCGTTCGCCACGGCTCGCCAATCACATCGTCTCGTGGACGTCGCTACCGGTCGGCGTGGTCTCGCTGGCCGAGCGCTTCGGCGGCCGCACGGTGACGCGCGAGATCTTCGACGCCATGGTCGACGATGTCGCCGGCCGGCTGGCCAGCTTCGACGGTCGCGACCGGCTGAGCCATCTCAAGGCCAGCCCGAATTTTCACCTGCTGGGCACGTCCGGAACGGTGACGACGCTGGCCGGCGTTCATCTCGATCTGGAGCGCTACGACCGCCGTCGTGTCGACGGGTTGTGGATGGACCGCGACAGCGTCGACCGCATGGTCGAAAAACTGGTCGGCTGGGATTTCCAGCAGCGCTGCGCCAATCCTTGCATCGGTGCCGATCGCGCCGACCTGGTGCTGGCCGGTTGTGCTATCCTCGAAGCAATCCGCGCGGTATGGCCATCGGAGCGACTGCGCGTCGCCGACCGTGGCCTGCGCGAAGGCATATTGAGCGAGTTGATGGCCGATGACGGCGTCTGGCGCAACGATGGGCGTGGCAGGGCATGATCCCGAAAAGTGGCGGCCGGTTTTCGGAAGAGATAATGCTCAGACAAGAAATCGAACAATGACCAAGAAACCGGAAAAACCAGGGTCCGCCAGCATTCGCGTGCTGAAGACGCGGATCAAGAAGAAGAGCGGCCTGAAGGAATCGTCGCGCCGCTGGCTGCAGCGCCACATCAACGATCCCTATGTCCAGCGCTCCAAGGCTGACGGCTATCGCTCGCGCGCGGCCTACAAGCTGATCGAGATCGACGACAAGCACCATCTCCTGAAACCCGGCATGAAGGTGATCGACCTCGGTGCTGCTCCCGGCGGCTGGTGCCAGGTCGCGGCCGCGCGCACGAAATCGACGGCCGACAAGCCGCATGTCATCGGCATCGATTATCTGGAGATGGACGCCGTGCCCGGCGCGCCGGTGCTGTTGATGGATTTCCTCGATCCGCTGGCGCCGCAGAAGCTGGCCGAGGCGCTGGGCGGGGATCCCGATATCGTGTTGTCCGACATGGCGGCACCGACCACCGGCCACAAGCGGACCGACCATATCCGCACCATGCATCTGTGCGAGGTGGCCGCCGATTTCGCGCTGTCGGTGCTGAAACCGGGCGGGCATTTCCTTGCCAAGACCTTCCAGGGCGGCGCCGAAAACGAACTGCTCTCGATGCTCAAGAAGAATTTCCGCTCCGTGCATCACGTCAAGCCGCCGGCTTCGCGCGATGAGTCGGTGGAGCTCTATTTGCTGGCCAAAGATTTTAAAGGGCGAGAGGCCGGTCCGCCGTCAGGCGGATCGGAACGTCCAGTGGACGTTCCGAAGGCCTCGAGCGCCCGGAGCCATAGCGAAGGGCCGGAGGACGACGAGACGTAAAGCCAGCCGCATCAGTTGCCGGGCGGGCTCACCGTTTCCAGCGTCTTGGGCACGGTCAGCCGGCCATGGCCCGAGATGGCGTTTCCGGCATCGGGCGCCAGCCGCATGAACGACAGGGACGCGGCGGCGGAAATCGCCGCGACGACGAAGAACGCGGTGTGGAAATCCGCCAGTGTCAATGACCTGTCGTTCAGGCTCGTCGATACTTCCAGGATTCCGCCGGCCAGCGCCACGCCGAGCGCGACCGACAACTGCTGGAACACCGCTGTAATCGGCGTCGCCTTGCTGGTGTCTTCAGCCGAAACCTCGGCATAGGCGAGCGCATTGACGCCAGTGAAGAACATCGAGCGGATGAAGCCGCCGACGAGCAGCATGGCCAGCATCAAGAGATAGGGTGTGTCGGGTGTGAACAGGCCGTTGATGGCGATCGAGGCGGCGGCGACCAGCGAACCGACAACCAGAACACGGCGGAAGCCGGCGACGCGGAAGATCAGCGCGGTGACGAATTTCATGCCGATGGCGCCGATTGCAGAGACGAAGGTGATCATGCCGGACTGGAACGGCGTCAGCCCAAAGCCGATCTGGAACATCAGCGGCAGCAGGAACGGCACAGCACCAATGCCGATGCGGAACAGCCCGCCGCCAAGCACCGAGGAGCGGAACACCTGGTTGCGGAACAATTCGAGCGCCAGCAGCGGGTTTTTGGCGTGGCGCGCATGCAGCAGATAGAGCGCGCCCGATACGAGGCCGACCGCTACGGTGAGGACACCGACGATTGGCGGCAGATAGGGCAAGCTGACCACCGACAGGCCGAACACCACGCCGGATGCCGCCAGCCCGCTCAGCACGAAGCCGATGAAATCAAGTGGTGGGGTCTGCGCGGGTTCGGTCTCCGGCAGGAAACGCGTCGCCAGCCAGATGCCGATCAGCCCGATCGGCACATTGATCAGGAAAATCCAGTGCCAGGTGAAGTAGGTGGTGATGAAGCCGCCGACCGGCGGGCCCACCAACGGCCCGACCAGCGCCGGAACGGTCAGCCAGGACATCGCCGCGACGAGTTCGCTTTTCGGTGTCGCGCGCACCAGCACCAGCCGCCCGACCGGCGTCATCATGGCGCCGCCGATGCCTTGCAGGAAGCGCGACACCACGAAAGCCGGCAGTGAACCGGAGAGGGCGCAGGCGATCGACCCGACGATGAAGACCGCGATCGCGGCGCGAAAGATATTCTTGGCGCCGAAACGGTCTGCCATCCAGCCGCTGATCGGAATGAAGATCGCCAGCGATACCAGATAGGCAGTCAGCGCCAGCTTGAGCGCGATCGGGCTGGTGTGGATGTCGACGGCGATCGCCGGCAGCGATGTCGCGATGACGGTCGAATCCATGTTTTCCATGAAAAGGGCGACCGCCAGTATAAGCGGAATGGTGCGGTTCAAGGAACGCGTCCAGACTTGAATGTTGCGTTGCCGGTTGCATGTCGGCCTTGAGGCGGGCGGTTACCATGCCTTCGCCGGCATGTCGCATTAATTTGCTGTCACTTTTGTGCGACCGGCAACCACAGGTCGCATCCTTCGCCGAAAAGTCTCCTTTCCGGGAGCGTGAAATCATCGGCTTTTCATCGGCGCTCGGACGTGGTACCAGCCAGCGCCAATCCTGAAAGGGAAGAAACGAGTCGGCGCTGTCCATTCCGGTCCAGCGCTTTTTTGTATTCCGAGGACTGGCTATGGCAAAAATCATCGAAACGTCCACCGGCGCATTGGCGCTGACCTTTGACGACGTGCTGCTGCAGCCCGGTCATTCCGAGGTCATGCCCGGCGAAACCGATGTACGCACCCGCATCGCCGGCGACATCGACCTCAATGTGCCGATCCTGTCGGCGGCTATGGACACCGTCACCGAGGCGCGGCTTGCCATCGCCATGGCCCAGGCCGGCGGCATTGGCGTCATCCACCGCAATTTCTCGCCGGCCGAACAGGCCGAGCAGGTGCGTCAGGTCAAGAAATTCGAATCCGGCATGGTGGTCAATCCCGTCACCATCGGCCCCGACGCGACGCTCGCCGACGCGCTGGGCCTGATGCGCAGCTATTCGATCTCGGGCATTCCGGTGGTCGAGAATGGCGGTACCGGTGGGCACAAGGTCGGGCGGCTGATCGGCATCCTGACCAATCGCGACGTGCGCTTTGCATCCGATCCGGCGCAGAAGGTCCATGAACTGATGACCCGTGACAACCTGATCACGGTCAAGGAGAACGTCGACCAGGACGAGGCCAAGAGGCTTCTGCACCAGCACAGGATCGAAAAGCTGGTGGTCGTCGACAGGCAGGGCAATTGCGTCGGATTGATCACCGTCAAGGACATCGAGAAGTCCCAGCTCAACCCGCACGCCAGCAAGGACTCGCAGGGCCGCTTGCGTGCCGCCGCCGCCACCAGCGTTGGCGATGACGGTTTCGAGCGCGCCGAACGCCTCATCGATGCCGGCGTCGACCTTCTGGTGATCGACACCGCGCATGGCCACTCGCAACGCGTGCTCGACGCTGTCACGCGGGCGAAAAAACTATCCAACTCGGTCCGCATCCTGGCCGGCAACGTCGCCACCGCCGCGGGCACGCAGGCGCTGATCGACGCCGGTGCCGACGCCGTCAAGGTCGGCATCGGTCCGGGCTCCATCTGCACCACCCGCATCGTCGCCGGCGTCGGCGTGCCGCAGCTTTCGGCGATCATGTCGGCGGTCGAGACGGCGCACAAATCCGGCGTTTCGGTGATCGCCGACGGCGGCATCAAATATTCCGGAGATCTTGCCAAGGCGCTCGCCGCCGGCGCAAGTGCCGCCATGATCGGCTCGCTGCTGGCTGGAACCGACGAAAGCCCGGGCGAGGTCTATCTGCACCAGGGCCGCTCCTTCAAGGCCTATCGCGGCATGGGCTCGGTCGGCGCCATGGCCCGCGGCTCCGCCGATCGCTACTTCCAGGCCGAGGTGCGCGACACGCTGAAACTGGTCCCTGAAGGCATCGAGGGGCAGGTTCCCTACAAAGGACCTGTGTCTGGGGTGTTGCACCAGCTTGCAGGCGGGCTGAAAGCCGCTATGGGTTATGTTGGTGGCCGTGATCTTGCCGATTTCCGCGAGCGCGCCACTTTTGTGCGCATATCCAATGCCGGACTTCGTGAAAGCCACGCCCATGACGTCACGATTACCCGCGAAAGCCCGAACTATCCCGGCGGAGCCTGACCAGTACGGGTTCGGGCGGAACCTGACGGCAACGATCCTGCGGCTATCGCGCCACGCAGGCGCGCTCTGTTTCCTGTCAGGGGTGGTTTTCATCGCCATGACGGCTCTGGAATTCTTCTATTTCCGCCAGTTGAGCGGCGGCTTGCCGTCACTCGACATGCGCATTTTAGGGTTTACGCCGGACGAAGGCATGGCCTGGCTGACGGCGCTCGGCCGGCGCGGCGGCGAGATCATTCTCGTCTGGCATTATCTGACCTTCGATCTGTTGTTCCCGGCGCTGCTGTCGGTCACGCTGGTCAGCCTCATCCTGGCCGCCGGCCGGCGATTGAAGGCTTTCCGCGTGCTGCCGGCGCAGCTGCAGTCGATTTTCGCGTTGGTCCTGGTGCTTCCCTACACGCTTGCACATTACGTTCAGAACTTTGCGGTGGCGCGGCTTCTGTCCGATTTCCTGTCGGCCAACCCGGACTCGCTGTCTTTCGCCTCGGCGCTCACCGTCACCAAATTCGCGCTTTTCGCCATACCGGTGATCGTCATTGCCGCCTTCTGGCTGGCGGGCCAGAAACGCCAGGCCTGATGCCGCGCGGAAAGCACAGCCGGGTAGGGGACACTTCGTGAACCAGACCACGATCTTCTGGCCTGTTCTGGCGCATGTGCTGCTGATCTACATCGTCTACTGCGTGCTGGGCCGCCGCAGATACGGCGCAGTCAGGTCAGGCGAGGCGAAACCCGGCCAGTTCAAGGTGCGTTCGAGCGAGCCGGCCTCCAGCGTCACCGTTGCCGCCAATCTCACCAACCAGTTCGAATTGCCGGTGCTGTTCTATGTGCTGTGCCTGACGCTGCACCTGACCAACGGCGTCAACTATCTGACCTTGGCGCTGATGTGGATTTTCGTCGCGTCGCGCTATTTCCATGCCTGGGTTCACCTGACCAGCAACAATCTGCTGCTGCGCAGCCGGTCCTTCTTCGTCAGTGCGGTGATTCTCCTGCTGGGATGGATCTGGTTCGCGCTGCACCTGCTCGGCGTGGTTTGAGCAGACAGTTCTCCCTTCTCCCAGCTTGCGGGAGAAGGAAAGAATGCTCGTCTACAGATCGAACACCGCAATCTTGCGCTTGTCGAACTTGATGCCGATCTCGCCGCGCACCAGCTTGAGCGCGGCCTCGCCGAACACCGCGCGCCGCCAGCCCTGCAGGGCCGGTACGTCGGCTTCCTCGCCCTCGGCGGCGATACGGTCGATGTCGTCGCTGGAGGCCAGCACCTTCGAGGCGACGCCTTCCTTTTCGGCGACGATCCGCAGCAGCACCTTCAACAGTTCCGCCGCGGCGCTCGAGCCCTCGGGCGGCTGGAAACTCTTTGGCAATTTCGGCATCTGCTCCTTGGGCAAGGCAAGTGCGGTGTTGACCGCGCCGAGCAGCGCCGTCGCCGTCGACGAGCGCTCCCAGCCCTTCGGTGTCGTGCGCAGCTTGCCAAGGGCTGCCGTGTCGCGCGGCGCCTGCTGCGCCACCTCGTAGATCGCGTCGTCCTTGAGCACGCGGCCGCGCGGGACATCGCGTTCGCGCGCCTCGCGCTCACGCCACGCCGCAACGCCCTGCACGATCGCCAATTCCTGCGGTTTGCGCAGCCGCATCTTCAGCCGCTTCCAGGCGTCCTCGGGATGCGGATCATAGGTTTCGCGTGAGGTCAGCACCTCCATCTCCTCGTTGAGCCAATGGGCGCGGTTTTCCCGCTCCAATTCGGCGCTGAGGTGCTGATAGACCTCGATGAGATGCGTGACGTCGGCCAGCGCGTAGTCGAGTTGCTTGTCGGAAAGCGGCCGGTGGCGCCAGTCGGTGAAGCGCGACGACTTGTCGAGCCGCGCGCCGGTAATGCGCTGCACGAGCTGATCGTAGGAAACACTGTCACCGAAGCCGCAGACCATCGCCGCCACTTGCGTGTCGAACACCGGATGCGGAACCAGATCGCCGAGGTGGACGATGATTTCGATGTCCTGCCGCGCGGCGTGGAAGACTTTGACCACCGCTTCATTGGCCATCAGCCTGAAGAACGGCTTCAGGTCGATATCGGGCGACAGGGGATCGATGAGCGCCGTCACGCCGGGTGCGGCCATCTGGATCAGGCACAGGATCGGCCAAAAGGTCGTTTCCCGAATGAATTCGGTGTCGACGGTGACGAAATCCGACTTTTCGAAAGCGGCGAGAACGGTCTCGAGTTCTTTCTGGGTGGTGATGACGTTCATCAAATCGCTTTTGACAGGAGTAAGGTCTTCCTAGATTTCAGCCGCCGGGGCTTTCGTCAAGCTTTGGCACCGCCATCATCAGGTTCCCGGACCATCGGAATCGTCGTTTCTCCTGGCCAGCCGCGCGAAAACCGTCGAAGTGCGCAGGAGCGCGGTGAAGCGGCCGCGCCTGCCTGCAGGCACGCCAGACCGGGCCTGCATGCGGTAAAGGATGACGGCGATGAAGATCGCATAGACCACCGCGCTGAATACAAACAGGGCGCCCGGTCCGAAATATTGCATCGCGGTCGAGGCGGCGAACGGGCCGCCAATCGCGCCGAAGGAATAGAACAGCATCAGCGCCGCGTTGATCAGCACGAACTCGCCCGTGTCGGCGCGATCGTTGGAATGCGCCGCCGACAGCGAATAGAGCGGCATGGCGAAACAGCCGAAGATGAAGATGAAGATGAAGTTGAGCGCCGGATTGCTGCCGGCGATGAACACCAGCGCCAGCGCCGAGAACATCGCGCAGCACGTCGTCATCAGCAGCACCCGGCGCCGGTCCCAGCGGTCGGAGAGGTAACCCAGCGGATACTGGATGATGGCGCCGCCGAAAATGCCGACGCTGACGAAGGTGACGACATCGGCGACCGACATGCCGATCTGCTCGGCATAGACCGGCGACAGGGTGCGAAAGGCGCTGTTGGTGACGCCGACGGCGATGCAGCCGAAGCAGCCCAGCGGCGAAATCCGCCAGACGCGCGCCAGGTCGAGCTTGACCTCATCGGGTGGTGCCGGGTTGGAGCGGTCGCCGAGCGACACCGGCACCAGTGACAAGGTGATCATCATCGACATGATGGCGAAGATGGCGAAACCGCCGGCGCCGAAGACCGGGATCAGGAACTGGGCTGATGTCACCGAACCGATGTCGACCATCCGGTAGATCGCCAGCACGCGTGCCCGGTCGTGATTGCCGACGCCGGAATTCAGCCAGCTTTCGACGATGGTGAACAGCCCGGCGAAGCAGAAGCCGCCGGCAAGGCGCACCGCGCACCACATCACCGGATCGATGACCAGCACCAGAAGCAAGGTGCCGACCGAGGCGATTGCCGCCAGCGCCGAAAATGCCCTGATATGGCCGACCGCCTTCATGATGCGGGTGATGGCCAGGCAGCCGAGCAGGAATCCGGCGAAGTAGAAGGTGCCCATCAGGCCGATGTCGGAAGCCGAAAACCCTTCCTGCGCGCCGCGCAGCGCGATTAGCGTGCTCTGCAGCCCATTGCCGCCGAGCAAAATGCCGGCGGCAAGAAGAAGCGGGATCATCGGGCGGATGGAGGACATGAAGGGGCGATCACGTGTCGGTGATCCCTTCTTGGACCATCACCCTGGCCAACGCCAGCAGCAATTCCCTGCGCCAACAGGGATGATCGCTGTATTCGCCTGGATTCGTTTCCGCGTTTTGCTTGGTCAGCGCTCAAGGCTGCCTTCGACGTGACTGCCGATCGTCGGGCCACAGGCTGAGCCGCTCGGCTGCTCCCGTTGCGATGCCTATTCCTGCGAGGACTGCCACCAGCCCGACAATCAGATTCGCGCTTACCTGTTCGCCCAGGAAGACAACACCGAAGATCGATGCCGTCACCGGATTAACCGCAACGGAGACGGCAACCAGTGTCGGCGACGCGCGCCCGAGCGCGAATGCCCAGAGGAAGAAAATGAAGGCGCCGCAAATTATGGCCAGATATGCGCTCGCGATCCACTGAGGTGCGCTGAGAGTGGCAAGTCGCGCGAAGCCTCCGTTCGAAACCACCAGGACCGATAGGCAGACCGCGCCCACGCCCATGCCAAACGCCACGAACGGGATTGGCGCGGTGCGGGATAGAAATGGTCTCGACCAGACGTTGTAGAGCGCCATGCAGAAAGCGGCCGCGACCATGAGGAGATCTCCGCGCCAGGCATCTGGGGGAGCAGTCGTCAGGCTCGTGCCGAGCGCTACGGCCACCCCTGCCATTGCGATCAGGACACCGACGATCTTGCGGATGGTCGGCGGCTCGATCCTCAGAACTGCCGCGGCAAGCATTGTGAGCAGAGGCAGTGTCGAAAGCGCAAGCGCACCTCGCGCGGCCGTCGTGTAGACAAGGGCTCCATTGAAGAGCACCGGAAACAGCCCGAAGAACAGAAGACCCAATGCACCAGTGCCGAGCCAGTCGCTCTTCGGCGGCCACCTGTCTCGTCGCCAGAGAGCTACGGCGGCCAAAACCAGAAAGCCGCCGCCGAACCGGACCGCACCGATAGCGAGAGGATCGAGCGTGCCCGCGAGATATCGCGTTGCGCCCACGGCGGTGCCCCCAAAAGCGCTGGAGAGAATCGCGGCGAGCACTCCTGTGATTTCCATGGTTCCTGACCTAGCCAACTCTGAACCACGGATATCGGGCAGGCGGGCCATAAGGAATCGAATAAGCTCAATGAGTTTGATAACATTCCACTATGAGCATCCCGAATCTCGATCCGGACCTTCTGCGGGCCTTCGTCGTCGTTGCCGAGCGCCTCTCGTTCACGCGAGCCGCCGAGCAGCTCAACAGAACGCAGGCGGCCGTCAGCTTGCAGGTGAAACGTCTTGAGGAGCGCATCGAGACCATCTTGTTCCGACGCTCGACAGCCCGCGTTGAACTCACCGCCGCCGGAGAGGGCTTTCTGATCGATGCCCGCCGCATTCTTGCTCTCAATGAGCAGGCGATTGCGCGTGTTTCCGGTCAGCAGGTGGCCGGACAGGTTCGTATCGGGGTCATGGAAGATTATGGCACCAAGATCCTGCCGCGCCTCCTTGCCGGCATCGCCGAGCGATTTCCGTTGGTGCAGGTCGAAATGGAGATTGGTCTCACCGCCCGGCTCCTGAAACGACTTGGGTCGTCGTTCGACGCCGTCATCGCCATGCACCCGGAAGGCACGACCGAGGGGGATTTGATATGCCGCGAAAGGGCGATTTGGGCGGCGGCGGCGACGCGGGCTGTCGAGGAGCTCGATCCGCTGCCCGTAGCTCTGTCGAGCCCCGATTGCCTGTTTCGCTCCTGGGCCATTGAGGCGCTCAACAAGGCAGGCCGGCCATGGCGATTGGCCTATGTCAGCCCGAGCCTCTCAGCCACGGAGGCAATTGTCGAACAGGGCCTGGCGGTCACCGTGGTCAAAGGCAGCATGCTTGCGCCTGGCCTGCGAGATGTCCATCCCGGCCGGCATGTGCCCCCGCTGCCGGGGGCGGAAATTCGCCTTCATCATGCCGCAACGTCGTCCGCCAGCGCTGCATTGGTCGTCGAGCACCTTGCCCAGCGTCTTCGGCTATCGGCACTGGGCTCATAGGTCGCCTGGGAAAGCGGAACCAAGATACCAACACGGGCCGCTTGCCTTGACAAATCCGGCCTCCCATGCGCTTTTCGCGCAAATTTTCAGGGCCGGGCCGTGATGCCTCGGCCGGCAACTAGAGCACCCCGGACTTTACCAATGACAATGCACCGTTACCGCAGCCATACCTGTGCCCAGTTGAGGAAGAGCGACGTCGGCTCGACCGTTCGCCTGTCGGGCTGGGTGCATCGCGTGCGCGATCATGGCGGCCTGCTCTTCATCGACCTGCGCGACAATTATGGCTTGACCCAGATCGTCGCCGATCCGGATTCGCCTGCCTTCAAGGTTGCCGAGACCGTGCGCGGCGAGTGGGTCATTCGGGTCGACGGCGAGGTCAAGGCGCGCTTGCCCGAGACCACCAACGCCAATTTGCCGACCGGCGAGATCGAGATATTCGCCCGCGAGATCGAGGTGCTGTCGGCGGCCAAGGAATTGCCGCTGCCGGTGTTCGGCGAGCCCGACTATCCCGAGGATATCAGGCTGAAATACCGTTTTCTCGACCTGCGCCGCGAGACGCTGCACAAGAACATCATTGCGCGGACAAAAATCATCGCGGAAATGCGCAAGCGCATGGGCGATGTCGGCTTCACCGAATTCTCGACGCCGATCCTCACCGCCTCGTCGCCGGAAGGCGCGCGCGACTTCCTGGTGCCGTCGCGCATCCACCCCGGCACCTTCTACGCGCTGCCGCAGGCGCCGCAGCAGTACAAGCAGCTGATCATGGTGTCGGGCTTCGACCGCTATTTCCAGATCGCGCCCTGCTTCCGCGACGAGGATCCGCGCGCCGATCGTCTGCCCGGCGAATTCTACCAGCTCGACCTCGAAATGAGCTTCGTCGAACAGGACGACGTGCTGTCGACCATGGAGCCGGTCATGCGCGGGGTCTTCGAGACCTTCGCCAACGGCAAGCCGGTGACGCAGAAATTCCAGCGCATCCCCTATGATGTCGCCATGCGCAAGTACGGTTCCGACAAGCCGGACCTGCGCAACCCGATCGAGATGCAGGCCGTTTCCGACCATTTTCGCGATTCCGGCTTCAAGGTGTTCGCCAACATCCTGGCCAACGATCCGAAGGCCGAAGTATGGGGCATTCCGGCCAAGACCGGCGGCAGCCGCGCCTTCTGCGACCGCATGAATTCCTGGGCGCAGGGCGAGGGCCAGCCGGGGCTGGGCTATATCTTCTGGCGCAAGGAGGGCGACAAGCTCGAAGGCGCCGGCCCGCTCGCCAAGAACATCGGCGAGGAGCGCACCGAGGCGATCCGCCTTCAACTCGGCCTTGCCGATGGCGACGCCGCCTTCTTCGTTGCAGGCGATCCGAAGAAATTCGTCTCCTTTGCGGGTGCCGCGCGCACGCGCGCCGGCGAGGAACTGAACCTTGTCGATCGCGAGCGTTTCGAACTGTGCTGGATCGTCGACTTCCCGTTCTTCGAGTGGAACGAGGAAGAGAAGAAGATCGACTTCGCCCACAACCCGTTCTCGATGCCGCAAGGTGGCATCGATGCGCTGAATGGCGAGGACCTGCTCGGCATCAAGGCGTTCCAGTACGATATGGTCTGCAACGGGTTCGAGATCGCCAGCGGCGGTATCCGCAACCATCTGCCCGAAACCATGGTCAAGGCGTTCGAGACGGTCGGGCTGGATCGCGCCACGGTCGAGGAGCGCTTCGGCGGCCTCTATCGTGCCTTCCAGTATGGCGCGCCGCCGCATGGCGGCATGGCCGCCGGTGTCGACCGCGTCGTCATGCTGCTGCTCGGCGCCAAGAACCTGCGTGAGATCACCATGTTCCCGATGAACCAGCAGGCCTACGATCTGTTGATGAACGCACCGTCGGAAGCGAGCCCGCAGCAGCTTCGCGAGCTGGCGCTGCGCGTTGCCGTGCCCAAGAAGGACGCCTGATCGCGCTTCGGGCGATGCCTTAAAGAACCGCCCGAACCGATTCTTTCGATTCGCTAATCCCGTTAAAAAGCCCCCCACGCTGAACTGACCCCCGAAAGTTGGACATCCACCTTCGGGGGTTTTCATGTCCAAACACAGCGAGAGTTTGAAGCGCACTGTTGTTGATCGTTATTTGAGTGGTGAAGAGAGCTATGCGAGCGCCGGTGCAGCCGACGGCGTAGATGCTGCGACGGTGCGCAATGGGTTGCGAGCTATCAAGCGCACGGGGTTGCCGGCCTCGCTCGCAAGCTCAGCCACTATGACGGCGAGTTCAAGCTGTCGGTTCTGCACCGGATGTGGGAGGATGGACTGTCCTGCCGACAGACGGCCGCGCTGTTCAATATCCGCAACGCCGGCTGCCTTCCGGACTGGGAGAGGCGCTACGAAGCCGGTGGGATAGAGGCGCTCGCGCCGCGCCGCAGAGGAAGGCCGCGATCGATGTCAGACCCGCCGTCGCCTGGCGAGCCGCCCGTGGCGCAGAGTGATGAGACCAAGAGCCGCGAAGAGCTGCTTGCGGAACTGAACCATCTGCGCATGGAGAACGCCTACCTAAAAAAACTGGAGGCCTTAACGCAGGGACACGCGCCCAAAAAGCGCAAGCTGTCCAAGCGTTAAGGCTGCTCTATCCGCTCGATGGTCTGCTCAAACTGGCAGGGCTTTCCCGCAGCACGTTCTACTATCGACAGAAGGCGTCCCGCGTCGACCGCCATGCTGGTCTCAAGGAGAAGATCAGAGCCGTCTTCGACAGCCACAAGGGCCGCTACGGTTATCGCCGGGTGGCTGCTGCACTGCGCCGGCTCGGTCATGTCGTCAATCACAAGGCGGTGCAGTGTCGGATGGTGGAGATGGGATTGAAGTCGCTGGTCAGGCCGAAGAAGTATCGCTCCTACAAAGGCGGCATCGGAAGGACGGCTCCCGATCTCATTCAACGCCAGTTCAACGCTGACAGCGCCAACCATAAATGGGTGACCGATGTGACGGAGTTCAACCTGGCGGGCGACAAGCTCTATCTCTCACCGGTCATGGACCTTTATAATGGCGAGATCATCGCCTTCGAGACCGCAAGGCGACCGCTCTTCAAGCTGGTGGAAAATATGCTCGCCAGAGCGCTGGACCGGCTCGACCAAACCCAACGGCCCACCCTACACTCCGATCAGGGATGGCAGTATCAGACGCCTGCCTACCAGCGCAGGCTCCAGGCACGAGGCATTGCCCAGAGCATGTCACGCAAAGGCAATTGCCTCGACAACGCACCTATCGAGAGCTTCTTCGCAACACTCAAATCCGAGCTCTTCTACCCCAATACCTTCGAGAACGTTCAGAGCCTCAAGGCCAGCATCGAGGATTACATCCACTACTACAATCATGATCGCATCAAACTGAAACTGAAAGGGCTGAGCCCTGTGCAATACAGAACCCAGCCCTTAAATCTGCCGCCACCTTAAACTGTCCAACTTTAAGGGGTCAGTTCACACAGGCGGGTTTTTCGCATCTTAAGATCGCTTCGATCAGTCTTCGTTGGCCTTGACGGTGACGCCGAGCGTCTTCGGCAGGTCGAGCGGGTTGGACATGGCGCCCGCCATGATCAGTGCGAACGGCACGGATGCCGGCGGCTCGGCCGAGATTTCGAGGCTCTTCGGATCGTCGAGGAATTTGCTGACCGCGGCCGTAACCTGCGCCGTCAGTTCTGGGTTGTTGAGCTGCGCCATGCCGAACGGCACTATCGCCTTGGCCTGGTTGGCGATGTCCTTGCCGGACATGCCTTGCTGCTTGCCGACATAGTCCAGCACCTTGTTGGTCAGCGAATCGTCGTCGAAGCGGATCGAGGCGCTGTTGAACGAAAGCTGCTGCAACAGGCCGAGCATGGCCATGCCTTGCGCCGAATTGTCGGCGCCTTCAGGCTGTGCCGCCATCTTCTTCTGCATTTCCTGCAGCGACTTGATAAAATCCAGCGTGTAGCCGCCGAGATTGAAGGTCATGCCGAGCGTGCCGGCATTCTCGACCGAGATGTCGTATTTCGACAGTTCCATCTTGCCGTCCGTGGGCTGCCAGGTGCCGGCCATTTCGAGATTGCCCGCGATGTTCTGGTAGCCGAGCGCGTTGATGACTTCCTTGGACTTGGGATCGTCCACCAGCGTCAGGTCGGCGTTGAATTTTTCCGTGGTGGCGGTGAATTCCATTGCCTTGCCGTCCGCCGGCGGCGTGATTTCGATGGCAAGCCCGTCCATCGAGAAGGCGGTCTTGTCGGCGACCTTGACGGTCATGTTCGAGAGTTCGGCGGACTTGTACATCATCAGCGAGCCGAGCGGGCCGGTGGCGCCGTCGGCCGGAACTGTCATGTCATGGATGACGAAGGGGCTGAGGTCGAGGGTGACGCCGTCCTTGCTGTGTGTGAAGGCAGCCGTCGATACGGTGGCGATGGCATAGCCGCCATTTGCCTCGGTCACACCTTCGAGTTTGACGTCGCCGATGGGAAGCGCTTCCTTCTCCGCCGCCGGTTTGATGGCAACGCCCTGCAGCACCATGCTGGTGTTGTCGCCGGTCACGCCGGTCCAGGTGATGTCGACACCTTGTGCGACAAGCGCGGCCTTCAGCCGGTCGGCCACTGCCGTATCCTGTGCGAGGGCCGCATTCAGCGGCAGCGTGAGCAAGAAGGTCGAAAAAGCCAGTTTCTTGAGAGTTGAGCGTTTGATTGTCATCGCAAGGTCCCTGAGAGTGTCCTGAAATTGTTTTTTCAATTATTTGCGCCATCACCATTCCGTGACGAACTGGACCGGAAAAAGGCGTGTCCCGGCACAATGGTCAAAAATCGCGGTGAAAGGCAAACCTGATCCCGCCGTCTTTGCGCAAACCGGTGAATTTGTCATGAAGAGCCGATAGCCGGATATCGTCACGCTTGGCCATAGAACCCGCATGTAACAGCCTGATGTTGGCCGACATCCCCCGCGGTGCGGTTTCATGTTGCAGAAGGGCCGGTATCTCTGTCGGGCTCTTGCCGAGAATCACCCGCTCGGCTAGTCCGAGCCCATGGGAAAAAGGCTTTTGCCGCCTGAAAATGGCGGTGGCGATCATATCGAGCCGGTCGATCTGAAGAAGGCGCTGGAAGAGCGCTATCTCGCCTATGCGCTGTCGACCATCATGCACCGGGCGCTGCCCGACGTGCGCGACGGACTGAAGCCGGTCCATCGCCGCATCATGCATGCCATGCGCCTGCTGCGGCTCAACCCCGACCAGGGCTTTGCCAAATGCGCCCGCATCGTCGGCGAGGTGATGGGCAAGTTCCACCCGCATGGCGACCAGTCGATCTATGACGCGCTCGTGCGGTTGGCGCAGGATTTTTCGATGCGCTATCCCCTGGTCGACGGGCAGGGCAATTTCGGCAACATCGACGGTGATAACGCCGCCGCCATGCGCTACACCGAAGCGCGCATGACCGATGTGGCGACCGAACTGTTGTCCGGCATCACCGAGGATGCCGTCGATTATCGGCCGACCTACAATGAAGAAGACGAGGAGCCGGTGGTTTTGCCCGGCGCCTTTCCGAATCTGCTGGCCAACGGCTCGTCCGGCATCGCGGTGGGCATGGCGACATCGATCCCGCCCCACAACGCCGCCGAGCTTTGCGATGCCGCATTGCACCTGATCGAAAACCGGGACGCGCCGGTGGCGAAGCTGATGGACTTTGTCCAGGGGCCGGATTTCCCGACCGGCGGCATCATCGTCGACAGCCGCGCCTCGATCCTCGAAGCCTACGAAACCGGCCGCGGCGGTTTCCGCGTGCGCTCGAAGTGGTTCCAGGAGGACCAGGGCAGGGGCACCTGGAGCATCGTCGTCACCGAAATCCCCTACGGCGTGCAGAAGGCGCGGCTGATCGAGAAGATCGCCGAGCTGCTGATGGCACGCAAGCTGCCGCTGCTCGAGGACATCAGGGACGAAAGCGCCGAGGACGTCCGCGTCGTGCTGGTGCCGAAGAGCCGTTCGGTCGATCCCGGCATCCTGATGGAATCGCTGTTCAAGCTGACCGAGCTCGAAAGCCGCTTCCCGCTCAATATGAACGTCCTGTCGCGCGGCAAGGTGCCCAACGTGCTGTCGCTGAAGGGCGTGCTGCAGGAGTGGCTCGAGCACCGCCGCGAGGTTTTGATCCGCCGCTCGAAACACCGGCTCGGCGAAATCGAAAGACGGCTGGAGATACTTGCCGGCTACCTGATCGCCTACCTCAACATCGACGAGGTGATCAGGATCATCCGCGAGGAGGACGAGCCAAAGCAGGTCATGATGGCCCGCTGGTCGCTCACCGACAACCAGGCCGAAGCCATTCTCAACATGCGCCTGCGCGCGCTGCGCAAGCTTGAAGAATTCGAGATCCGCAAGGAATTCGATGGCCTGAGCGCGGAGAAAAAACAGATCGAGGCACTGCTTGCTTCAAACGAGAAGCAGTGGGCGACGATCAAGTGGGAAGTCACCAACATCCGCGACAAGTTCGGCCCGGAGACCGAGCTCGGCAAGCGCCGCACGCAATTCGCCGACGCGCCCGAGCATGATCTGACCGACATTGCCCATGCCATGATCGAGCGCGAACCGGTCACCGTGGTGGTTTCGGAAAAAGGCTGGCTGCGGGCGATGAAGGGGCATTTGGCCGATCTCTCGACGCTGACCTTCAAGGAGGGCGACAGCCTCAAGCTCGCCTTCCATGCCCAGACCACCGACAAGGTGCTGGTCTTCACCACCGGCGGCAAATTCTACACCATCGGCGCCGACCGGCTGCCTGGCGGGCGAGGCCATGGCGAGCCGATCCGCATCATCGTCGATATGGACAATGACCAGGACATCGTCACCGCCTTCGTTCATGACCCGAAACGCAAGCTGCTGCTGGCCTCGCATGATGCCAATGGCTTCATCGTGCCGGAAGAGGAAGTCGTCGCCAACACCCGCAAGGGCAAGCAGGTGATGAACGTCAAGGCGCCGGACGAAGCCAAGCGCTGCATCCCGGTCACCGGTGACCATCTCGCCATCGTCGGCGAGAACCGCAAGATGCTGGTGTTCGCGCTCTCCGAGATTCCGGAAATGGGCCGCGGCAAGGGCGTGCGGCTGCAGAAATACAAGGATGGCGGCCTTCTCGACCTCAAGCCGTTCACGCTGGAGACCGGCCTATCCTGGCAGGATTCGGCCGACCGCACTTTCATCCGGTCGCGTGAGGAACTGACTGAGTGGATCGGCGCCCGCGCCTCAGCCGGACGCATGGTGCCGAAGGGATTCCCGAGGACGGGGAAATTTGGGTAGCGGCAGTTTTCAGGTTTGAAAATCTCAGGCGCTAGCAATCCTTCACACCCCCCTCTGTCCTGCCGGACATCTCCCCCGCAAGGGGGGAGATCGGAAGCTTCGCCCTTTCTGCCCGCTTTCCAATGTTGGCGATTTGCGAAAGCCGACATGACAGCCAATCTCCCTCCTTGCGGGGGAGATGTCCGGCAGGACAGAGGGGGGTGCTGGCCCGCGGCGACGCCAATGGCGCGCGCAACTCCATCACCATTTGGACTATCGTCACGATTGCTGCACTATATCAGTGCATAAGCGGGAAGGGTGTTTGAGAGAGGCAGGCGTTTGAAGGAATCCAGAATCCAGAAACCGGAACGGCAGCAACGCCTGTTCGGCCTGTCGACGCCGCTCAGGTCCGCCGTCATCCCGCCGCTGTCGGCGGCGCGCTGGCTGCTGGTGCTGATCGTCGCCGCCGGCGTTTATTTCTTCCACGGCTTCCTGTTTCCGGTGCTGGCGGCGCTCGTCATCGCTTTCGCCAGCTGGCCGCTCTACCGCCGCCTGCTTGTCGCGGTCAGTGGCAACCGCACCATCGCCGCGACCTTAGCCATCCTCTTCATCCTCGCCTTCCTGGTGATCCCGATCGCGCTCGCCGGCACCTATGCGATCAACGAGGTCCGCGAATGGGTCGCCTGGGCGATCGAGACCAACCGTCATGGCGCGGTGACACCGCACTGGATCGTCACGCTGCCTGTCGTGGGCGAGTGGCTGAACCAGCAGTGGACGACCAATTTCGGCCATCCGGGCGGCATTGGTGAACTGATCCAGCTGGTCAGCGGCGCCAATATCGGCAGCATCTATCGCGGTGTGCTGGCGGCTGGCGGCAGCGCGTTCGGGCTGCTGTTGACGCTTTTGTTCATGATGATCGCGCTGTTCTTCGCCTATCGCGACGGCGAGCATTTTGCCGGCCAGGTCGACCGTCTCGGCGAGCGCATCCTGCCGACCAGATGGGAGCGGATCTCGCGCGTCGTGCCGGCAACGATCTCGTCGACGGTGACCGGCATGACGGTCATCGCCATCGGCGAAGGCCTGGTGCTGGGCATTGCCTACTGGCTGGCCGGCGTGCCGTCACCGGTAACACTCGGCGCCCTGACCGGCGTCATGGCGCTGATCCCCGGCGGTGCACCGCTGTCCTTCACGCTGGTCTCGATCTACCTCGCCGCCAGCGGGTCGCCGATGGCCGGGCTGGCGCTGTTCATCTGGGGTGCGGTCGAACTGTTCATCGTCGACAAGACATTGCGCCCGAAGCTCGTCGGCGGGCCGATAAAACTGCCGTTCCTGCCGACCTTTTTCGGGCTGATCGGCGGCGTCAAGACCATGGGGTTTCTCGGCCTGTTCATCGGCCCGGTGCTGATGGCCCTGCTGGTCGCGATCTGGCGCGAATGGCTGCGCGAGGTTGAAATGGCCGACGACATCGTCCCGGGCTCGGCAGCCGAAATCGAAGCCGGTCCGCAAATCGAGGTCCTGCCGGAACCTGACGTGGCGAAGAAGGCCAGCGCTTGATCTCAACGCACCTCAGACCGGATGTTGCACCGCAAGGTCGCCACGCCGCTTGCGTCCCTCGTGAAGTTGCCACAGCGAATGCGCGACCAGTGTGACGATCAGGATCCCGCCGCCGATCAGGCTGTTGCGCGTCGGTGTTTCGGCAAAGATCATCCACACCCAGACTGGCGCCAGCACGGTTTCAAGCAGGTAGAACATCGCCACTTCAGGGCCCGAAATGTATTTCGGCCCGGTGGCAAGGCAGAAGAACGCTATCGGCATGATGACGGCGCCGTTGAGGATGATCCACCATGGCGCCTCCACCTGAAAGCCGGTCTTGGAGACCATGAACGCCGCCAGCCCTAAAGGCAGGACGACGCCGATCAGTGAGGTAAAGCCCATGTCCTTGCCGCTGGCGCGCGAGATGGTGATGGCGCAGGCGATCAGGAAGGCCGAACACAATGCCATCAGGTCGCCGAACAGATGTCCGGTGCCGACGGAATCGCCGACGATGATGACGACGCCGACAATCATCATGGCCAATGCCGCAAGGGTCAGCGGCCGCGGCCGCTCCTTCAGGAACACCCATGAAAGCAGCGCGGCGAACATGGTGGTGAAGGCCAGGATGAAAACCAGGTTGGCGGTCGAAGTGTTGTAGACGCCGGTGATGAAGGCAATCGCGCCGAGCCCGTAGATCGCGGCAACGATCAGACCAGACCAGCCCGGGACAAGCTGCGGCGCATTCTTGCTGAACGAGCGCCAGATGGTCCACATGATCAGTGCCGCGGCCAAGGTGCAGCCGGTGCGCAGCAGCAAGATTGTCCACGCCTCGCCGTGGGCGAGCCGGATCAGCGGGATATCCACGGTCAGCGTCAGCCCGCCAAATGCGGTGAGCAGAAGTCCTTTGGTGTGAGTATCGTGAGATGACATGCAGCGACTTTCACAATGAATTCGGGAGAGGATGGCGGACCGGCGCAATCTCACGCTCTCCGCCAACCAGCGGAAAGACCAGCATCGTCTCGATTGAAAATGTTTAAGCCCGGACTTGGGAAAGACTAATCAGCGCGCGACCGCTTCGTTGGTGTAGCGCTCCCAGCCCTTCGGGCCGAGATGCTCCTGCGGCATGAAGCGCATCTTATAATTCATCTTGCGCGAGCCGTTGACCCAGTAGCCGAGATAGACATGGGGCAGGCCCATCGCCCTGGCGCGGGCGATGTGGTCGAGGATCATGAACGTGCCGAGCGACCGTTCCTCGAAATCGGGATTGAAGTAGGAATAGACCATCGACAGGCCGTCGGCCATCTTGTCGGTGAGCGCCACCGCGATCAGCTCGCCCTGTCCCTTGCCGGTGATGAACGTATCGGGTCCACGCCGCCGATACTCGATCACCTTGGTGTCGACATGGGTATCCTCGACCATCATCGCATAGTCGAGCACCGTCATGTCGGACATGCCGCCACGGCGGTGGCGGGCGTCGAGATAGCTGCGGAACAGGGAATATTGTTCGGTCGAAGGCTCGGCATTGTGCATGTGGCCGACGAGGTCGGAATTGTGCTGCAGCACGCGCTTCATGTTGCGGCTGGCGACGAATTCCTGGGCGAGGATGCGTACCGAAACACAGGCGCGGCAGGTCTCGCAGGCCGGCCTGTAGGCGATATTCTGCGAGCGCCGGAAGCCGCCTTGCGTCAAGAGGTCGTTCATCTCCGCCGCCTTGTCGCCGACCAGGTGCGTGAACACCTTGCGCTCGAACTGGCCGTCGAGATAGGGGCACGGCGAAGGCGCGGTCAGGAAGAACTGCGGCGACTGGGTCGGATGCTGCGTCATCGAGCCTTGGAAACACTCCTTCGAATCGCTCTACCTTTGGCGCGGACGGCGAAAAATTCAACAGGATTGTGTGGGCGTGGTCGACTCGACGCCTTCACATTTACGCTCAATCGGTTGCGACTGCTCTTCAGAGGGCCGTTTCAGCGGTCGGTGCGGCTGACGACCGTGCCAAGCAAAAGATCGTGCAAGGTGCGCTTGCGGTCGGAAAACAGCGTCACCAGCAGGACGAGCGGCGACAGGATGACATTGCCGGCCCAGAACAGCACCGAATGGACGACCGCGGTGAGGCCGTCGATCGGCCTGCCGTCGAGCCGGTCAAGGCGGATGCCCATCATCTTCATGCCCGTGGTGGCCTGGTCGGTGCTGCCCAGCGTGTTCCAGATGTAGAGGATGGCGACGGCCGGTACCAGGATGCCGAACAGCATCCAGCCAAGCCCGAGGGTCAAAAGCCCGAGGAAGAACACCAGAATGGCAAACGGAATGGTAAGCAGCGCGACGATGACATAGTCGATTACGAAAGCCAGAATGCGCTTCGTGCGCACACCGTCATAGGCCCTGACATCGTCGAGCCTGCTGGTGATGATTTCGCTGTCGAGAACGCGCGCGTCCATGTCATTTCCTCGTAACAAGGTCCGACATAGGGTGCGGACCGCTCAGCCATGAAATGGTGAAGGCCTGTGGCGGAATCAAGATCGGGCTTCTTGCGGTGCGCCGGCCTTCAAGGCGCCAGGCGCAATCTGAACCGGTTGAACTTGCGGCGCGGATAGCATTAGCTTGCTGCGGCGCAGCAAAAGCGCACATGGCAGGGGACGGGGCAATATGGACTACGACATGCTGGTCATCGGCAGCGGCCCTTCCGGTCGTCGGGCCGCGGTGCAGTCGGCCAAGCTCGGCAAGTCGGTGCTGGTGGTCGATCGCGGCCGGCGTCTGGGCGGTGTCTCGGTGCATACCGGCACCATCCCGTCGAAAACGCTGCGCGAAACGGTGCTCAACCTTTCGGGTTGGCGTGAGCGCGGCTTCTACGGGCGCGGCTACCGGGTCAAGCAAGACATCTCGGTCGGCGATCTGGTCGAGCGCCTGCACAAGACGCTCGACCATGAGGTCGAGGTGCTGCAGCACCAGTTCATGCGCAACACGGTCAAGAGCGCCCGGGCTGCGGTGAAATTCCTTGGCCCCGACAAGGTCAGCCTGACCACCGACACCGGCGACTACAGCGAGGTCGGTTTTGCCAATGCGCTGATCGCGGTCGGCACCAGGCCGCACCGGCCGCGCGACGTGCCTTTCGACAAGACCCGCATCTTCGACAGTGACGAGATGCTGGAGCTTGATCGCTTGCCGCGCACGCTGACCGTGATCGGCGCCGGCGTCATCGGGGTCGAATATGCCACGATCTTTTCCGCGCTTGACGTGCCGGTAACCTTGGTCGAGCCGCGCAACTCCATCCTCGATTTCGTCGACCGCGAGATCGTCGACGATTTCATTCACCAGATGCGCGATCGTGGCATGACCATCCGGCTGGGCAGCGCGGTGAAGGAAATCCGCTCCAAGCCTGATGTCGCCGAGGTGGAACTGGCCGATGGCCGCACTATCCGTTCCGAGGTCGTGCTCTACGCCGCCGGTCGCACCGGCAATGTCGGCAGCCTGGGCCTCGATGTGGTCGGTATCGACGCCGATTCCAGGGGCCGTATCAAGGTCGATCCGCATACGTTCCAGACCAGAGTGCCGAACATCTACGCCGCCGGCGACGTCATCGGCTTTCCGAGCCTGGCCTCGACGTCGATGGAGCAGGGCAGGGTAGCCGCCTGCCATGCCTTCGGCGTGCCTTTGCCGCCGCCACCGGAAACATTCCCCTATGGCATCTATGCGGTGCCGGAAATCTCGACGGTTGGCCAGTCCGAGGAACAGGTGCGTGAAAGCGGTGCGGCCTATGAGGTCGGCGTGGCGCGCTTTCGCGAAACCTCGCGCGGCCACATCATGGGCGTCAACACCGGTTTCCTGAAGCTGCTCTTTTCGATCGAAACGCGCCGTCTGCTCGGCGCGCACATCATCGGCGAGGGCGCCACCGAACTCATCCACATCGGCCAGGCGGTGATCAATCTCGGCGGCACCGTCGACTTCTTCGTCAACAACACCTTCAACTATCCGACGCTTGCCGAAGCCTACAAGATCGCCGGACTGGATGCCTGGAACAGGATGGGACGGGGGTAGGCAGACTGGTCATGCTGGTGAGTCCGTCAGCCTGCCTGCGCCGCCGATCCCCGCAGCCATTGCCTGACGATTGCCGCGTCAGCGCTGCCGAATTCATGACCTGATGGGACAATCCGGGCGTCGATCTCGGCGCCATGCTGGCTGAGCAATGTCACCAGAGCAGGGGCGAAGGGCGAATAGGTGAGATCCGCGGCGCCGGCGATCATCAGGACGCGCACCTTTGACAAATCCGTCGCCGGCACATCATCGAGCACCGGCATCGGCCGCAGCAGTGCGGCGCGCTCTATAAGAGCCGGATGCAGCAGCATCAGGCTCGAAATCAGATTGGCGCCGTTCGAATAGCCGAGGAACGTCGCGCGTGAGATATCGAGATGGTGGCGTCTGGCCGCGTCGGCGACGAAGCCCGCAAAGGCATCGGTCTCGGTGCGGATGCTGTGCTGTTCGAAGCGCGTCGGCGTGATGCGCCCGAACCAGCGGAAACCATCCTCCTGGACAATGCGGCCACGCACCGTGATCAGCTTGGCCCGCGGTGCGATCTCCCGTGCCAGCGGCACCAATGTCGTCTCGTCGACACCCGATCCATGCAGCAGGAAGAGACATTCGCCGGTTGAATCCGCCGGGCTGTAAAGCCGGTAGCTGAAGGCGAGATCACGCCGCAGCGCACCATCTTGTGAGGTCTCTTCGATCATCGCGCATCCTCTTGATTATATGAGGTTTCGCTCATTTGCCGGCTTCAAAACGCAATATTTTCAAGCTCCGCGAAAGTTGATTGAACCGGGCGCATTACAGTCCGTTTCTCCGCCGATAACATTCCTTCGGGAGGAATCGAAGCGGTGCGCCGGGGGTCGCATTGCGCGGTATGAACAACCAGCTTTGAGGCCTTTTTGTCGATGACCACCCAGATTTCCCCGGACCGCGATGCGCGTGTCCCGGATCGCACTGAGCGCGACACGCGCATAGACGTGCTCCGTGCTCTCGCTTTGCTGACCATCTATGTCGACCATGTGCCAGGTACCGCCTTCGAGTATCTGACCTACAAGAATTTCGGCTTTTCCGATGCGGCGGAAGTCTTCGTACTGATCTCCGGCATCTCGGTCGCACTTGCCTATGGCAGGAAATTCCAACCTGGAAACCGGCTGCTGGCAACGTTGAAGATGTGGCGCCGCGCCGGTGTCCTCTATGCCGCCCACATCGTCACCACCATGGTGGTGATGGCCATCTTCTGCGCGGCGGCAGTGTTCGTCAGGCGGCCGGAGCTTCTGACGATGATCAACATCGAGCCGTTGATCAAGAATACGCCGCAGGTGCTGATCGGCATCGTGACGCTCGGCCACCAACTCGGCTACAACAACATACTGCCCGTCTATGCGGTGCTGCTCTTGCTGACGCCGGTGTTCCTGCTCATTGTCAGCTATCGGCCGGTCTTGGCACTGGTCGCCTCCGGCGCCCTGTGGCTGGTCGCGGGGGTTTATCAAATTGCTCCGCCCAACTATCCCGAGCCCGGCTTCTGGTTTCTCAACCCGCTGTCGTGGCAGTTCCTTTTCAACATCGGCCTGGCAGGTGCATTGCATGCGCGTCGCGGCGGTACCATCCCGGTCAATCGCTGGCTGGTTGGCGCTGCCTTGGCCTACACCGCTGTGGCACTGGTCTGGGTGCACAGCCCGCTTTGGGGGCATATCTCCTGGTTTGGCCTGCCTCCGGTGCTGACCGGCTTCGACAAGACGTTTCTGTCGCTGCCGAGGCTGCTGCATATATTGGCGGTGAGCTACCTGATCGTGGCATTCCCGGCGGTCTCGAACCTGTTTCGCACCGGACGCGATCATCCGCTTGCCATATTGGGCAAACGATCGCTGCCGGTTTTCATTGCCGGCACGGTGCTCGCGATGGCGGCGCAGGTGCTGAAGCTGATCAATCCGGGCGGATTTGCCTATGACAGCCTGTTGATATCGGCCGGCATCGTCATGCAGTTCGCGCTTGCCTACTATCTCGAATGGCTTTCGGGACTTGGCTGGTCCGCCAAAAGCAGGCCGGCTCACGCCGCACCGCCCGTCCATGCTGCATCCTTCGCGATGCCGACCATGGCGACAAGAATGGGCCGTTGAGCTTAGGCGGGCGAGGGGCCGGATGAAGCTCGCACCACGAGTTGGACCGGCAGCGATTGCCGGCTGAATGAGCCATCATTTTCAAGGATCGCCTTGACGGCAAGACGGCCCATCTCGGCGATCGGCTGGACGATCGTGGTCAGCGGCGGACTGGAAACCGCTCCTTCCGGAACACCGTCGAAGCCGACGATCGAAACGTCGCCGGGTACCGTGACGCCACGCTGCCGCAGCCAGTCCAATGCATGCAAGGCCATCCTGTCTGACATAGCCAGGATGGCGGTCGGGGTCTCGGCGCCGGCGAAAATATGATCGAGGCCGGCCCGCACGCTTTCCTCGTCATTGACGGTTTCGTAGATCGGCACACGCTCGACGTCGATGTCGACGCGGGAGAGTTCCGCGAAATAGCCACGCAGGCGGTCGCGCGTCCCGGAATAGAGGGCCTTCTCCATCTGCTCCCTTGTGGTGGGGCCGAAGCCGGAGTCCGCGACGGGCAGGGCAAGCACGGCAAAGCGGCGATGTCCGAGTTCGGTCAGGTGGCGGGCCGCCAGGCCAGCCCCGGCGATGTTGTCGACGCCGATCGCTGCAACGGCGTCGTCGTCGTCCGAATCGAGATCGAGCGCGACAAAGGGGAGTTTGCGTTCACGCGCCAGTTCGACCAGCCTTGAACCGCCATCGACGCAAAAGACGATGAAACCGTCGACCAGCGCACTCTGTATGTTCCAGGCAAGCTGTTCGTTGTTGGCTGCGGAGACCAGCGAAATCCCCGCACCGGTCGCGTCGCAAGCCTGCGAGATGCTGGCCATCATCACCCGGGCAAAGGGGTCGTCGAAGAAATAGGAGAGGGGTTCCGCGGTCGCGACACCGATGGCATTGACCTTGCCGGCGCGCAGCAGCCGGCCCTTGGGATCGGGGCCGCCATATCCCATGGCCTCGGCTGCCGCCTTGACCCGCTCGCGGACCTCCTCGCGCACGATCTCCGGACGGGCGAACACGTTGGACGCGGTGCCGTGCGATACGCCGGCTGCCTTGGCGATGTCCGCCAACCGGACCGGTCTTGTCTTTGCAGAGATAAGTGGCGCCATCTTCGTCTCCTGAATTCTTCCCATCTAACACTTTCGTTGGATCGGTTCAAATTTTGACTTGATCGAAGCCTCGATAAGGCCTATGTTTGAATCGATCCAAGGGAATGCCGGTCGTCAGGATTGGATCGATTCAACATCAAGCAGGGAGTTGTGTCATGCATCCCGTCAATTTTCTGTTCGAAGACATTTACCGCAACGACTGGAGCATCTCGTCGAACACCGCGACGCAGAGGCGTCGTGGCAAAGCCGGTCCATGGGTCCGCGAGCTGCGGTTCCTTGTGGAGCGCAAGCGGAGCTGAGCGGGGCGGTTTTTCGTGCCCATCGATTGGATCGATTCAAACACTGGAAGGAGTGCACATCATGCATCCCGTGAGCTATCTATTTGAAGACATCTATCGCAACTATTGGGGCATCGCGCCGGCTTCCGAACGGCCGGAGCGGCGTCGGTTGGCAAGGTTCCGGCGGCGCAATCGCGAATTGGTCATCCAGCCCGAGCCCCGGCAGAACTAACGGCCCGGCAAACGACGTTTGACAGGCGGAGGTCTGTTTATCGGGCAGGGCGCCCAGAGGCGTTCAGGAACGTGCGCGCACCAATGCCGAGGCAGCGATCGCCAGCCAGCCGGCGATGAGCAGGGTGCCGCCGATCGGCGCCGACAGCGGGAACAGTCGCGACCCGATGAAATCGCGGGCTAGCAGATCGCCGCAGAAAAGCAGAAGCCCAACCAGCAGGATCAGGCTGGCGATGCGCAGGATCCGGTTTGCGCCAAGCAGTCCGGCGGCAAGGAAGACCGGCGCGTGCATCAGCAGGAACGATGCCGCGGTGCCGACGAAGGCGCCACCCAGATGCGCCGCCGCGGCCGACAGCGCCACACCCGCCGCGCCGCAGAGGCCGCTGGCCAGCACGAGGATACGGCTGCTGGCGCCGGAAAATTGCTCGGCCGTGCTCATGTCCGTGGCTCCGTGGCATCCGAGGGATATGCCTGACTCGGTCAGGGCTTGCCGGGGTTGGCGAGCATGTCCTGCGCGCGGCGTGATTGCGCCAGCCAGTTATACACCGCGCCCCCGCCCATCAAGACGGATGTGCCCAGAAACACCGAGCGCATGCCGAAATGACCACTGGCAAAGCCGCCCAGCAAGGGGCCGGCGACTTGCCCGACATACTGGGCGGAAATCGACAACCCGAGCACATTCCCGCCGACGCCATCGGGAACATTGTGGCGGATCACGCTGGTGATGCAGGGCAACAGACCGCCCAGCGCCAAGCCCATCAGGAAGCGCAGGCCGATGAGTTGCCAGCTTTGTGTGACGAAGGCCTGCGGGATCAGCAGCAGCGCCGAGACGGCAAGTGCGCCGATGATGACGTTCCAGTGGCCGACGCGGTCGGCGAGCTTGCCGAGGCGCGAGGCCGACAGGATGGCGCCAAGGGCCGCCGCCGACATGACGACGCCTGATATCATCGTGACGCGGCTTTGGTCCGCAATCAACTGCTGCACATAGACGGTGATGATCGGCTCGATCGACATGGTGGCGAAGCTCAACAGCATGCCGGTCGCCAGCATGGCGACGACAGGCCGCTTGTCGGGGATTTGTGCCCAGCCGCCTTTCTGCTTCTGCTTCGACGCGGCGTCTGCTGTTTTCGGCCGGGGATTCTCCTTGATTAGAAACGTGGTCGCCAGGAACGCCAGGAAGATGACGCCGCCGGAGAGGAGAAAGGTGGCGCGGATGCCGATCAGCGGCGGCAGGGCGCCGCCAACCAGCGGGCCGACCAGAGCCCCGCCCGTGATACCGGCCGACAGCAGGCCCAGCGCCCAGCCGGAACGCTCCTTGGGTGTCTGCATGGCGACGAGGATGGTCGACCCCGAGGAATAGCCGCCGGCAAAACCGATCAGCAGCCGCAGCAGCACCAGTTGCCAGACCGTCTGCACCATGCCGGTCAGCGACATGCATATGGCCATGCCAAAGCTGGCGCGAACCAGCATCACCTTGCGGCCGTAGCGGTCACCGAGACGTCCCCAGAGCGGCGCCACCAGCGCCGCAGCGAAGAACGTCGCGCCATAGGCGATCCCTGACCATTGCACGATCGCCGCGTGGCCCTCGGCACCCAGCTGCTCGATATAGAGCGGCAGGAATGGCAAAAGCAGCGTCATGGCGACAAGCGTCGAGAACGAGCCGGCAAAGCACACGAACAGGTTGCGCCGCCAGTGGATGTTGTAGGTGCTGTCGGTTGCCGGGGGCGTGCTCTGCTGCATGTCATATGTCCTGTCCCAGCAACTCTTTTATCGATGGTTGCTGCGGATACCAATTTGGGATACCAAGATGGTTCACGTCATGGACGCAAGCTTGGCCGCTGTCAATGCAACCTCAAATGTGATCGTCGTCAACGGTCGGAAGCCATCGGAAACCGGGAGCAAAAATGTCGCAGATGCAGAGCGTCGAGAAACAGCTTCGGCAAATGATCCTGGGCCTCGAGATCGGTCCCGGCGAGAAGCTGACCGAGCGCTGGATCGAGAGCCGCTTCGGCGCGTCGCGAACCCCGGTCAGGGCAGCACTGCTGCGGCTTGAGACCGAGGGCCTGGTCGGCAGGGACGGACGTGGCTGGACGGTGTCGCCGATCAATCTGGCTGAACTCGAGCAGATCGCCGTCTACAGGGAGGCGGTCGAGGTTGCGGCGCTTCGCCTGACATGCAGCCTGGCGGACCGGAGCGCCGTCGATGTCATCGAGGCGATGCTCGAGTCCTGCGACAACGACACGCCGCGCGAGGAATGGCATCGCGTCGGCATGGATTTTCACATCGAACTGGCGCGTCTGTCGGGCAATGAATTCCTGTTTAGGGCGGTGCGCGATGCCATGACGCGCCTGTCGCGGGCGCGCTGGCTGGAGGTTCGCGACGAAGCGGCCCTTGCCCGCGCCTGGGCTGAACATCGCGCCATTCTGGCGGCCACGCGCCTTGGCGACGCCGATGAAGCCGCGCGCCTGCTCTCGGTCCACATCGTCGGTAGCCGCGACCGGCTGGTGACGTCGCTCGCCAACGATCGGCGCGGTCTTCGCGCCAGAGGCTTTGCCGTCGTTGCTGCTTAAGAGTGGATGAAGGAGCGCAAAGCGGCGTCTGGACGTATGCGCACTTTCGCCTCGCTTCGCAGACGCCGATGGCGTAAGGAGCGGCCATGGAAAACAACCGATTTGAAACACCTGTGACTGTGAAGTCAGTCGCGGCGGGAAGCACTCAGCTCTTGCGCACGGCGCGTGAGGCTTCCGACTACCTCCTCAACAGCTGGCCCGGCAAGCGCAGCCCCAAGCATCGCGCGGCCCTGCAGGCCTGCCATGACGCACTGGCCGGCGACAAGCCGGCGATGAACGCCAGGCGCGCCTTCATCGCGGCAGCACGCGAAGTGGACGTGTTCATCAGCGACAAGGCGCCGGCCTGACACAAGGCGACATCCGGGGCGGCAATCCGAATTGGGGCGCGGCCCGCATCTGCGGGCCGTTTGCCGTCACTTTGCCGTTTCGGTTTCGGCTTCAGTCTCGTCTTCGGGCTTCGAACGTTCCCTCGCTGCAACCTTGGCTGCCAGCTTCTCGGCCTTCTTGGCCGCCTTCTGGCGGTCGCGTTCCTTGCGTTCCTGATCGTAATTTGGTGGTCGCGCCATATCGGCTCCTTTTCACTGCCTCGCGGCTCTGGTCCTGCCTAGGAGCATTAGCCGTCAAACACAACAGCTGAAGCGATAGTGCGTCGATGATGGCCAGGCTTGCAAGATGCGCGTCGCAATGAAGGGCCAGGCCCATCATTGCGGTGGCGATACCTATCGCCGTCGATTTGCCGATCAGATGCCGCTTCGGTCAATCACCAGATCGGCGGCACCAAAACGGTCCTTTGCCGTCAGTTGCTGGTGCCAGTAGGGATAGAGCAAGGGCGGCCGGCTGACCGCGTCGAGGCGCTCGCGCTCCTCGCCGGAAAGCACCAGGCTTGCCGCCGCGATCTTGTCCCGGAACTGCGTTTCCGTCCTGCCACCGATCACCAAGGAACTGATGGACGGCCGGCCAAGCAGCCAGGCCAGCGCCACCTGCGCTGCCGACACGCCGCGCTGCGCGCCGATCTCCACAAGCACATCGACGATCCGCCACAGCCGGTCCTCGTCGCGGATCGGCGGTTCGGACCAGCCGGCGAGCTGCCGGGCGGTGGGGCTGTCACGGCGGTATTTACCGGACAGCAATCCGCCGGCAAGCGGGCTCCAGACCAGAACGCCCAACCCCTGGTCGACGGAAATCGGCAGCAGTTCGTACTCCGCCTCGCGCGCTTCCAGCGTGTAATGGATCTGCTGCGTGACGAAGCGCGGCTGATGATGGCTGTCGCTGATGCCGAGCGCCTTCATCACCTGCCAGCCGGAATAGTTGGAGCAGCCGACATAGCGGATCTTGCCCTGGGCAACCAGCGTATCGAGCGCGGCGATGGTTTCCTCCAGCGGTGTTACGCCATCCCATTCGTGCAGGAAATAGATGTCGATGACGTCGGTCCTGAGCCGCTTCAGGCTCTTCTCGCATTCGCGGATCAGGTGATGGCGCGACAGGCCTTCATCGTTGGGACCTTTGCCGATCCGCATCCGTGCCTTGGAGGCGATCAGCACGTCGCCCTTGCGCTTGCCGCCGAGCGCTTCGCCGATGATTTCTTCGGAAATGCCGTTCGAATAGACGTTGGCGGTGTCGATGACATTGATGCCGGCGTCGATGCAGAGATCGATCATCCGGCGCGCCTCGTCGAGGTCGGTCTTGCCGACAGCCGAAAATGCGCCGGCGCCGCCGAAAGTCATGGTGCCCATGGTCAGCGTCGATACTTTCAGGCCGGAACGGCCGAGAGTGCGGTATTCCATGTCGGTCCTCGCGATTGCATTGAGAAGGGGTTGGGAAGGGCGCCCGAATGTGGCTGCTATTTGTAGGACAATTTGCGCGGCATGTCTCCATGCCAGGGCGGCGGATCGATCATGCCTCGCGGGTTTTTGCAGTGATGGCGATCAGGTCAGGCTGCAATAAAACCGTCATTGCGGGCCTATATTGAAGTCGGCTCAGGCGTTGCCGTTCCGGGCTGTAAGCCGGGAGTTTGGGGCGCCGATCGACAGAGCTTGCAAGTGGAGCAGCCGATAATGACCGAGCTAAAACAGAATTCTGCGGCCAGGGATTGGCTTGAAGCCGAACTCGCCGACACGCTCGACGAAGACTATGAGCTCGAAATGTCGGAGCCGGCGCTGTCGATGGAGATCGCCAAGATCTACAAGAATTCGCATCCGCCTTCGATCGATCGCATGCAATATTTTCGCGACCTGATCAGCCTGCAGTCCGAATTGATCAAGCTGCAGTCCTGGGTCGCCTACCACAAGAAGAAGCTGGTGGTGATCTTCGAGGGACGCGACTCGGCCGGCAAGGGCGGTGTCATCAAGCGCATCACCCAGCGGCTCAACCCCCGCATCTGCCGTGTCGTGGCACTGCCGGCACCGACCGAGCGCGAAAAGTCGCAATGGTATTTCCAGCGCTATGTCCCGCATCTGCCGGCCGGCGGCGAGATCGTGCTGTTCGACCGCTCATGGTACAACCGCTCGGGCGTCGAGCGGGTGATGGGTTTTGCCCAGCCCGATCAGGTCGAAGAATTCTTTCACGACGTGCCGGAGTTCGAGCGCATGCTGGTCCGCTCGGGCATTACCGTGGTCAAATACTGGTTCTCGATCACCGACGAGGAACAGCAGATGCGCTTCCTGATGCGCATCCATGATCCGATGAAGCAGTGGAAACTGTCGCCGATGGACCTGCAGTCGCGCGTGCGCTGGGAGCAATACACCAAGGCCAAGGAAGAGACCTTCGCCCGCACCAACATCTCGGAAGCGCCCTGGTTCATCGTCGAGGGCAACGACAAGAAGCGCGCGCGGCTGAACTGCATCGACCATCTGCTCAGGCAATTGCCTTACGAGGAGGTGCCGCACGAGGAGATCACGCTGCCGGAGCGCGTCTTCAACCCCGAATACGAACGCCAGGTGCTGCCGCGCGAGCTTTACGTGCCGGAGAAGTATTGAGATAGACGAAGCTGCGATCTCCCCCTCGAGGGGGGAGATTGGCTCTCCACCTACGCCCGCTTGATGATGACGTGCGTGGCGAGCGGCGTCGCCACCTGCTCGTTGCAGACATAACCGAGCTTGAGCATGTCCAGGCCGGTAAAAAGGTTCTCGCCCGTGCCCAGCAGCACCGGCGCGATCGCCAGATGCATCTCGTCGATCAGTTTTTCCTGCAGATATTGCCGGATGGTGGCGACGCCGCCGCCGACCCGCACGTCCTTGCCGCCAGCGGCAGCCTTAGCCTGTTCAAGAGCTGAATGGATACCGTCAGTGACGAAGTGGAAAGTGGTGCCGCCCTCCATCGTGATCGGTTCCCGCTTGTGATGGGTGAGCACGAAAACCGGCACATGATAGGGCGGGTTGTCGCCCCACCAGCCCTTCCAGCTGTCGTCAGGCCACTCGCCGCGGATCGGTCCGAACATGTTTCGGCCGAGGATCCAGGCGCCGACATTTTCGAAGCTGCGCGCCGCGAACGCCTCGTTGACGTCGGTGGTGCCGCCATCTTGTCCGAGCACCATCTCTCGGAAGGTGCGGGTGTCGACAAACCACTTGTGCAAGGATTCCCCACCGACGCCGAGCGGATTTTGCAGATCCTGATCAGGACCGGCGCCATAGCCGTCGAGCGACAGGGTGAAAGCGTTGACGCGAAGTTTGGACATGCGAGCCTCCTCGATAACCAGTTGTATTTTGCAAGCAGTTGTTTTGTATCAAACTGATTGTGAATTGCAAGCGGTAATTCAAGCGCGAACGAAACCCAGGCTAGGGGTCAAGCGACCCCCGCTATGGATTCCCCGGCCAGGAGCCGGAAATTGGTAGGGATGTAGAAGCGGATTCGCCGACATTGGTTGCCGCGACCGGTCATCGTCGGGAAGAGAAATCACCCCTTGAGCAGCTCCGCCACTTCGGGCGCGAAATAGGTCAAAATGCCGTCGCAGCCGGCGCGCTTGAAGGCGAGCAGCGATTCCAGCATTGCCTTCTCGCCGTCGATCCAGCCATTGGCGCCTGCTGCCTTGATCATCGAATATTCGCCCGACACCTGGTAGGCGAAGGTCGGCATCTGGAACTCGTCCTTCAGCCGCCGGATGATGTCGAGATAGGGCAGGCCGGGCTTGACCATCAGCATGTCGGCGCCCTCGGCGATGTCCTGTTCGGCCTCTCGCACCGCCTCGTCGGAATTGGCATGGTCGATGTAATAGGTCTTCTTGTCGCCCTTGAGCAGACCGGCGGTGCCCACCGCCTCGCGATAGGGACCGTAGAAGGCCGAGGCGAATTTGGTCGCATAGGACATGATCGCGACGTCCTGAAAACCATTGGCGTCAAGCGCGTCCCGGATGGCGCCGATGCGGCCGTCCATCATGTCGGACGGCGCGATGATGTCGGCACCGGCGGCCGCCTGGATGACAGCAGCGGCGGTCACCTGTTCCACTGTCTCGTCGTTGACGATGATGCCGTCGCGCAGGATGCCGTCATGGCCGTGGCTGGTGAACGGGTCGAGCGCTGCGTCGGTGATGATGCCGATCTGCGGCACCGCATCTTTGATCGCACGGGTGGCGCGGTTGATGACATTGTTGGGATCGAGGATGTGCGAGCCGGTCTGGTCGCGCAGCGAGATGTCGACATTGGGGAAGGTGGCGAGTGCCGGAATGCCGAGTTTTGCCGCGCGCTCGGCCTCCTTGACGGCGAGATCGATCGACAGGCGGAAGACGCCGGGCATGGCGGCGATCGGCTCGCGGACACCCTTGCCCTCGACGACGAAGATCGGCCAGATCAGGTCGTCGACCGTGAGCCGGTTCTCCTGCACGAGACGGCGCGACCAGTCGGCCTTGCGCATGCGGCGCAGACGGCGGCTGCCGGTGATCTCGTCGACGCCGCGCGCGCCGGCGGGCTTTGCGGGTGTGAATTTGTTCATCGCCAATACTCTCGTTCAGGCAGGCTTTTACCACGAGCTCCCGCCACTGACCAATGCGGCACGATTGTGCCAGCGACGCGGTCGAGGTCTATTCGGGTTGCCCATTGCCTGACAGAATCTGTGCTGCGCCCCTGATGGCGACACGGAAAGCCTCGTCGAAGCCGACACCGCGCACCTGCCAGATGTAGGTCTTGCCGGCCATGGCCAGCCGCCAGTCGGCGATCCAGCCCAGTTCCTTGTCGCTCCAGACAAGGTTGCCGGAAAGCGCCTGGTCGGCACCGGCCTTTTTCGCGATGCTGTCGAGCTTGGTCATCTCGGCGTTGCGAAGTGTCTGATCGTCCAGCCCGGCCTGCGACAGCAGTGCTGCCGTTGGAAAACTCACCTGCATGGCCAGTGGCGCGGCGGCATTGCTGAAGGATTCGCGCATCAGCATGCCGCGCTCGTCATTGGCATCGAGCGCGGCATGCCTTGGGCCGCGTTCGGTCACCAAAAACACCGCCAGCCGTGGCCGCTCGGTCAGCCACGGCCTGCTGTCGAGCGAAGCCAGCACCGGGTCGATGTCAGCCGGCTTGTACTGGCAATAAAGATTATGAGGCCGATCGTACGTGCCCTGATCGTCATGGTTGGGAATGCCTTCCATGCGGTCGCGGTAGCGAAAGCCAGCGACGAAGCTGCCGGCCTTATCACGCAATACCGTCATTTCAGGTTTCGCCGGCAGGCGCTGATCACCGGAAATCCGCACCAGAACCGCGTCGAGACAGCGCTTGAAGCCGGACTGGCGGTTCTTCTCGTACTTGCCGTTGACGATGGTCTGCGAACTGTAGAGGTCTTCCAAAGTCCCCGCCATGACAGGGTGAACAGCCAAGCAGATGCTCAGCCCAATTGCCACCGGCGCAAAGCGTGAAAATCGAGTCATAACCAATCGTCCCGTTCGAAGACCCGCCAGAGCTGCGCTGCAATGAACTCTATCCAGTTTTTCGGTATTGCAGCTCGATTTTTAGTACCGGCTCCTGGTCCGGGCCAGAGCTTGCACCGGTGTGCTCGCCATTGACGCACCCATGCGCCACGCTTTAGCACTTCAGTCCCGGCGGCCGGGGGAGGGATTCTTCACGATGGATTTTGGCGGAGGCGACGAGATCCGCTTCGAACATCTGGGCCGGGCCGGCGTCGTCACCTTGACGCGGCCGCAGGCGCTCAATGCCTTGACGCACCGCATGATCGGGGCGCTCGACGCTGCCCTTTCCGCCTGGGAGGCCGACCAGGGCGTCGATGTCGTCGTCGTTAGGGCCGAGGGCAGGGCCTTTTCGGCCGGCGGCGATATCCTGCATGTCTATGAGACAGGCCGGGCGGGAAAACCGCCGGTCGAGTTCTTCGCCGACGAATATCGCCTCAACGCCCGCATCAACAGTTATAGGAAACCTTATGTGGCCCTGATCGACGGCATCGTCATGGGCGGTGGTGTCGGAATCTCCTTCCATGGCTCGCACCGGGTGATGACCGAGAATGCCCAATTTGCCATGCCGGAGGTCGGCATCGGCTTTTTTCCGGATGTTGGCGCCAGCCACCTGCTGCCTGATCTCGGCGGCTCCTTCGGCATGTATCTGGCGCTGACCGGCAATCGCATCCGCTATGGCGATGCGCTGTGGTCGGGGCTGGCCACCCATACCATCAAGGCCGAGGACCAGGCTGGCTTCCTCGACCGCCTGGCGCTGACCGGCGATCCGGAATCGGTGCTGCGCGGCTTCTTCGTGCAGGCAAGGCGAGAAACCGACAGGCCGACGCTGGAGGCGATTGTCCGCCATTTTTCGCAACCGTCCCTGAACCGCGTCATCGACAGCCTCGAGCGTGCGGCCGCCGCCGACGAGTTCGCGGCACAGACACTGGCGACGATCCGCACCCGCTCGCCGACCAGCCTGCGCGTCGCCTGGCGCCAGATCAGCGCCGGGCTGACCCTGTCCATGGAAGCCTGCATGAAAATGGAGTTCCGCATCCTCAACCGGATGCTCGCCGGCCATGATTTCTACGAAGGCATCCGCGCCGCCATCATCGACAAGGGCTCGAAGCCGCAATGGCGGCCGGCAAGCCTCGCTGCGGTTAGCGAAGCGGATGTCGACGCCTATTTCGCTCCGCTCGGCGAACGGGAACTCTTGATATGAGCGAGGTGACCTCGAGGCGCGTCGTGCTGCAGCCCTCCGGGGTGGAGGTGATCTTCGCCTGGTTCCAGCGCGTCATATCGGGCTACTGCCTGCTGTTCGGCATTCTCTACTGGATCAGGCTGATCGGCTTTTATCCGGGCACACTGTGGCGTTTCGACCTGATGCCCGTGCACTGGCAGGTCGCGGCGGTGGTGCTCGCCGTGTTCTTCCCCTTTGCCGCTGCCGGCCTGTGGATGCTGGCGTCCTGGGGCCCGGTGATCTGGTTCATTTGCGCGGTGACCGAGACGGTCATGTATGCCGGCTTTCCCGAGCTATTCGGCCATCGCTTGCTGATTGTCGTCTCGCATGCGGCGGTGGCGGTGCTCTACATTGTCTTCCGCGTCGTCATCTACCTGCAGAAGCGCCCGGTCCGCCACTAAGCCCTTGAGCACATTGGCGGCCCGGCTGTCGCCTCGAATGAGCCCCGCAATCGTTGCCGAAATCTTTAGGTTAATTATCCTTGCTCGGGTGACCGTTCGTTAAGCCTCTTGCGAAACCTCTTACCGGTAAGCTCTTGTTAGCCCTAGCGTTTAAGTCGAATTTTATGAGTATTCGATAGTGTCGCGATCAAGGTGAAAAACAAAAAATCACCAGGGCGACAAACGAGAGGCAAAGACAATGATCAATTCGCGTCCGGCGGCGAAGACCGCCAACGTATCCGACGATCGCCGCGAGGCTATCCGTTCCCTGTACATGGAATCGCTGCAGCTTGTTGAGCGGCTGCACCGCCGCCTGCTTGATGTGATCAAGGACGAATTCGACCGCAACGGCCGTTCCGACATCAATGCCATCCAGGCGCTGCTGCTGTTCAATATCGGCAATTCCGAGCTGACCGCCGGCGAGCTGCGCTCGCGTGGCTACTATCTCGGCTCGAACGTCTCCTACAATCTGAAGAAGCTGGTCGATCTCGGCTTCATCAACCATCAGCGCTCGCGCATCGACCGCCGTTCGGTCCGTGTCTCGCTGACGCCGAAGGGCAACGAGGTGGCGGAGGTCGTTGCCGGCCTCTACGAGCGTCATGTCGGCTCGATCGAACAGGTCGGCGGCATCAACACCGACGAGTTCAAGCAGATGAACCGCGCTTTGCAGCGGCTCGACCGCTTCTGGAACGACACCATCGCCTACCGGATGTAAGGCGCCGCATCGGATCCGGCCCGCGCCACAGAAGCGCGGCCGAAATATCGACCTTCAGTCAGGGCCGGTGCCGAGAGGCATCGGCCTTTTCTTTTCCTGATCCCAAAGCCCAAATATCCGGCCAGGTTTGCTTTCGCTGCAGCAGTGCCTAATGTCACGGCCTGGAGGGGCACGTTATGGGTGAGGGAAAACGCACGAAGATTTGCTCGGTTGCCGCAGTGCTTTTGTTGGTCTCGCAAACGGCTTTTGCCGAGGAATGGTGGAAAGATTCTTTCGCTGGGGAAGGCAGCGAGCCCTGTGACAACAATGACTCGATAGTGACGTTTACCGACAAAGCAATGGAGATGTGGGAGGTCCGCTGCACGTTGGACAAGGTTCAGAAGATCAACCGCCTGGATGTCGTCATCCTGGATATGACGTGTACGGACGGCGAGAGCACAGACAAGAGGCGGGAGCTGCTGCTCAAACTCGAGGACAACAAAGTCCTGCGCTACCCCCAGCATGAGGTGTTGCAACGATGTTCGGAATTGAAGGCGAAGCCAGGTCCGGGCCCAAAGGTTGAAACCTCACACTGAGGGATCGTGAGGATAGGCAGCGCGTCTCGTGGAGCGGCCGAACCGCCGTCTGCTTGACGCGATCAAGGATGCCGATCGATACCGAAAAAGCACGGGCCTTTCATTTCGCTGCGGCGCCCGATGCAAATCGCGGGCCAAGGCCACGTTGCCGCCATATTCCAATGGAACCGAGAGTGGCAGTGATGCTGGTGTGAAGACCATGCGTTCACCCGCAATCCGTATCGCGCCTGGGCGCTGTCACACCAAGGTGATACGGAGCATGGTTGGCTAATTGTTAAGATTGCCAATTTTACAGTGCGGGCGAGATCGCCCGGTGATCAACGCAGCAAGTGATCGAACTGCTACAAATGTCTGGAACGTCCATGAGAACCAGCCGTCGTTTTTTCCTCTCCGGAGCCTCCGCGCTCGCAGCCGCGGTGGTCGCCGGCGGCGCCAATGCGCAGGATGTGATCGGTGATATCCTGAAATCCTCGGCGCGCGGCAATTGGGACGACCAGTTCGACGCCCGCGCCAGCGAGGGCGGCAAGGTGGCCTCGACGCTGCCGATCTTCAGCCCGCAGACCGTCGTCTTCACGGAACAGGCGGTCGGGCAATACCAGAACATTGTCGGGCAGGGTGGCTGGGTCGAAGTTCCCGCAACCAAGAAGCTGCAGCTTGGCGTCGACGACCCGGATGTGGTGCCGTTGCGCAAGCGGCTGATGGTTTCCGGCGACCTGTCGCAGAGCGCCGGCATTTCGACGGCCTTCGATTCCTATGTCGACTCGGCGGTCAAGCGCTTCCAGCTGCGCCACGGCCTGCCTGCCGATGGTGCGCTCGGCAAATACACCTATGCGGCGATGAACGTTTCGGCGCAGATCCGGCTCGGCCAGCTGCAGACCAATCTGCAGCGGCTGCGCGAGAAGGCCGGCACGCTGGGCAGCCGTTACGTGCTGGTCGACATTCCGGCAGCGCAGGTCGAAGCGGTCGAGAACGACCGTGTCGTGCTTCGCCACACCGCGATCGTCGGCAAGATCGACCGGCAGACGCCGATCGTCAATTCCAAGATCAACGAGATCATCGTCAATCCATACTGGAATGCGCCCGTCTCGATCGTGCGCAAGGACATCATTCCGCTGATGCGGAAAAATCCCGATTATCTCAAGAACAGCCACATCCGCCTGTTCGCGCCCGATGGCAGCGAAGTCGATCCGATGAATGTGGACTGGTCGACCGACGACGCCGCCAAGTACCGTTTCCGCCAGGATCCCGGCTCGGAAAACGCCATGGCCTCGGTGAAGATCAATTTCCCGAGCCCTGACGGCGTCTACATGCACGACACGCCGCAGCAGAGCCTGTTCGGCAAGATGTTGCGTTTCGATTCCTCGGGCTGCGTGCGCGTGCAGAATGTGCGCGACCTCGTCACCTGGATCCTGCGTGACACGCCCGGCTGGGACCGCCAGCATTTCGAGGCGGCGATCAAGACCGGTGAAAACACGCCGATCCAGGTCACCAATCCGGTGCCGGTCCACTTTCTCTATCTCTCGGCCTGGTCGACCGGTCCGGGTGTCGTGCAGTTCCGCGACGACGTCTACGCGCTTGACGGCAACAACGAACTGCAGATCACGTCTGCGCTGTAAGCGTTTGATTCTTATCTAAAAAGGCCGCCTCTCAGGGCGGCCTTTTTATTGATTGGGTGCCGCGGCGTTTTCACGGGACGGGCGGCTGGACGGATCGGCCGGCTTTGCGCATGGTCGGCGGAAAGCCTGGAACCGGACCATGGAAGTCGCCGTCTTCATTCTGGTCGTGCTCGTCTTCGTGGCGCTTTCCGGCGCTCTGGTTCGCCTGGTGCGGGTGCCGTTGCCGGTGCTGCAGATTGCGATCGGTGCCGCGCTCGCCTGGCCGGTGCGCGGCATCCATGTCGAGATCAATCCGGAACTGTTTCTGCTGGTGTTCATTCCGCCGCTGCTGTTCGGCGATGCCTATGGCGCACCGAAGCGTGAACTGATGGCGCTGCGCGGACCGATCCTGGATCTGGCCATAGGGCTGGTCTTCTTCACCATCGTCGGCTTCGGCTACGCCTTGCACTGGCTGGTGCCGAGCATCCCGCTGGTGGTCGCTTTTGCGCTTGCCGCGGTGCTGTCGCCGACCGACGCGGTGGCCGTGTCCTCGATCGTCGACAAGAATGTCGTTCCGGCGCGGCTGATGCACATCCTCGAAGGCGAGTCGCTGCTCAACGATGCTTCGGGCCTCGTCATGTTCCGCTTTGCCGTGGCAGCGGCGCTGACCGGCAGCTTTTCCTTTGTCGCGGCTTCGCTCAGTTTCCTCTATGCCGTGGCTGTCGGCATCCTGATCGGCGTGGCGGCGTTGTTCGTCGCCGCCAAGCTGCTGCAACTGCTCAACCGCATCGGCGGCGTGCCGGCCGAGGCGCAGGTGCTGGTGATGGTCCTGCTGCCCTTCATCGCCTATCTCGGCGCCGAGCATGTCGGAGCTTCCGGCATCCTGGCGGCTGTCACCGCCGGCCTGCTCACCGGCGGCTCCGGCGTGTTTCGCTTCCTCGGTGTCTCGGCGCGCATGCAGACGATGTCGCTGTGGACGACGCTTTCCTTCGTTTTCAACGGCGCTCTCTTCATCGTGCTCGGCCTGCAGCTTCCCGACATCATCCGCCATGTGCCGCCGGAACTCATGAGCCTGCACCCGATCATCCAGCCGATCGCGACCGTCATCGCGCTGACGCTGTGCCTGATCGCGTTGCGCTTCCTGTGGATCTGGGTGGGCGATATCGCGGCCGGCATCGCCGCGCGTCTGGGCAAGCGCAAGGTGGAGCCGTTCGGGTTGGGCGTGCGGCTTGCCGGTTCGGTGGCCGGCGTGCGCGGCGCCATTACGCTGGCCGGCATCCTGTCACTGCCGCTCGCCATGCCGGACGGCTCGCCGTTTCCGGCGCGCGACCTGGTCATTTTTCTGGCCGCCGGCGTCATCATCTGCTCGCTGGTCATCGCCAGCCTCGCTCTGCCGACGATCGCCAGGGGACTGGTCGAGCCCGGTGAGGATGCCGGCGCCGCCGAGGAGCGCCTGGCGCGCGTCGGCGCCGCCAAGGCGGCAATCGCGCGCATCGAGAGCATTGCCGGAGCCGCTGATGATGAGGGAGGCGATGTGCCCGGCGCCAGGCTTGCCGCTGCCGACAGCATCGTCGCTGGCTACCGGCGCCGCATCGCCGCCTCGGACGAAGCCGATGAGGCCCGCGCTGAGGCGCGCGAAGCCGGAAGGCTGGAACTCGAGCTGAGATTTGCGGGCATCGAAGCCGAGCGCGAGGCCGTACGCGCCATGTTTCGCCGGGGCGAGATCAACGACCACACGTCGCAGGCGCTGTTTACCGAGATCACGCTCACCGAGGCCTTGCTGAGAGGCCGCAAGGCGAGGAAATAGCGACCTGAAGGCTTCGCTGGCGCAATCCGGCCAGCAAATTTCGCGCCGCAAACGTGGCGGGGCGAAAACAACTGTGTTAATGGCCCGGCAAATGCAGGTCGCCCAAAAGTGTGCAGCGGTTTTGGGACAACGACTTGCATAAATCGAAAATTGCCCCCGAACCCCGAGGATTTCAGGCCATGGCAACAGCAGCGGCAGTGTCGAACAAATTCGAATCCTTCTTCGAAACCACGCTGGCCGATGCCGATCCGGAGATTTTCGGCGCCATCCGCAACGAACTCGGTCGCCAGCGTCACGAGATCGAGCTGATCGCCTCGGAAAACATTGTTTCCCGCGCGGTGCTTGAGGCGCAGGGCTCGATCATGACCAACAAATATGCCGAGGGCTACCCGGGCAAGCGCTACTATGGCGGCTGCCAGTTCGTCGACGTGGCCGAGGAACTGGCCATCGAGCGCGCCAAGAAGCTGTTCGGCTGCAACTTCGCCAACGTCCAGCCGAATTCCGGCAGCCAGATGAACCAGGCGGTGTTCCTGGCGCTCTTGCAGCCGGGCGACACGTTCATGGGCCTCGACCTCAATTCCGGCGGCCATCTGACCCATGGTTCGCCGGTCAACATGAGCGGCAAATGGTTCAAGGTCGTCTCCTACGGCGTGCGCCAGGACGACCATCTGCTCGACATGGACGCCATCGAGAAGACCGCCCATGAGACCAGGCCGAAGCTGATCCTGGCCGGCGGCACCGCCTATTCGCGCGTCTGGGACTGGAAGCGGTTTCGCGAGATCGCCGATGCGGTCGGCGCCTATCTGATGGTCGACATGGCGCACATCGCCGGCCTGGTCGCCGGCGGCGTGCATCCGTCGCCGCTGCCGCATGCCCATGTCGTGACCACCACGACGCACAAATCGCTGCGCGGCCCGCGCGGCGGCATGATCCTGTGCAATGACGAGGACATCGCCAAGAAGATGAATTCGGCGGTGTTCCCAGGCCTGCAGGGCGGCCCGCTGATGCATGTCATCGCCGCCAAGGCTGTCGCTTTCGGCGAAGCGCTGAAGCCAGGCTTCAAGGTCTATGCCGAGAGCGTTGCCGCCAACGCCAAGGCGCTCGCCTCAAGCCTCAAGGAGACCGGTCTCGACATCGTCTCCGGCGGCACCGACAACCATCTGATGCTGGTCGATCTGCGCCCGAAGAACGCCACCGGCAAGCGCGCCGAGGCAGCGCTCGGCCGCGCCAACATCACCTGCAACAAGAACGGCATTCCGTTCGACCCGGAAAAGCCTTTCGTCACATCCGGCGTGCGTCTCGGCACCCCGGCCGGCACCACGCGCGGCTTCGGCCAGGCCGAATTCCGCGAGATCGGCAAGCTGATCGCCGAAGTGCTGGACGGTCTCAAGGTCGCCAATTCCGACGAGGGCAATGCCGCTGTCGAAGCTGCGGTCAAGGCCAAGGTCGTGGCGCTGACCGATCGTTTCCCGCTCTATCCCTATCTCGGCTGACGCGATAGGAAGTCTTACCGCCTGCTGCAACCACAAGCGTCGTTGCAGCAGGCCGGGGCGGCCGGCAGGAGCCTTGATGATGCGACCATTTCGTTTCGCCGACCTTGGCGCCGTTGGCGCTCTGGCCGCTTTGATCGCCGTGCCTTTCCCCGGCATCGCCTTGGCGCAAACCGCCCCTGCTCAAGCCGCGCCCGCGCAACCCGCACCTCAGCCCGAGCCGGCGGCGCCCGCCCAGCCGGCACCCAAGCTCGAAACTTTCGGCAGATGGTCGACCCTGGTCGACGAGGTCGACACCGGTGAGGATCTGCGCAAGACCTGCGCTGCCTCGACCGCCTTTATCGGCGCGGGCGGCGTGCCCGGTACCTTGACGCTCGTCATCACGAACGGCGATGCACTGCCGCCGGATGCCTACCCGTCCGTAACGATCGCCGTCGACAACAAGGATCTGCCGGCCGGCAAGTCCGTCGCCGCCACCTTCGGCGACGACAAGGGCCGTGTTGCCGCAAAACTCCATTCCGATGGCGCCGTCAACGGCCGGCTCAGCTGGACCGTGGACAACCAGGCCAAGACCAGCCTGGCGCTCCTGCGCGCCATGCGGCGGGCATCGGTGCTTGACGTCTCCTTCGGCGACGCGCCGGTTGGAAGCATATCCATGGACGGCTTCACCAAGGCCTATCGCAGTCTCGGCACATCATGCGGATTTCCGACCGCCGACGTCGCTCCCTGAAGACATCGGTACGCTGTGCGGCCGCCTGGCGAGGCTGGCAATCCTGCTTGCGCCTCGCTATCTCTGTGCGACGAGGGGCTCTGAAGGGCGATTGTTGGCGACACTTTGCCATCGCTGCAAAAACCTCTAAGCCTTTCGCTTCACCAGATTCGCCAACCAAAGGCTTCTCCATGCGCTGTCCCTATTGCCAGTCGGAAGATACGCAGGTGAAGGATTCGCGCCCCGCCGAGGATGGCGCGGCGATCCGCAGGCGGCGCGTCTGCCCCGATTGCGGCGGTCGCTTCACCACCTTCGAGCGCGTGCAGTTGCGCGACCTCGTCGTGGTCAAGAAATCGGGCCGCAAAGTACCCTTCGACCGCGACAAGCTGCTGCGTTCGGTGGAGATCGCCGTGCGCAAACGCAATGTCGATCCCGAGCGCATCGACCGCGCGGTGACCGGCATCGTGCGCCAGCTCGAAAGTTCCGGCGAGACTGAGGTTGCTTCGGGAGAAGTCGGCCGGCTGGTCATGGAAGCGCTGAAATCGCTCGACGATGTCGCCTATGTGCGTTTCGCCTCGGTCTACCGCAATTTTCGCGAGGCCAAGGATTTCCACGAACTGCTGGGCGAGCTCAAGGGCGACGAAATCAAGGGTGAAGAGGAAGCCAGCTGAGCATGACTGCAAGCGAACAGGCCGCCCTTGATCGCCGCTTCATGGCGGCGGCACTCAGACTGTCGCGAAAAAATGCAGGGCGCACCGCGACCAACCCCTCCGTCGGCACGCTGATCGTACGCGATGACGGCAATGGCCCGATGATCGTCGGCACCGGCGTCACCGCTGTCGGCGGCCGCCCGCATGCCGAGACCGAGGCCTTGGCCGAGGCCGGCGACCTCGCGCGCGGCGCCACCGCTTACGTCACGCTGGAGCCTTGCGCCCATCACGGCCGCACGCCGCCTTGCGCCAATGCGCTGGTCAATGCCGGTGTCGCACGCGTCGTCGGTGCGGCCAGCGATCCCGATTCGCGCGTATCCGGCAAGGGCTACGCGATCCTGCGTGCCGCCGGTGTCGAGGTGGTCGAGAAAGTGTTGGCCGAGCAAGCCGCCGAGCAGATGGCCGGCTATTTGATCCGATCATTGAGAAAACGCCCAGAAGTGATTCTCAAGCTTGCGCTTTCCAGCGACGGCAAGATCGGCAGGGAAGGCGGTGGGCAGGTGTCGATCACCGGAGATATCGCGCGCCGCGAAGTGTATCTGATGCGGGCCGAGGCGGATGGCATACTGGTTGGTATCGGGACGGCCCTTGAGGATGATCCGGCCCTGACGGTGCGTTTGCCGGGGCTGGAGAACCGTTCGCCTGCCCGCATCGTGCTCGACCGCCAGATCCGGTTGCCGGAGGCCTCGAAGCTGGTTTCGGGCGTCGACCGGGTGCCGCTCTATGTCGCCGCCTGCCTGGAGGCCGATCCGCTGCGGCGGGCAGCACTCGAACGCGCAGGCGTGCGCTTCATCGGCACTGAAACACATGAGGGCGGCATCGCTCTGCCGGAACTGCTCGAGGATCTGGCCGCGCTCGGCATGGGCAGCGTGCTGGTCGAGGGCGGCGCCAAGGTGGCGAGCGCCTTCCTGGCCGATGGGCTGGTCGACCGCATTGTGCTGTTCCAGGGGCCGGAAGCGATCGGCGACGACGGCATTGCATCGCCGATCGACGCCGACCATATCCCGGCAGGATTTCGCAAACTGCGCGACATGCGTTTCGGCGAAGACAGCTACGCCGAGTGGATAAGGGATATCTGATGTTTACCGGGATTGTCACCGATGTCGGCACTGTCGCTTCCGTCAAGCCGCTCAGGGAAGGGGTGGGGTTGCGCATCGACACCGCCTATGACCCGCAGACCATCGCCATCGGCGCCTCGATCTCCTGCGGCGGTGTTTGCCTGACAGTCACTGCCTTGCCCGACAGCGGCTCGAACGCGCGCTGGTTCGAGGTCGAGGCTTGGGAAGAGGCGCTGAGGCTGACGACGGCCTCGGGCTGGAAATCCGGCACCAAGGTCAATCTGGAGCGGGCGCTGAAGATCGGCGACGAACTCGGCGGCCACATCGTTTCGGGCCATGTCGACGGCATGGCCGAAATCGTCGAGCGCAAGGATGAGGGCGAGGCCGTGCGCTTCACGCTGGAGGCGCCGCGCGACCTGGCGAAGTTCATCGCGCCCAAGGGCTCCGTCGCGCTCGACGGCACCTCGCTCACCGTCAACAAGGTCGAAGGCACGCGCTTCGACGTGCTTTTGATCCACCATTCGCTGACCGTGACCACCTGGGGCGAGCGCAAGGTCGGCGACCGCGTCAACCTCGAGATCGACACCATGGCCCGCTATGCGGCGCGGCTGGTGGAGGCGACGAAAGAGGGGCTTTGATGACCAAGGACAGGGTGAATTCCACGCAGGAAGACAAGTTGATGCGTGAGGTGCAGGCCGATGTGAACACCGAAGAGCACTCGCAACTCGATCTGTCCGTCAACGACAGCAGAGTCTTCGTTGAAGCCTTGATCAATCCTCGATCGGTGAACGATCGTCTGCGCGATACCGTGCGTGGCTACCGTCACAATACAGGCGTATGAGCACTGGAAACCAATAAGTTCTGCGGACCTTCGGCAACGTGGACAATCTTCCGCTTGCGATGAACCCGGCTTCGGCCTAAGTCACCGGCAACTCCCCGGAGACTTTTATGGCTGGTACATCCCAACACGGCAAAGCCTTCATTCGTCCGAAGGCGAAGGCGCATCTGCTTATTGTCGAAGCGCGCTTTCACGACGACCTTGCCGACGCGCTGCTCGATGGCGCGACAAGCGCGCTCGATGAAGCGGGCGCGACTTATGATGTCGTCACCGTCCCAGGTTCGCTCGAAATCCCCGCGGTGATTACCTTCGCGTTGGACGGCGCGACGGAAGGCGGCACGAATTATGACGGCTTTGTTGCGCTCGGCTCCATCATTCGCGGCGACACCTATCATTTCGACATTGTCGCCAATGAATCCAGCCGCGCGCTCATGGATTTGAGCGTGCAGGACTCGGTCTGCATAGGCAATGGCATCCTCACCACCGAGAATGACGCCCAGGCTTGGACTCGCGCCAAGCGCTCGGAAGGCGACAAGGGCGGCTTTGCCGCGCGTGCGGCGCTGACCATGATTGCCCTCAAGGAACAATTGGGAGCGCGATCGTGAGCGAACCCGCTTCGCCCGGCCAGCCTGCGGTGCGCCACGCCAACAAGCGCGGTGCTGCCCGTCTGGCCGCCGTACAGGCGCTCTACCAGATGGATGTGGCCGGTAGCGGCGTCTTCGAGATCACCGCCGAATACGAGGCGTTTCGCCTTGGCAAGGAAGTCGACGGTGCGCTCTACCGCGAGGCCGATGCGCAATGGTTTCGCGCTATTCTGGCGGGTGTCGTCGAGAACCAGAAGACCATCGATCCGATCATCCGCCAGGCGCTGACCGAGGACTGGCCGCTGTCGCGGCTCGATTCGACGCTGCGCGCCATCCTGCGCGCCGGCGTCTACGAACTGATGAAGCGCGAGGATGTCCCCGTCGCCGTCATCGTCTCCGAATATGTCGACATCGCCAAGGCCTTCTACGAGGAAGACGAGCCGAAGCTGGTCAATGCCGTGCTCGACCGTGTGTCACGCCGGGTGCGTGGCGAGGGGCGCGGCAAGGACGCATCATGACGGCCATCGCCCTCGAGGCCGGTCAGGAGGCACGCCGCACGGCGCTGATCCTGGCCGCCTCGCAGGCGATCATCGGCTCGGCGGCCCCCATCGCTATCTCCGTGGGCGCGCTGGCCGGGCAATATCTGCTTGGTCCCGACAAGTCATTGGCGACAGCGCCGATCACCGGCTTCAACATCGGCGTGGCGCTCGGCGCGCTGCCTGCAGCGGCCATTATCCGCAGCATGGGCCAGCGCGGCGGCTTCATGACCGGCACGATCGTCACGGCGCTTGGCGGCCTGATCGCCACGCTTGCGCTTTTTCAAGGCAGCTTCTGGCTGTTTGCCTTCGGCTTGCTCACGATCGGTATCGGCGGCGCCTTCGTCCAGCAGTTCCGCTTTGCCGCCGCCGACAACGCACCGCCTGAATTCAAGGCGCGCGCCATCTCCTTCGTGCTGGCCGGCGGCGTCGTCACCGCCATCCTCGGGCCGCAGATCGTCATCTTCACCCGCGAATTGCTTGCGCCGGTCATGTTTGCCGGTTCGTTCATCTCCATCCTGCCGCTGGCCGCCGTCGGCGCCATCATCCTTTCGTTCCTGCGGCTGCCGGCGAAAGCATCCGGCAAGGTGGAGATCGCCGACAGCGACGCCAGGCCACTGGCTGAGATCGTCACGCAGCCGCGTTTCGTCGCCGCGCTTTTCTGCGCGGTCGGCAGCTATGCGCTGATGAGCTTCGTCATGACGGGCGCACCGCTGGCCATGGTCGGTTGCGGCCTGTCGGAGAACGACGCGACGCTCGGCATCTCCTGGCACGTCATGGCGATGTTCGCGCCAAGCTTCTTCACCGGCTCGCTGATCCATCGCTTCGGCGCCGAACGCATCGTGGCCACCGGCCTGATCCTGCTCATCGGCTGCGCCATTGTCGCTCTGTCGGGCCTGGCGCTGTGGCAGTTCTGGACGTCGCTGATCCTGCTAGGCCTTGGCTGGAACTTCGGCTTCATTGGTGCGACGGCGATGGTGGCCGCCACCTACCGGCCGTCGGAAAAGGGCAAGGTGCAAGGCTTCCACGACTTCGTCCTGTTCGGCTCCGTCGCCTGCGCCTCGCTGATGTCGGGCATGGTCTACAATGCCTGGGGCTGGGAGATGCTGAACTGGATAGTCTTTCCGGTCACCGTCCTGTGCTTCGTGGCGCTCGGCGCGCTCAAGCTGACGAGCCTGCGCAAAGCCGAAGCCTGATCTATCCGCCGTTTCACCTGACACGGCGCTGTCAGCACGATGTCGGTCGAATTTACCGCTCCGGAACAAAAATATTGCGTCTGTACCTATTGTTATGAAACCGTGTGCCCCGACTGGCCGTTGAAGCCATGCTCATATGCGGTCACCGCGTTTCGGTTCATAGCAAGGGGTTTCACAATGTTTTCAGTCAAGTTTCTGGCCGGCGCGGCATTGGCGCTCGGCATTACGGTGGCTACCGCCAATGCCCAGGTGGTTGTCTCTTCCAAGATCGACACAGAGGGCGGCGTGCTCGGCAACATCATCCAGCTCGTGCTCAACGCCAACAACATCAAGACATCGGACCGTATCCAGCTCGGTGGCACGCCGGTGGTGCGCAAGGCGATCACCGCCGGCGAGATCGACATCTATCCCGAATATACCGGCAACGCCGCTTTCTTCTTCGAAAAGGCCGACGACCCGGTCTGGAAAGACGCCGCCAAGGCCTATGAAACGGCCAAGAAGCTCGACTACGACGCCAACAAGATCGTCTGGCTGTCGCCGTCGCCCGCAAACAACACCTGGGCGATCGCGCTGCGCAAGGAAGTCGCCGAGACCAACAAACTTGCCACGCTCACCGACTTCGGCAAATATGTCGCGGGCGGCGGTCAGGTGGTGCTGGCGGCTTCCGCCGAGTTCGTCAATTCGGCGGCTGCACTTCCGGCTTTCCAGACCACCTATGGCTTCACGCTGAAGCCGGACCAACTGATCACCCTTTCGGGCGGCGACACGGCAGCAACCATCGCAGCGGCCGCCAACCAGACCAACGGCGCCAATGCAGCCATGGTCTACGGCACCGATGGCGGCATCGCACCGTCCGGCCTCGTCGTGCTCGACGACGACAAGGGCGTGCAGCCGGTCTACCAGCCGGCGCCGATCATCCGCGAAGCGGTGCTGAAGGAACATCCCGAGATCGAGACGCTGCTGAAGCCGGTCTTCGCCAAGCTCGACCTCGTCACGCTGCAGGAGCTGAACGGTCGCGTGCAGGTCGGCGGCGAGCCGGTCAAGGGCGTCGCCGAGGACTTTTTGAAGAAGAACGGGTTTTTGAAGTAGTCAGTGACACCGGTGCAAGGCACCCCCCTCTGGAAGCTGCTGATCTCCCCCCTTGCGGGGGAGATGTCCGGCAGGACAGAGGGGGGTGCTGTCCCGCCGACCTCCCAACCCGTCAAAGGTGCGTGCCTCGACAGGGTTGCTTCTGAACAAGCCGACACCCGAAAGTTGGCGATCCTTCACACCCCCCTCTGGCCTGCCGGCCATCTCCCCCGCAAGGGGGGAGATCGGATATCGCGTCGGTTTTCGCCAATCCCCAAAGAAAGCTGCGCGATGTGGCAAATCGCCCCTCATGAGGGGCAACCATGACTCCCCGCTTCGACAAGCTCGGCGTGGTCATCGCCGCGATATCAGCCTACGCGGCTTTTGCCGCGCCCTTTGCCACGTTCCGTGCCAACCGCATCGTCCCCGGCCAGGCGCGCTCGATTCTCGAGGCGCTGCCGGCAACGACCGGGACGCTGCTGCTCGCCATCATTGTCGCCGCAGCACTCATCGCGCTGTTCAAGACACCACTTGTGCTGCGCCTTGCCGCCAGCGTGATGGCGCTTGCCGCGCTCGCGCTGCTGATCGGTGTCGCCGGAACATTTCTCACGCCGGCGGGCAACACCTTCGCCAGAGTTTCGCCAGCCTCCGGTTTCTGGATTCTGATCTTTGCCTTCACGCTTTTGCTCGCCGACGTGCTGACAAGGCTGAACCTGTCGCCATTGGCGCGGGTTGGCGTGCTTGTGGTCGCGGCTTTGGCGATCGGGCTGCTGTTGATTTCGGGAAGCTGGGACAATCTGTCGATCCTGAAGGAATATTTCAACCGCGCCGACAGTTTCTGGGCGGAGGGCTCCAAGCATGTGACGCTGGCGCTCGGTTCGCTGGCCGCCGCGGTGATCGTCGGCCTGCCGCTCGGCATCCTGTGCCATCGCGTCGAAAATCTGCGGGCCGGCGTTCTCAACGTGCTCAACATCATCCAGACCATTCCCTCGATCGCGCTGTTCGGCCTGCTGATCGCGCCGCTCGGCTGGGTTGCCGCGCATGTGCCGGGGGCTGCCGCGCTCGGTATTCGCGGCATCGGCACCGCTCCCGCCTTCGTCGCGTTGTTCCTTTACTCGCTGCTACCGGTGGTGGCCAACACGGTGGTCGGTCTCGCCGGCGTGCCGCGCGCGGCCAACGACGCGGCGCGCGGCATGGGCATGACCGACAGGCAGCGCCTGTTCGGCATCGAGTTTCCGCTGGCTTTTCCTGTCATCCTCACCGGCATCCGTATCGTTTTGGTGCAGAACATCGGCCTCGCCACCATTGCCGCGCTGATCGGCGGCGGCGGTTTCGGCGTGTTTGTCTTCCAGGGTGTGGGTCAGACGGCAATGGACCTTGTGCTGCTCGGCGCCGTGCCGACGGTCGCGCTCGCCTTTGCCGCCGCCATCATCCTCGATGCGGTGATCGAAATGACCGCCACCAAGCGCAGGGTTGAAACGGCATGATCGAGATCGAAGGCATCACTAAGCGCTATGACGCGACGACCGTGGTCGATGACGTGTCGATGGTCATCGAGCCGCGCACCATCGCCGTCATTGTCGGCACGTCCGGTTCCGGCAAGACGACGCTGCTGCGCATGATCAACCGGCTGGTCGAGCCGACCTCGGGCATCATCAAGCTCGACGGCGCCGACAATCGTTCGCTGCCCGGTTACGAGCTGCGCCGCAGCATCGGCTACGCCATCCAGGGCCACGGCCTGTTTCCACATCGCACGGTGGCACAGAACATTGCCACCGTGCCGGTGCTGCTTGGCTGGGACAAGGACCGTATCAAGGCCCGGGTCGACGAGCTGATGACGCTCTATCAGCTCGATCCCGAAGCCTTCGGGCCGCGCTATCCGCACGAACTGTCCGGCGGCCAGCAGCAGCGCGTCGGCGTTGCCCGCGCACTCGCCGCCGAGCCCAACGTGCTGTTGATGGACGAACCGTTCGGCGCCCTTGACCCGATCATCCGCACCAAGGCGCAGGAGGATCTGCTGGCGATCCAGAAGCGCTTCGGCACCACCATCATTCTCGTCACCCACGACATGGAAGAGGCCGTGCATATGGGCGACAAGATCGCGGTCATGGATGCCGGCAAGCTGGTGCAATACGCCAAGCCAGCCGAGATCCTGGCAAAGCCGGCAAGCGCCTTCGTCGAGACCCTGGTTGGCGCCAGCGAGAGGCCGTTCCGGTTGCTGTCGCTCGGCCGGGTCCGCGATGCCGTGGAGAAGGGCTCCGCCGAAGGCGAGGCGATCCCCGGCGATGCCAGCCAGCGCGACGCGCTGGCCGAATTGCTGTGGTCGGGCCGGCCGGCGCTGCCGGTCTCAGGCACCGACGGCAAGCCGCTTGGCCGCGTGACCATCGACGGGCTGGTGAAGCGCGCGGCGAGGCCGGCATGAAGGCCTGGCTTCCATCGCTGCTCAGGCTAGCCTTGGTGGTGCTGCTCGTTGCCTTCGTCACCAATCCGGGCTGGTTCGAGCCGCTGCTGAAGCCGCTGACCGAAAACAATGCGCCGGTGATCTACAATCAGGGCAGCCTGCTGACACTGACATTGCTGCATTTGCGCACGGTTCTGATCGCCACCGTGGCCGCAACCATCGTCGCGGTGGCGCTTGCCATCCTGGTCACCAGGCCGGCCGGCGCCGAATTCCTGCCGCTATCGCGCAGCCTGGTCAACATCGGCCAGACCTTTCCGCCGGTGGCGGTGCTGGCGCTTGCGGTGCCGGCCGTCGGCTTCGGCGAGAAGCCGACGCTGATCGCCCTGTTTCTCTACGGCCTGTTGCCGATCTTCGAAAATGCGCTGACCGGCCTGACGACGCTGCCGGCCAATGTCGTCGAAGCGGCGCGCGGCGCCGGCATGACCGGTTGGCAAAGGCTCACCAAGGTCGAGCTGCCGCTCAGCGCCCCGATCATTCTCGGCGGCATCAGGCTGTCGGTGGTGATCAGTCTTGCCACCGCGACCATCGGTTCGACCGTGGCAGCCAAAACGCTGGGCGAAGTGATCATCGCCGGGCTGTTGTCCAACAATCTCGCCTTCGTCCTGCAGGGCGGCCTGATCGTGGCAGCCCTTGCCGTGCTGATCTATGACGGTCTATCGGCGATCGAGCGCTACACGGCGCGCCGCATGGGCCGGGAGACCGAGTAGCCGCGTCTTGCGTCAAGGCCAATTTCAATCGATCTAATAGGAGAGTGCTAACGGCAGCCGCCGCTTGGCCCCAACCATTTAGGCGAAAGCCGGGCAAAAACCGAACAATATCTTGACGTTCGCAGCCCTGTTTCGCATACACCGCTGCGAAGAGGCGGATTCCGTGCACGGAATCCGGTCTTTGTCTCAACGGCCCAGGGAGGGGTTCTTTTGGGCCATCAATCGAGGAAAATCCGGCAATGACAATTATTTCCGCCGTCATCGCCTGCGGCCTGCTTTCAATCCTTTACGCCATCTGGGCGACACGTTCGGTCCTTGCGGCCGATCAGGGCAATGCACGCATGCAGGAAATCTCCGCGGCTATCCGCGAGGGCGCACAGGCCTATCTGGCGCGTCAGTACACCACCATCGCCATCGTTGGCGTCGTCGTCCTCGTGCTCGCCTGGTGGCTGCTGTCCATCACCGCCGCGATCGGCTTCCTGATCGGTGCAGTGCTTTCAGGCGCCGCCGGCTTCATCGGCATGCATGTCTCCGTTCGCGCGAATGTTCGTACGGCGCAGGCCGCATCGAACAGCCTCGCTGCCGGCCTCGACATCGCGTTCAAATCGGGCGCCATCACCGGCATGCTGGTTGCTGGCCTGGCCTTGCTCGGCGTTTCGATCTACTACCTCATCCTGACCCACTTCATGGGCCTCCAGCCCAATGATCGCATCGTCATCGACTCGCTGGTCTCGCTCGGCTTCGGCGCATCGCTGATCTCGATCTTCGCCCGTCTCGGCGGCGGCATCTTCACCAAGGGCGCCGACGTCGGCGGCGATCTCGTCGGCAAGGTCGAAGCCGGTATTCCCGAAGACGATCCGCGCAACCCGGCCACCATCGCCGACAATGTCGGCGACAATGTCGGCGACTGCGCCGGCATGGCCGCTGACCTGTTCGAAACCTATGCGGTGACCGTTGTCGCCACCATGGTTCTGGCTGCCATCTTCTTTGGCGGTACCGCCGTTCTGGGTGCAGCCATGCTTTATCCGCTCGCTATCTGCGGCGCCTGCATCCTGACCTCGATCGTCGGCACCTTCTTCGTCAAGCTCGGTTCCAACGGCTCGATCATGGGCGCACTCTACAAGGGCCTGATCGTCACCGGCCTGCTGTCCATCGTCGGCCTCGGCGTCGCCACCCATGTCACCCTCGGCTGGGGCGAGATCGGCACCGTCGCCGGCATGGTCATCACCGGCAAGAACCTGTTCATATGCGGCCTGGTCGGCCTCGTGGTGACCGGTCTCATCGTGGTCATTACCGAATACTACACCGGCACCAACAAGCGCCCGGTCAACTCTATCGCCCAGGCGTCGGTCACCGGTCACGGCACCAACGTCATCCAGGGCCTTGCGGTCTCGCTGGAATCGACGGCGCTGCCCGCGATCGTCATCGTCGGCGGCATCATCTCGACCTATCAGCTTGCCGGCCTCTTCGGCACGGCGATCGCGGTCACGACGATGCTCGGTCTTGCCGGCATCATCGTTGCGCTCGACGCCTTCGGCCCGGTCACCGACAATGCCGGCGGCATTGCCGAAATGGCCGGCCTGCCCAAGGAAGTGCGCCAGTCCACCGACGCGCTCGACGCGGTCGGCAACACCACCAAGGCGGTGACCAAGGGCTATGCCATCGGTTCGGCCGGTCTCGGCGCACTGGTGCTGTTTGCCGCCTACTCGAACGACCTGAAGTTCTTTGCCGCCAATGGCGACAAATATCCCTACTTCCAGGGCATTGGCGAGATCTCCTTCGATCTCTCCAACCCCTACGTCGTCGCTGGCCTGATCTTCGGCGGGCTGATCCCGTATCTGTTCGGCGGCATCGCCATGACGGCCGTCGGCCGCGCGGCGGGCGCCATCGTCGAGGAAGTACGCAAGCAGTTCCGCGAGGATCCGGGCATCATGGCCGGCACCTCGAAGCCGAACTACGCACGCGCGGTCGACCTGCTGACCAAGGCGGCAATCAGGGAAATGATCATCCCGTCGCTGCTGCCGGTGCTGGCGCCGCTCGTCGTCTATTTCGGCGTGCTGCTGATCTCGGGCTCGAAGGCGTCCGCCTTTGCCGCCCTTGGTGCCTCGCTGCTCGGCGTCATCGTCAACGGCCTGTTCGTCGCCATCTCGATGACCTCTGGCGGCGGTGCCTGGGACAACGCCAAGAAGTCCTTCGAAGACGGCTTTGTCGACAAGGACGGCGTCAAGCATCTCAAGGGTTCCGAGGCGCACAAGGCTTCGGTGACCGGCGACACGGTCGGCGATCCCTACAAGGACACCGCTGGCCCGGCCGTCAACCCGGCGATCAAGATCACCAACATCGTCGCGCTCTTGCTGCTGGCCGTGCTCGCGCACGGCTGATCAAAAGCATCCACTCGAAAACAGAACCCGCGGGAGCGATCCCGCGGGTTTTTTGTTGAAGCGATGACAACGTCGACCCTTCAGCGCTTCGCTTCGCCTGGGTCCTCCAGTGCGTGGTGTGCAAGCATCTCATCCAGGCTCGGCTCGCGTTTCCTTGGCCACGGCCACACCGGTGACCGATCCCCATAACAAAAACCCGCAGGATCGCTCCCGCGGGTTTTTGGTCGCCTGAGATGATGAGGCTTCCGGAATGAAAGCCGAAAGGAATTAGACGCCGCCGCCCGGAATGCTGGGTGCCAGCTTGCTGGCACCGTTGATGATCTGGCTGAGGAAGTTCTGGTCCTTGCCGCCGGTCGGTGTGGTGCGCGAGATGAAGTCGAACATCTTGCCGTCCTTCATCCCGTAATTGGCGATCTGGGTGACGCGGCCATCGGCGCCGAAATAGACCGCCAGCACATGCTGGTCAATCAGCCGTGGCTTGTCGAAGGCGACGTAGCGCTTGCGCGTCTGCGAAATGTAATAGAAGGCCTCGTTGTCGAAGGTCGCGGTCGTCGACGGCGTGCCGAGCGCCAGAAGCACCTGCTCGCGGCTCGAACCGACCGGCACCAGGTCGATTGCCTGCTGGTCTATGACGTAACCTTGCGTCAGCGTCTCACTTGGGCTGAGGTCGCCGATCATCTTGGAGGTGTGGCAGGCGGACAGTGCCGAAACGATCATCAGCAGCGAGATCGCGCCGGCGGGCCTGGACGAGAAGGTCGACTTGAAATTCAGCGCGCGCAACAACAACTCCATTAGCTGGCCGCAACTTGCGCTGGGCCGCGAAACCGGTAAACCAGCTTGCTTGCCGATGCAACAAGCCCACTTCAACAAACGGTCCCCAGGAGACCATCCCCAATGTTCCAGCGCTTTTTTGGCCGCGAACGCTACGCCAACCGCGCTATCACCGAGGCGCTTTACGCACAAATCGTGGCGGCGGCGCGGCAGACCGTGTTTTATTCCCACTGGAATGTGCCAGACACGCCGCTTGGCCGTTTCGAGATGCTGTCGCTGCACATGTTCCTGTTCCAGCACAGGTTGCGCGGGGAGGGCGGTGCGGCGCAAGAGGTCGCCCAGGTGCTGATCGACGAGTTCTTCCTCGACGTCGACCATTCGTTGCGGGAATTGGGCATTGGCGACGTGGGCGTGCCCAAACGCATGAAAAAGCTGGCAAAGATGTTTTATGGCCGAACCGCTGCCTATGACGATGCCCTGAAAAGAAACGACCATGAAGGGCTGACCGCGGCTCTTGCCCGCAATGTCCGGCCCGACGCGGGCGCCTGGCTGGAAGCATCGCTGCTGGCCAACTATGTTACCGACGCGCGCAGTCATCTGGCCGCGCAGACATCCGAATCGATTGTCTCCGGCACGCTGACCTTTCCCGCCGCCAAGGAGGTTGAACAATGAAGCATGTTGACCCGCAAAGCCCGGTCTCCTTCCGGGCAAACGTTACGCGCCTGCCGCAGAAGGGCCTGCCGCTGGTTATCGAGGCCGATGCCGCGCAGCGTGCGGCACTGGCCGAGGAGCACGGGCTGATTTCGGTCGAATCCTATCGCGCCGAGCTTCTGGTCGCGTCGTGGAAGCGCAATGGCGTGAAGATAAGCGGTCGCGTCGAAGCCGACATCACCCAGGCCTGCATCGTCACGCTCGAGCCTGTCGAGGCGCATATCGACGAACCGGTCGAAGCGCTGCTGCTGCCCGAGGATTCCAAGCTTGGACGGCAGGGTTTCGATGGTGGCGGCGAGATCCTGCTCGACGCGGAAGGCCCTGACAGTCCAGAGACATTTTCCGGTGACACGATCGATGTCGGGGCAATCGCCGAACAGTATTTCGGGCTCGCCATCGACCCCTATCCGCGCAAGCAGGGCGCATCGCTCAACACCGGCAGCGAGAACGAACCGGCGGAGAATGAATTTCAGCAAAAACTGCGATCCTTGCTGGGAAAATCCTGAAAAGCTCGCCCGCGACGGAAAAGTCGGTTGTGCGGCAGCCCAAAACCGTTATTTTCGCCGAACCTTCGCGGTCGCTAAAGCGACCTGCCGCCTAACCGTGAGATAAATACCGCGTGATCAGGATTTCCATCGATGCCATGGGCGGCGATCACGGACCAGCCGTGGTCATTCCAGCGCTCATGACGGTCGCGACCCGTCGTCCCGACATCCGCTTCGTCATCTTCGGGCGTGAGGAGGTCGTGCGCCCGGAGCTTGCCAAATTTCCCAAGCTCGCCGAGATCAGTGAATTCTTCCATTGCGAAATTGCGGTCAGGATGGACGACAAGCCGAGCCAGGCGCTGCGCCACGGCCGCTGGAAGTCATCAATGTGGAAGGCCGTCGAAGCGGTCAAGGCCGGCACGGCCGACGCCTGCATTTCCGCCGGCAACACCGGCGCGCTGATGGCGATGTCGAAATTTTGCCTGCGCACCATGGCCACCATCGATCGCCCGGCGATCGCAGCCCTTTGGCCGACATTGCGCGGCGAAAGCGTGGTGCTGGACGTCGGCGCGACCATTGGGGCCGATGCGCAACAGCTCATTGATTTTGCCATTCTCGGCACCGGCATGGCGCGCTCGGTCTTCGGCATAGCCCGGCCCAGCGTCGGCCTGCTCAATGTCGGCGTCGAGGAGATCAAGGGCCAGGAAGAGGTCAAGGAGGCCGGGCGCATGCTGCGCGAAGCCAACATGGCCTCGATGAACTATCACGGTTTCGTCGAGGGTGACGATATCGGCAAGGGCGTGGTCGACGTCGTCGTCACCGAAGGCTTTGCCGGCAACATCGCGCTGAAGACGGCGGAAGGCACGGTGCGCCAGATCGGTGGCTATCTGCGCGCCGCGATGAGCCGGACTCTGATGGCCAGGATCGGCTATATCTTCGCCAAGGGCGCCTTCGATCGCCTGCGCGAAAAGATGGATGTCGGCCGCTCCAATGGCGGCGTTTTCCTGGGGCTGAGCGGCATCGTCGTCAAAAGCCATGGCGGTGCTGATTCTGACGGGTTCGCCGCCGCGATCGAACTCGGCTATGACATGGTCCGCAACAACCTACTCGACCGCATCGAGGCCGATCTGGACCTGTTTCATGCGCGCAACCCGCGTGCCCTGTCAGCTAGGAAATCCGACGTCGTCACCGACGCAAAGGAATAGGAAAGAACTTTGATCAGATCAGTCGTGCGCGGCACGGGCGCCGCGCTGCCCCGCCGAATCATGAAGAATGCCGATTTCGAAGGCATGGTCGAGACCTCTGACGAGTGGATCGCCCAGCGTACCGGTATTCGCCAGCGACATATCGCTGGTGACGACGAGACCACGGCTTCGCTCGGGGAAGCAGCGGCACGTGCCGCACTTGCCAATGCGGGCCTCACGCCCGCCGACATCGATCTGATCGTGCTGGCGACCTCGACGCCAAACAACACATTCCCGGCCACCGCCGTCGAGATCCAGAACCGGCTCGGCATGCATCACGGCTTTGCCTTCGACCTGCAGGCGGTCTGTTCGGGCTTCGTCTATGCCGTGACCACCGCCGATCTCTACATCCGCGGCGGCCTGGCCAAGCGTGTCCTGGTGATCGGTTCGGAAACATTCTCGCGCATCCTCGACTGGAGCGACCGCTCGACCTGTGTGCTGTTCGGCGACGGCGCCGGCGCCATGATTCTGGAAGCAGGCGAGGGGGCGGGCACGATCGCCGACCATGGCGTTCTGGCGGCCAGCCTGCGCTCCGATGGCACGCACAAGGACAAGCTTTTCGTCGACGGCGGGCCGTCGACCACGGGTACGGTTGGCCATCTCCGGATGGAGGGTCGCGAAGTCTTCAAGCATGCGGTCGGCATGATCACCGACGTCATCGAGGCGACGTTCGCGCAAGCCGGTATCTCGGCCGATGATCTCGACTGGTTCGTGCCCCACCAGGCCAATAAACGAATTATTGACGCTTCCGCCAAGAAGCTCGGGATAGCTGAGCAAAAGGTGGTGGTTACGGTCGATTTGCACGGTAACACCTCGGCTGCTTCCGTGCCGTTGGCGCTGTCGGTGGCCGTCGCCGACGGCCGCATCAAGAAGGGCGATCTCGTCCTCCTGGAAGCGATGGGTGGCGGCTTCACCTGGGGCGCTGTCCTGGTTCGCTGGTAAGTGCCGAACGGTCCAGTTTCGGTCCTTGACCTTGACGGATCAATTACTTAGGCTCTGCCGTTGTTGTGCCGAATTTCATGTTTTGAGCTGATGGGACGGTCGCATGGGGGGAAAGACACTTACGCGCGCCGACCTTGCCGAGGCAGTTTACCGGAAGGTCGGCCTGTCGCGCACTGAATCGGCCGAGCTCGTCGAAGCGGTGCTGGATGAAATCTGCGAAGCCATCGTGCGCGGCGAAACGGTGAAGCTGTCGTCCTTCGCGACATTCCACGTCCGCTCCAAGAACGAACGCATCGGCCGCAATCCCAAGACCGGCGAGGAAGTGCCGATCCTGCCGCGTCGGGTGATGACCTTCAAGTCGTCGAATGTGCTGAAGAGCCGTATCTTGCGCTCCCATCAGAGCGGCAAGGCCAAAAGCAGCAAGTAGTCCATTGCGCGGTTGAAAACTGCCGCCGCCATGACGCCGGGCTTGAATATTGCTTCATAAACCGCTGAAATAAGCCCCGATTCGGCAGGTAGGCCGGATCATCGTCCAGCGTGAGGATTCGCCCATGGACAAGAGCCCCGACGCCTTTCGTACCATCAGCGAGGTCGCCGAAGATCTCGATCTGCCGCAGCATGTGCTGCGTTTCTGGGAAACGCGTTTCAACCAGATCAAGCCGATGAAGCGCGGCGGCGGCCGTCGTTACTACCGGCCGCAGGATGTCGAACTGATCAAGGGCATTCGCCACATGCTCTACGACCAGGGCTACACCATCAAGGGCGTGCAGAAGCTGTTGCGCGAGAACGGCAACCATTTCCTGGTTGCCATCGGCAATGGCGACATGGCCGCCGTCGAGGCGATCTCACAGCGAAGGCAGGCTGACCAAGTGCCGCTGACGCCGGCGGCCCAGCCGCGTGGCATGGACGACGAACTGGTCGGCCAGCCGCGGGTGAAGCCCAGCCGCCGCTTTTTCGGCCTGGGCAAGAGCGACGAGGACGGTCCGGTGCAGCCGGATGCATCGAAACTCTCGCGCGACAACAGGGCCTTGCTGCAGGAGGCGCTGTTCGACCTCCTGGAATGCAAGCGCCTGCTTGACCAGGTGCGCTGACCGCAGCCCGACGCGACATCGATAGTTCGAAAACCGGAACCCGTCTTCGGGTGAGGCGTTACGCTTCCTTCTGCAAGTGAAGGAAACATACCATGGCATCATTTTCGACCCTCTCGGACATCGATCTCGACAGGCAGGTCGCGGTTCTCAGCAAGGAACTGGCCAGCTTGAAGAGGGCTGTGGCGAGGCGAGGCGGCGCCTACTACGAGGACGGTCGCGATGCCGCGCTCGACACCTATTCCGATCTTGCCGGCCGCCTGCACGATGCCATGCCGGCAATCCGCAAACAGGGCAGGGTGATCGAGAAGTCGGCCCGCGACCATCCGGCAGCTGCCGCCGCAGTGGGCCTTGTGGTGCTCGGTCTTGTCGCCAGTCTGCTGTTCAGCCGGCGCTGAATTCTAAAACCCAAATCCCACAGATACGAGCAAGAAGAAGTGACGGCTCGCCCTAAGGTGATCCGTCATTTTCCTTGCGAGCGGCCATGTCTGTTGTCGCTCCGGCATCTGGCGAGGAGCGTGTCGGCATAGAGGCGCCCAACACCTCTGTGTCGCCGGCGCAGGAATGCGGATTGGTCAAGCCGCCAGAGCCGCTCGATTCGCCGGTGAACGCCGGATTGGTGGTGGTGCCATAGCCAGCGCCGGGATGACGATCTCACCGGCGTCGCGCATTGGATTTGCGTGAATTGTCGATCCGCGATCGAGCCTCGCGGGGCGGAGTAGCCGGCCTTGGACAGGAAGCCAAGGCCGGTCTTCTCGGTGGCGGTCTGCGGAGCTTAGGCCTTGTTTCCGATCACATGGTGGTGGTGGCGGTGATGATGGTGGTGGCGGACATGGTGGCGATGATGATGGTGGTGACGATGATGCTTTGCCATCGGGGCGGCATCCGCACTCGTCGCACCGATGACGGGCACCGTGAAAGCCAATGCAACTGCAAGCCCGAGGGCCGAGAGGAGGGACTTCTTCATGGATCGTTTCCTTTTGTTTCGCGGGCGTATGGATCGGGGCGATAGCCCGGCCGCCGCGAATGGAATTACGCGCCTGAATTTTTTCGTCAGTATTTCCCGATTGTAGAATTTTGTTTCTGTACTGTTTCTGCCCAATTCAGCCTCCTGCCACCATGCACGGCAAGATCGAGAGGCGGCCATTGGCCGCCCGTCCCACTACATCGGCGGCACGACGCCGTTGTTTCCGACCACGACGCGGCTGGCGCTCAGCGCGCCGTCACTGCCCCGCTCAGCGGTGACAAAGACCGTCGCACCCGGCTTGAGGTCGGTAGGCGTCGCCGGCGCGAAGGTCACGACGGGCGTGGTGTCGGGGATCGAAATCTTCTTGGTCTGGCCATTGTCATAGGTCAGGGTGACGGATCGCCCGCTTATATCGGTAACGTCGGCGACGGTGCCGTTGGTCATCCGGCTGTTTGGCTGCAGGTCCCAGGGACGGTCGCCCTCGCCAGTGCCTTTCAGCGCGGCCGGAAAGACCACCACCTCCAGGGCGCCGCTGCCGCCATCCGCTTTCGAAACGGAGGCAATGCCGAGGAAATCCCCCTGCTTGATGTCCTTTGCCGAGGCGTTGGCGACGCCCGAGATCTTCCAGCCAGCCTTGAGCTTGATCGCGTCGGTATCGCCCTGGCGGGTTTTCACGGTGAGCAGCGTGGGCTCAAAACTGACCACCGTGCCGCGCACACGCAGCGCGTCTGCGGCTTGGGCGGCGCCCGCGCCGGCGACGGAAAGGCTGGAAATCGTGCCGAGCACGACCATGAATGTCTTCAAGTTCATTGCAAAAATCCTTCCGGGAACGAGCTGGCTGGAACCGGATGGTTTCACGCCAGCGACCCGGAGATAACGAACGTGCGCGGCGAAACTGCCGGCAAAAGGCCGATCGGACCTTCAAAACAACTTGATCGCGACGTGTACGCGAGAGGGCCGCGCCAGGCGCCTGGTTCACGATCCCGTGACGGCCCTTTTGGCTCTTGGCAAATCGCCGGCGAGAGGGCATCTTCCCGACCGTCTCAGGCAACACTCCTCATTTGATCAAACTCTTTCAGTCATGGAGTTGCCAATGCCCCATAATGCGAAAAGCGAACCCCACTCCGAACCGGCAACCAACGGGAGCGGGCCAGATTACAACACCCTCAGAGCGATGCGGGAGACCCGCGGTTACAGCGTGGAAGAGCTCTCCCTGACATGCGGCCTGGCGGTGGACGAGATTGAGGATATCGAAAGCGGGAGAGTGACCGACCCGTCGAAGCTGCGTCGTATTGTGTCCGCGCTTCACCTTCCCCAGGAGGCTCTGATCACCCCGGCTGCGCCGACGCCGGCGGCGCAAGGTCGATCGCTGGCGTAGATCCGCACCATGCATTCCAGAGAACCCGCCAAGGCCCCTTGGCGGGTTTCTTTGTACCTGCCGCAGCGCTTTGCTTCAGCCTGGCACTTGCCGATCTGTCTATCGCACGTGCCTATGCGTCTGGCTGCTGGACCGTAATCCGCCGTCCATAACGTTTTTGAACCGTCGGTTTTTCGATATGAGCCTGGAATCCGTTCGTGCCTTCTTCGCCGCCCATGCGCCGGACATCCATGTCATCGTCACGCAGGCGAGCTCGGCGACGGTGGCCCTGGCGGCCGAGGCGCATGGCGTGCTGCCGGCCCAGATCGCCAAGACGATCTGCCTGCGCGTCGGCGACCGCACCATGCTGGTGGTGACCAGCGGCATCGCCAGGCTGGACAACCGCAAGTTCAAGGACCAGTTCGGCGGCAAGCCGCGTATGCTCGACGCCACCGAGGTTGTCGAAGCAACCAGCCATCCGGTCGGCGGCGTCTGCCCGTTCGGCCTGCCGGCGCCGCTGCCGGTCTATTGTGACGTGTCGCTGCGCGAATTCGACGAAGTCGTGCCCGCTGCCGGCGCCACCAATGCGGCCGTGCGGATTGCGCCGCAGCGCATGGTTGAGCTCATTGGGGCTGAATGGGTTGATGTGTGCCAAGGGTAGAGTTGGCGCCCAAGCCGGAGTTCAAATGGGAGAGGACATGGTTGCCCAGATCCGAGATTTGGCCGGGCTGACCGGGGCATCTGGAGGGGCGGACTTCGGGGGCAAGTCCTGCTTTGAATTGGTCGGAGTGGCCGGATTCGAACCGACGACCCCTTGACCCCCAGTCAAGTGCGCTACCGGGCTGCGCTACACTCCGGACCGGTCGCGATGTATCGTGATAACCCCGTGCGGGTCAACCGAATTCCGCGACTTTTATCCCGCTGCGATTGCCGGTGCCGGCGAGCCCTGCAAGGCAGGCCGCAACAGCCGCTGATGGCTGTATTCCAGCGCGATGGCGCCCCAGATCAGGCCGAGCAGCAGATAGACGTGGCGCCAGTGGTCGATGTCGATGAAGGTGCCGAGCCCGATATTGCCGATAAAGGCGACATAGGCGCACAGGAGATAGGGCTGCCACGGCCGGTCGCGCAGCAGGATGCGGAAGCCGGCTGCTATCGTCCATAAGACGAGCGCCAGGAACGACACGAAGCCGAGCCAGCCATAATCCATCAGCATCTTCAGCCAGATGTCGTGGGTGTCTTCACCGAAGATCGTGCCGAAGACCAGCGGGCCGATGCCGAACGGATGCTCCATCGCCATTTGGAAGCCGATGCCGTAGCGGGCGAAACGGCCGAGGCGGGCGGTGTCGTAGCTCTGCTCGAGATGGGCACGGTTGGAGAACATCTCCGAGACGCCGGGCAGCTGCAGGATGACGATCATGGCGACGACCAGCAGCGCCAGTGCTGCAATCGTCATCACCACCACGCGCAGCCGGAACATTCCGCTGGCGCTCTGCAGGAACAGGCAGCCGGTGAGCAGGACGGCCGAAACGGCGAACATGCCCCAGGCACCGCGCGAGAAGGAAAAGAAGATGCCGGCGGTGATGATCAGCAGTGGTACCGCCAGCAGCGGCATGCGTGTCACCGGTCCGGTCAAAAGCAGATAGAGCAGATAGATGCCGGGCAGCACCAGGAAGGGGCCGAACACGTTCGGGTCCTGGAAGGCGCCGGCGGCACGATCGTATTTGGTGAACATCTCCGCGCCCGGAAAGGCATGGAAGTAGCCTGCAATGCCAAGCAGCGAGGTGGCCACGGCCGAAACCACATAGGCAATGAAGATCAATCGGTAGAGGCCCGGCTGTACGGCGGTGATCGATGCGAAGAACACCGCGCTGAAGGCGAGAAACAGCGAGACGGCGAGATAGAGCGGTGTGTTGGCGAGGTCCGCCATCTGCGTCATAGAGATCATGCCGCCGATGTTCATCGTCACCAGCAGCACCAGCAGCGGCGTGGCCGCGCGGGAAATCCGCAAGCCGAAAAGCGCACAGATGGCGATCAGCCCGGCCATGTAGAGCTCATAGGGCGCCGGCTCGCTGATGACGAAGCCGGACAGCAGAATGCCGAGGAAGACCGCGCCCGAGGAAATCAGCGCGACCAGCTTGGCGTTGACCGCCGCGCGCGGCAGATCATGGCTGATCGCGCTCAATAGGCGTTTTCCGTGTTGAGCAGCCGGAGCGGCGTGAGGAACAGAATCCGCAAATCGAACAGCAGCGACCAGTTCTCGATGTAGAAGAGATCATACTCGGTTCGCATGCGGATCTTCTCGTTGGTGTCCATCTCGCCGCGCCAGCCATTGATCTGCGCCCAGCCGGTGACGCCGGGCTTGACCTTGTGGCGGGCGAAATAGCCGTCGACAACCTCGTTGTAGAGCAAATTATGCGACTGTGCGGCGATGGCATGCGGGCGTGGACCGACCAGCGACAGCGAACCCAGCAGCGAGTTGAAGAACTGCGGCAGCTCGTCGATCGAGGTCTTGCGGATGAAGCGGCCGACGCGGGTGACGCGCGGGTCGTTCTTGGTCACCGTCTGCTTGGCGGTCGGATCGGCCTTGTCCGTATACATCGAACGGAACTTGTAGACCTCGATGATCTCATTGTTGAAACCGTGCCGCTTCTGATGGAACAGCACCGGCCCCTTGCTGTCGAGCTTGATGGCGATGGCGGTCGCCAGCATCACCGGCGAGAACACGACGATGCCGATCAGGCTGAAGACAATGTCGAAGGCGCGCTTGGCGACCGAATCCCAGTCGTTGATCGGCTTGTCGAAGATGTCGAGCATCGGCACCGCGCCGATGTAGGAATAGGCGCGCGGGCGAAACTGCAGCGCGTTGGAATGCGCCGAAAGCCGGATGTCGACCGGCAGCACCCACAGCTTCTTCAGCAACTGCAGAACGCGCGATTCGGCGGTCAGCGGCAGCGATACGATCAGCATGTCGATGCGGGCGATGCGGGCGAATTCGATCAGTTCCGAAATGGTGCCGAGCTTGGGGTAGCCGGCGACGATGGGCGGCGAGCGCTTGTCGCCGCGATCGTCGAAGATGCCGCAGATGCGGATATCGTTGTAGGGCTGCTTTTCGACCGAGCGGATCAGGATTTCCGCCGCCTTGCCGCCGCCGACGATGACGGCGCGCCGCTCCATGCGGCCATCGCGCGCCCAGGCCCGGATCAGCTTCGACATCACCAGCCTGAGGCCGAAGATGAGAACGAAGCCGATGACGAACCAGCTGCCGAACAAAAGGCGCGAATAGTCCTGCGACATCTTCATGACGAATGCCGTCAGCGCCATCAGGGCGAAAGTGCCGGCCCAGACGAGCAGCACGCGGCCGAAATTGGCGATGGGCCGCATCAGGGCGACGATCTGGTAGCAGTCGGTGACGTCGAGCAGCACCACGGCAAGGAACGAGCCCGCTGCGATCGTCACCGGATATTGCCAGGCGAGATAGTTGAAGAACCCGACATAGTGGAAATAGACGGCGAGTCCGGACAGGAACAGCAAGCCGAATTCGACCATGCGCAGGACACCGCTGACCATGATCGGCGACATCGTATCGCGCCGGTACTGCGAGGCGACCTGGCGGGCGACATCGTTCATGCCGCTTGGCGTGTCGCCGTCGGCCGGGCCGTCGAATTTACGCACCGCCTCTGCTGAAAAGCGGCGCGCGGGGTCGATCTCGTTCATGAGGGCTTTCCGCAAGCTTCCCCCCGGTCATAGCAAAAGAGAGCTAAGAAACCCTTGAAACAACGCATGGCTTTGGAACGGCTTGGTCCTGCGCCTACGTGTCGAGCGCGGCGAAATAGGCCTTCTCGATGTCGGCGGCCATCACATCGGCGCCGAAGCGTGCCTTGAGGTTGGCGCTATCGGGCATCAGGTCGCGATAGGCGGCCGGGTCGGCCAGCGCCTGGCTCATCCTGTCCGCGAGCTCGATCGGGTCAGGTCGGATCAGGGCGGGGGAACCGATGTCGAATATCTCCGGAATGCCGCCGACCGCGGTTGCGATCATCGACTTTCCCGCGGCAAGCGTTTCCAGGACGATATAGGGCATGGCTTCGGCGCGCGAGGGAACGATGATAAGCGCGGCAAGGGCAAAGGCCTCCCTGGCCGGCATCGGCGGCAGGAAGCGGACATGGCGCTCGAGCCCGAGGCGTTTCACTTGCCCGTGGTAACGCGGAAGGTCGTCGCCGTCGCCGACCATCACCGCGGTCAGCGCGCGGCCGAACCGCGGGCCGGCGAGCGCCAATGCGTCGATGAAGATGTCCGGTCCCTTCAGGTCGCGCATCATGCCGATATAAAGCAGGTCGGCTGCGTCCGGCGCGGTGATCACCGGCTCGAATTCAGTGGCGCGCAGGCCGTTATAGACGAGGGTGTTGGGAATGGGCGGCTCGCCTACCTTGTGGCGATAGGTCCGCCGCTCATAGTCCGAGACAAACAGCAGATAGTCGGTGAAGCGAGCCATGAAGCGCTCGAGCGCGAAGAACAGCTTTCCGGTGGTCGTGTTCTCGTCATAGTGGAGCGAGCCGCCATGCGGCGAATAAAGGCGGGCTACGCGAGACCTTGATACCCGCAACAATGAGCCGAACAGACGGGCATAGGCGCCACCCTTGGCGCCGTGCCCATGCAGTACGTCCGGCCGCAATTCCTTGATGATCCTGTACGTGCGCCAGGCCGAGGCAAGGTCGCCGGGACCGACGTGGCGCTGCATCGGCGTGCGATGAATGCCGAGCGCCAGCAAGTCCTTCATCTGCTCGAACAGATGTTCCTCGAACGTGCCGCCTGTCGTCGAATCGCAGACGATGCCGACGGAATGCCCGGCGGCGACCTGCGCCTCGGCCAGGTCGCGCACATGCCGGAAAATTCCTCCGACGGGTGAGCGAAAGCAATGGACGATCCTGAGCCTGTCCGCCACTTGGTATCTGTCAGAACAGACGTTCGCGGACGTAGACCGTATCGCCCGGCAGCAACGGGTCGGAGGTGACCACGCGGCCGGTCATCACCTTGCCGTTGATGTCGCGGGTGATGTCGACGCTTTCCTGGTTGGCGCGCGGCGTGAAGCCGCCGGCAATGGCGATCGCCTTCTGCACCGTCAGGCCGGGAACATAGGAATATTGGCCGGCGGCACCCACTTCGCCCATGACGAAGATCGGGCGGTAGCGGTCGATCTCGACCGAAACGTCGGGATCGCGCAGATAGCCTTGCCGCAATTTGTCGGCAATCTCCTTTTCCATTTGCTGCGCGGTGTGGCCGCGCGCTGGTATGGCGCCGACAAGCGGGAAGGAGAGATAGCCGGATTGATCGACGCTGTAGGTGTTGGTCAGCCCGTCCTGCTCGAACACGGTCACGCGGACGCGGTCGCCGGCGCCAAGACGGTAGGGCTGATCGAGCACCTCATGGAAGGCGGCCGGCGTCGGCCGGTAGCTGGAACAGCCAGCCAGCATCGATACGGCAAGCAGCGCGCGAAACAGGGAAGCAGTGCTTTTCATGGCCGGACAGGTACCTTCGACTGGTCGCTGCAACGTCGCAGCAACTCTAGGGATCGAGGTCCGTTATCATCCTGTTAGGGTTAATGGCCGGTAAAGGGAGCGGCCGACACGTGGCGCATCGGCAAGAGTTTTTGTGATTTTTGGCGGTTTTGTTTGTCACCCGCCAGTAAACCCTAACGGAAACTTACCACGATCTTAACGGCTGAGTTACCATAGTTGTTTACGGTGCGTGCTGACCCAGTATCGGAGTAGGGATGCATGTCCGTTCAGTCCGCGGCCGCAGATGTCGATGTCGATCTCAGGCAGCTCTTCGCCAGCCTGGCGAGGAACTGGCTGCGTATAGTCCTCGTCGTCCTGTTGGCAACCGGGCTGGCCTTCGCTTTCGCCTCGCTGGCAACCCGGCACTACAAAGCCGAGACGCAGGTGGAGATCGCGCCGCGCGAATCCATCTACACGCGGCCGGCCAGCAACAACAACGACACCGACAAGCCTATTCTCGACGAACAGGGCGTCGCCACCCAGGTCCAGATCATTTCCTCCAACGAAATCCTCAAGCAGGTCTCGCAAAAGCTCGGTCTGGAAAAACTGCCCGAGTTCAATGAAGCGCTCGACATGTCGGCGCTGAGCCGCGCTCTGGTCCTGGTCGGCCTGAAAAGCGACCCGATGGAAATTCCGACGGAAGAGCGCGTGCTCAAGAAAATGCACGAGAAGCTCAACGTCTATGGCGTCGAGAAGACCCGCATCATTGCCATCGAGTTCTCATCGGAAGATCCCAAGCTCGCGGCCGCCACACCAGACGCGATCGCCGCCGCCTATATAGCGGGGCAAGGGGCGGCCAAGCTCGAATCGAACAGCGCCGCGGCGGACTTCCTGGCGCCGGAAATCGCCGACCTGCAGCGGCAGGTCAAGGATGCCGAGGCGAAGGTCGCCGCTTATCGCGCCCAGTCCGATCTTCTGATGGGTGGCAACAATTCGGTGCTGGCCACCCAGCAGCTTTCAGAACTGTCGAGCGAACTGTCGAAAGTGCGCGCCAACCGCGCCGCTGCGGAAGCGACCGCCGACGGTGTGCGCAGGGCGCTGCAGAATGGCGGTTCGCTGGATGCCGTGCCGGAGGTTCTGTCATCGGACCTGATCCAGCGCTTGCGTGAGCGACAGGTCGAATTGCGCTCCAACATCGCCGATCTGTCGACGACACTGCTTGGCAATCATCCGCGCATTCGCGCGCTGAAATCGCAACTGTCCGATCTCGACGCACAGATCCGCAGCGAGGCCCAGAAGATCATGAAAGGCCTGTTGATGCAGGCCGAGACGGCAAAGGCCCGCGAGAACCAGCTTGTCGCAGACGTCAACACGTTGAAAGCCGCTTCGGCGCAGGCCGGCGAACAGCAGGTCGATCTGGACGCACTGCAGCGCGACGCGACCGCCAAGCGACAGCAACTCGAGCTCTACCTGACCAACTACCGCGAAGCGGCATCGCGCCAGGATCGCAACTATCTGCCGGTCGACGCCCGGATCGCCTCGAAGGCTTCTGTTCCCTCCGAGGCCTATTTCCCGAAGGTCGGGCCGATCGTCGGCGCGGCTTTCGCCGCATCGCTGCTGATCATGGCCATAGTGACGCTTCTGCGGGAGCTGTTTTCAGGCCGCGCGATGCGGCCGGCGAGCGGTTCCCGTTTCGAACGGATCGATGAGGTGGCGATGCCCCATGTGGCCCAGACGCCGGTCTCCGAGCCATTTGTCCGCCACGAGCCTGTCATCCTGCGGGACCCTGTCATTCGCCAGGAACTGCCTGAACGTGCGGATGAAGCCGATGCGGAGCCCTATGCCGCCGCGATGCCGGCCATGGCCGAAGCGCAGGACGTGGTCGCAATGCCCGCTACGGCTGCGACTGAGCAAACGGCTGTCGAGCCCGAACCGGCGCGTTCCACCCTGGGCGAGATCGATATCGAGAAGGCTGCCGAAAAGCTGATCTCCAGCGGTGCGGCGCGCGCCATATTCGTCTCGCCGGAAGGCGACGAGGCGGCTGCATCCGCGATCCTGGTGGCGCGCGAGGTCGCCGACGCCGGCCTGCGCGTGCTGTTGCTGGACCTCACCGCGTCGGGGGCCGCCTCGCGGCCGATGCTGGACAGCGGCCTTTTCCCGGGCATCACCAACCTGCTCGCTTCGGAAGCGCAGTTCAGCGACGTCATCCACGCCGATCTCTACTCGGACTGTCACGTCATTCCCGTCGGAACCGCCGATCCGGTTCGTGCCATGCGTGCCGCCGACCGGCTGCCGATCATCATGCAGTCGCTGACGACAGCCTACGACCTCGTCCTGGTCGAGTGCGGACCGGCCGACGCGCAAGGCATCGGCCGCCTGACTGGCGATGCCACCGAGGTCTTTCTCTCCATGCTGGAGGCCGACGATGAGGTGACGCAGGCTGCGGTCAAGCTGATCGAGAACGGCTACCCCGACCTGACGCTGGTGACGCCGCTCGGCCACGAACCGCCCGGCAATCCGGTGCCGGGACGGCGCACTGCCGCTGCCTGAGGGAGCCGCGGATCGCTTGGCGGAGCCGTTCAGCGGTTCGCCCGATCTATCCCAGTTCCAGGGTCGTTACGCCGAACACCCTTTGCAGGTCCAGTTCCGGGGCAGGACCTTTGTACATGCGCGTGGTGGTGAAGGTCGGCGCAAAGCCGGCCGCATCGAGCGCAGTTATGAAGCCGGTGTTGTCGGCGGGGACGTCGATGTGCAGCTCGCCACCGTCACAGGCACCGGCCAGTCCCTCCAGGAGTTGCAAAGCGGTTTCCATATCGTCGGCAAACAGCGGGCCGATCTTGAAGCCGGATCGACAGCGGCGCGCCACGCCAAAGCCGGTGACGCCGCGCGAACCGATTGTCGCCAGCCCATGATGCGGTTCCTGCAGCCATCGCTTCAGGAAGGTGCCTCGGGGCGCCGGAAAACAATGGGAGTCATAGGCGATGACATCGGACAGGAGCTGCGTTGTAATCATCCGCAACCCATCGTCCCTGACCGCCGGGCCTGCCTTGCGCCCGGTGAAGCGGATGGTCTCGTAGGCCGGTGCGAAGCCCTTGCGCCGGTAATTGGCCTGCTGCTCGGCGACGCCGTCAAGGCCGACGGTCCGGCCAGCGAGCCTTTTCATGCCGGCGTCCCACACCGTCTTGCCGTAGCCCATGCCGCGCATGTCAGGCCGGGAGATGTAGAGGCCGATGAAACCGAATTCGCTTCCATAGGCCACGGCCGAAATTGCCGCGGCCATGTCGTCGCCGACAAAGGCGCCGATGAAGCCTTCGGGGTCCGCCGCCTGGAGCATCGCCGGGTCTTCAAGACCTGGGTTCCAGCCTTCCGCGGCCGCCCAGTCGACGAGAAGCCCCAGTTCCTGCAGGGACAGTGTGCGGATGATCGGCTTCATGGCGTCAGCTATCTTCTTCCGAGGGCGCTGCCTGACCGGCGGCTTTGCGGCGCAGCACCTTGGTCAGCTTCCAGATCATCGGGCTGTTCTTGACGAAGGCTTTCAGCCGCGCGCCTTGCCGAAGCGTCAGCGCCAGCATGCGGCCCTTCACGGTCAACGGGACCAGCACTTCGAAATGCCGCGTTTCGATATCGCACCACAGCCGCTTGTAAGGCTCATCTCCGACCGAAAAGTCATAGACCTCGAAACCAGTCTCGCAGGCTTCCTGGATGTTGTCGAAGAACAGGAAGTCGCCGGGGCTGGCGTGCCCGAGATCGTCCTCGGCGATCGCTCCGAATTCGCAGATCAGGCGTTTGCCCGAGCGGCTTGAACCGGTGATGGCGCGCAGCTTGCCGGCAACCGCGAGTCCGTGCAGCACGAACGAAGGCTTGTCCTCGGCAAGCGCCTGCATGAACAGCGCGCGGAAGAAGCCGCGTACCTGCGCGTCGCCAAAAACATTGGCGATGCCCATCTTGCGGAAGCGGAGCTCCTTCATCTCGAAGAAGGCGTCGAGCAGCGTGTCCACCTCGTCGGGGGTGCGGGCCTCAATGCGCCGATAGCTGCCTACGGCCTCGAATTTCCGGATCTGCGACCGGTGCTTCTTGCGTTTGCGTTTGCCGCTGGCGCGGGAAAGCAGCGCATCGAAGCCGCCGGCGAGATCGACGGCCAGCGACAGATTGGGGCTGGAAAAATGGTCAAGCGATGCGAGCGGATTGGCGACGCCGTCGAGATCGGGCAGCAACCGCTCGAGCGCGACCAGATCGATGTCCGGGCGTGCCTTGGCGATGGCCGCCAGTACCGATCGGAGGGCCGGTATATCCGCCTTGGCCAGCCAGTTCGGGTCCGCGGCGACGAAGTTGCCGTTGGCGTGGCGCCCACCCATGAAGCGGGCGATCCGGAACAGCCCCTTGGAGGCAACCTCCAGCGCCAGCGAAAAAACCGGTTTGCCCTCGACACTCAGCGTCGCGACAAGCAGGTCCGGTCGTGTCTCGGCCGCCCAGTTCAGGATCCAGGCAGCACTCTGCGCCGGCCCAAACAAAGCCGAGCGGCAGAACTCGGCATAGGCCGCGAGTCCGTCCGTGGACGCCACTGAAATCGACAGGTCGGCATGGTCCCGTGGCAAGGCCCGCGACGATGCCTCGGTCGCCGCAAGCCGATTGCCGTCAAATGACGCAGTTGCGTCAACCATACCTCAATCCTTAGGGCGTATTGATCGCGATTTGGGGGTTCGCATAGGCGCATTCCGTGCTTGGATCAGCCTAGGCGCAAAAGGTGAATGAATGATCGACGGCGGGGAGGCAATCCGGAAACTGGCGCTGAACGTCGCCCGCTATACCGGCCTTGCACCGCTGGCCAAGCCGTTCATCGGCGGCATTGGCGCCATCCTGATGCTGCACCGTGTTACCGCGACGCCGGAAAAGCCGGACAGCGTCAACCGGCATCTGAATATCGCGCCCGGCTTCCTTGACGCCATGATCGCCGACATGAAGGCGCATGGCTATGCCTTCGTCTCCATGGACGAAGCGGTGGAGTGCATCAAGGCTGGCGGCAAAGGCGGTCAGTTTGCCACCATCACCGCCGACGATGCCTATCGCGACAACATGGTCGAGGCGCTGCCGGTGCTCGAGAAGCACGGCGCGCCGATCACCATCTATGTCGCACCCGGGCTGATCAACGGCACAGCCGACCTGTGGTGGGATGTAGTCGAGGACATCGTCAACGCGCGCGATACCTTGACGCTGACGCGGCCGAAGGGTCCGCTGACGATCGATTGCTCGACCCCCGCGAAGAAATTGCAGGCCAATGCACGCCTGCACGCCTATCTCACCTCGGAAGTCCGCGAGGAGGACCTGCAGGCCGTGTTGCGTGACCTGGCTCGCGCAAACGGCATCGACGCCGACGGCCCACGCTTGCGCACATTGATGAGCTGGGATGAAATCCGTCGCATCGCCGCGCATCCGCTGGTGACGATCGGCGCCCATACGATCAACCACAGCAACCTGAAGCGGCTCTCCGAAGCCGATGCCCGGCACGAGGTTGGCGCCGTGCGCGCCATGTTGCAGGCCGAACTGGGCGAAATGCCCCGCCATTTCGCTTATCCCTATGGCTATGCCAGCGCCGTCGGCTGCCGCGAAGTGGGCTTTGCCCGCGACGCCGGCTATACCTCCGCCGTGACGACGCGCCACGGCGTGCTGCGCGCCGAGCATGCCGGGTTCCTGCACGCCTTGCCGCGCATCTCCGTCAACGGCCGCTACCAGAGCCTCGCCCACATCCGCACCATGCTGTCGGGCGTGACGACGCCGCTCGCCAACGCCGGCAAGATGGTCGTCACCATCTGACGCTGGCGTTTTCGCCTAGCGCTTGGCTCTCGGCTCCAGCATCAGCCACTTGATGATGCCCATCGCCGGCAGCACCCAGAGCAGGCCGCTGAGCAAGAAAAAAAGGAAATGCACCCACGGACCCGACTCCGACAGCCGGGCGACCGCGAAGATCGATGCGACCAGCGCATAGACAATGACCAGCGCCACCAGCAGAAACATTCCGATCAGCTTTTTCAGGCGCAGGGGCATGGTGGTCTCCTGATCGAGCATGCCGGAATTCGCACAGGCGGCCTGGCCGGCTCAAGGGGTATTGGCCTCGCATAGGCCTTGAGGCGAGACTGTGCAACCGGTGAGACGCGGCGCGACGGCGTGCCGCGCCGTATGGTCTTGCCAGCACGGGTGCGATGGTCCACCAATCCGCCAAATCAACCTGCCGGGACAAGATCATGGCTGCCATATCAGCTGCCGCGCCATACGTTGCCCGCGACCGCGACCTGCATAACCGGGCGCTGCTGCGCGGCTGGCTCTATGTGGTGCTTCTGGTGCTGTTTGCGCTGGTGCTGGTCGGCGGCGCCACCAGGCTGACCGATTCCGGCCTGTCGATTACGCAGTGGAAACCGATCCACGGCGTGATCCCGCCGCTCAACGATGCCGAGTGGCAAGAGGAATTCCAGCTCTACCAGCAGATCCCGCAATATGCCGAGCTCAACAAGGGCATGAGCATCGAGGCCTTCAAGTCGATCTTCTGGTGGGAATGGGCGCACCGCATCCTGGCGCGCAGCGTCGGTCTGGTCTTTGCGTTGCCGCTGCTGGTTTTCTGGGCGACGCGCCGCATCGAGCGCGGCCTGGGCCCGAAACTCGTGGGCATTCTCCTGCTCGGCGGCCTGCAGGGCGCCATCGGCTGGTGGATGGTGGCTTCAGGATTGGTCGACCGCGTCTCCGTCAGCCAGTACCGGCTGGCGACCCACCTGACGCTTGCCGCGCTGATCTTCACCGCCACCATGGTGGTCGCGCGCGGACTGGCGCCGCATTCCGAGCCTGCCGCCGATGGATCGACGCAGAGGCTGGCCGGCTTCATCGTGCTGCTGGCGCTGATCCAGATCTATCTCGGCGGCCTGGTCGCCGGGCTTGACGCCGGCCTCAGCTACAACACCTGGCCGTTGATGGACGGCAAGATCATCCCGGGCGATCTGCTGATCCTCGAGCCGGCATGGCGCAATTTTTTCGAGAGCCCAAAGACGGTGCAGTTCGTCCATCGGCTTGGCGCCTACACGGTATTCGTCGTGGCGTTGTGGCACGTGATCGCCACGCGCCGGCGGCTGCCTGAAACAACGCATGCGCGCCGCGCGACGCTGCTGTTCTTGGCTGTGCTGGTGCAGGCCTCGATCGGCATCGGCACGCTGCTGATGCATGTGCCGCTGCATATGGCGCTGACCCATCAGGGATTTGCGCTCATCGTCCTGGGGTTTGCAGCCGCCCATTGGCGCGGCACCAAGGGCGCCTATCCCTTGCCGCACGAAATCGCACGCAGGGCCTGACCTCGAACCGATCGGGCCAACTACATCCAGAATTCGTTTGTAGATGTCGTCTTCTCGCCATCGAATTCCGCCTGCCGCAACGCCGCGGCGGATGGTGCGGACTGGTCCTGAGCGGCTTTGGCTACCTTGTCGGCGGCCTTGAGCGCATCAAGCCTGGCCTGGGCCGTGGCGATATCCTGCTGCACCTGGGCAGCCTTTACCTGATCCGTGATCGCCTTGGCCTGGTCTTCCAGGTCCTGGATCTGCTTTTCGAGCGCGGCCTCCTGAGCCGCATTGCTCGATGAGCTGGACGAGGAATACTGGGTCGCCTGTGACGAACCCGAAATCGCGCTGACCATGACAAATCCCGAAGTGGAGCCGAGACCAGTCTGTAGCCCATCGCGGTGAACAAGCGGTTAGCACCGCGCCGTTGCCCCGTGCGATCAGAAGCTTGCCCGCACCGCCCGGATCGCCTCGGCGATCGACAATTCGCGGCTCTCCTCGACCTCATTGTCGTCCTCATGATGCCAGGACGCCGACAGGCACCCATAGGCAATGGCATGATCGAGGATGGCCGGCGGTGTCTGGCCCAGCGTTCTGGCAAAGATCCCGGCCATGTGTGCGATCCGCTCCGGGTCGAGGCAGAGCTCGTCCCGGTCGAGCGGGTTGTAGAACATGTTCGCGGCGTCGAAGCCGGGGTCGCCGAGAACGCCCTTCGGATCGATGGCCAGCCAGCCGCGCGGCCCGTGCAGGATGTTCTCGTGATGCAGGTCGCCATGCAGGGGCCTGATATCGTGCGGATTGGCCAGCAGTCGATCGGCGATGATGGCGGCCTCGACATAGAGGCTGTCATGGCCCGAATCGCGGTCGATTGTCGCCTTCTTGAACAGGCTTGAAAACCGTTCCCGGAGCGGCTGAAGCTCGGGCGGGAAGGGGTATTTCCCCTGTGAAAATAGTTTCGCCATCACCTCGGCCGCGATTTCGGTGGCGGCGTTGTCGCCCTGTTGGTCGAGCACCTGCTCCAACAAGGTCTCACCGGCATATTCGAGCAGCATGCTGTGGCCGTCGCGGCCGAGCAGGCGCACCGCGCCTTCGCCGCGTCGCCAGGCGAGATAATGCTCGCCGCGCAACTCGTCGGCGACATCGTCGAAAGGCTTGAGCGCCTTGACGATCGCCGGCGAGCCGTCTGCGCGCAAAACCTTCCAGATGCGGCTCGAAAAGGTCTCGGCAATGAGTTCGGGCGCGCTGACGTTCCAGCGCACCGGAAAGGCGGGCGTGTCCATCAGAGGCCGAGCATCAGGTCCATGTTCTGCACGGCGGCACCGGAGGCACCCTTGCCGAGATTGTCGTAGACAGCCAGCAGCAGGGCCTGCGCCCGTTTGTCGTTGGCGAAGACGTAGACCTTCATCCGGTTGGTGCCGTTGTAGATCTCCGGATCGATCTCCGGCACGCGCTCCGAATGCGCATAGGGCGCCACCTCGACCAGGCCGCCCTTGATGGCGGCGAAATGGTCGGCAATCGCCGCATGCAGCTCCGCACCGGTCGGCACATGGTCGAGACCGCCAAGCTGCAACGGCACCACAGTGATCATGCCTTGCGCGAAATTGCCGACCGCCGGCTGCATGATCGGATCATGCGACAGCCTGGCATAGGCCCTCAATTCCGGCACGTGCTTGTGCTGAAGGGTGAGGCCGTAGGGCAGGAATTCCGAGGCGTCCTCGCCCTTGGCGACATAGTCCTCGATCATCGGCCGTCCGCCGCCCGAATAGCCCGAAATGCCGTTGACGGTGATCGGGAAATCGGCCGGCAGCAGGCCGGCGGCGACCAGCGGCCGCAGCGTGGCGATCGGTCCCTGCGGCCAGCAGCCGGGGTTGGCGACGCGTTTTGCCGAGGCGATCGCCTTTGCCTGGTCCTTGTCCATCTCGGCGAAACCATATGCCCAGCCTTCAGCCACGCGATGCGCGGTCGACGCATCGATGACTTTGGTGGTGTCGTTGGCGATCAGCGAGACGCTTTCCTTCGCCGCATCGTCGGGCAGGCACAGTATCGCGACATCGGCGGCGTTGAGGAACTCGGCGCGTGCCGCCGTTTCCTTGCGGCGCTCGGTCGGGATGGAAATGATCTCCAGATCACTGCGCTCGGCAAGCAGCGCCCTGATCTGCAGGCCTGTGGTGCCGTGTTCGCCGTCGATGAAGATTTTCGGTTTCATGGGTTGATCAAATTCCTTGATATTTCAAGACTATATGCCCTGACCTTGAATCACTGCGGCACCATTGTGGTTGCCGTTGTTCAACTCTTCAAGCCGGGCCTTTCGCTCAGCCAGCAGGCCGAGATATTGCATAGCCACCATCGAGCCGGCGATCGCCGTTATATCGGCGTGATCATAGGCCGGCGCAACCTCTACGACATCGGCGCCGACAATATCGACCTGGTTGAGTTGACGCAGCGTCGACAGGATCTTCGCCGAGGACGGCCCGCCGGCAACTGGCGTGCCTGTGCCAGGCGCATAGGCCGGATCGAGGCAGTCGATGTCGAAGGTGAGATAGGTCTTCTTGCCGCCGGTGCGGTCGACGATGGCGTAGGCGATATCGGACGCCCGCATCTCCTCGATTTCATGGCCATGGAGGATCTTGATGCCGAACGTGTCGGGCGCATGGGTGCGGATGCCGATCTGGATCGAACGGTCGGGATCGATGATGCCTTCCTTGACGGCACGGCCAACGAAGGATCCGTGGTCGATGCGCTTGCCGTCGTCCGGCCAGGTATCCTGATGGGCGTCGAACTGCACCAGTGCGAGCGGACCATGGATGGCGGCATGCGCCTTGAGCAGCGGCCAGGTGACGAAATGGTCGCCGCCGAGCGTCAGCAGGAAGGCGCCGGATTTGAGGATCTTGGCCGCTTCGCGCTCGATCGTGCCGGGGGTCTTCTGGTGATTGCCCGAATCGAGCAGGCAATCGCCATAGTCGACGACCGCCAGATGCTCGAACAGATCGCGTGAAAACGGATATTGCGGGTCGTTGTCGAGGATCGCCGAGGCGCGGCGGATGGCCTGCGGCCCGAAGCGGGCGCCCGGCCGGTTGGTGACGGCGGCATCGAAGGGAATACCCCATACCACAGCATCCGCGCCCTTCACGTCCTTGGTGTATTTGCGCCGCATGAACGACAGCGCGCCGGAATAGGTCGGCTCGAACGCGGCGCCCGTTTTGGAACGGGCGGTGAAGGCGTTGTCGATGTTGTTGTTCGCCATTACGGATCCTCGTTTTTCATCGGGTTGCAACAACTACAGAACCGGCACGGAAGATGCCAGTCACAGCTTGGCGAGACGGAATGGCGCTGCCCGAGTGCCACGGCAAGACAGGATTGTATCATCATGACGCAGACCGCGTTTCTCAACCCCACCCGTGCCGCGGCGTCGACCCACACCGGCACGGTCGCCGGTGAACGCTTCCTGGTGCTCGATTCGTGGCGTGGCATCTGCGCGCTTCTGGTGGCGCTGTTTCACTTTCCGACCGCTTCGACGATTTCGCAAAGCGCCTTCATCGGTTCGTCCTACCTTTTCGTCGACTTCTTCTTCGTCCTTTCCGGTTTTGTCATCGCCAGCAGCTACGGCGATCGGCTGAACCAGCCGGAACAGGTCGCGCGTTTCGCCCTGGTCCGTTTCGGCCGTATCTACCCACTGCACCTTCTGATGCTTGCCGCCTTCGCTGGCTTCGAGCTGCTGCGGCTGATGCTGCCGCAATTGCACGGCACCGGGGCTGCGCCCTTCACCGGAGGCTTCGACCCTGGGAGTCTGCTTGCCAATCTTCTGCTGCTGCAAGGTGTCGGCTTCGAGGATCAATTGACCTGGAATGCGCCAAGCTGGAGCATTTCCGCCGAGTTCTTCGCCTATCTCTTGTTTGCCGGCGTGGTCTTCGTCGCCGGCGCGCGCGCCTGGATATGGTTCGTCGCCGCCGCCGCCACCGCGCCGCTGTTCCTGCTCGGCTTCTCGACCCATCATATGGATGTGTCCTTCGATTTCGGCTTCATCCGCTGCCTGTACGGCTTCTCGCTCGGCGCCTTGCTGGCCTGGTTTCAGCATGATTCCATTGCAGGCGCGCGACAGGTCCTCGCCAGGAATGGCCCGCGGATGGACTGGACCCTTGCCGAGATCGTCATGGTGGCCGTCATCGTGCTTTTCGTTTCGCTGGCCGGCGGCAATGATTTCGGCATCGCGGCACCCCTGGTGTTCGCGCTGGCGCTGTTTCTGTTCGCCCATGAAGGCGGCTGGATCAGCGCCTTGCTGAGGGCGCCGTTCATGCTGACCCTCGGCGCGCTGTCCTACTCGATCTACATGGTCCACATCTTCGTCCAGGCGCGCATGATCAACGTCGCCGGGCTCGTCGAGCGCAAGCTCGGCCTCGGCCTGATCGGCGACTTCACGCTGCGCGGCCAGCCTGCCACCGGCTTCGGTGCCGGCTGGATGGGAGCGGTGGCAATCGCCGTCATGCTCGCCGCCACCATTGCCGCCTCCTGGATCACTTGGCGCCTCATTGAGATGCCGGCCATGGCGTGGTTCCGCAGGCTCTCAAAACGCATCTGACGCGCACTCCCCGCGAACAACCGCTAGCCGGCTTCGTTCACCTGGATGTCACGAGGGTCGCCTATCCCGATTTCGATCCGGCAAGGAGCGATTCTCGATGCGGACCATCTGGCTGAGCCTTCTGTTTTCCTCGGCACTTGCGGCCTTTTCTGGCCAGTCATTGGCCGGCGAGACCCGCGCCAGGCAGATTCTTGACCGCTTCGAGCACGCCAACCAGTGGCGCGACCACGTCATGGTGGTCGCGCATCGCGCCGGCAGCATGCAGGCGGGCAAGACGCTCTACGCGGAAAATTCGATTGCCGCCGTGGAGGGGGCGATCGCGATGGGCGCAGAAATCGTCGAGGTCGATATCAGGCGCTCGAAGGACGGTGAGTTCGTCGTCATGCATGACAGCTGGCTCGACCGCACCACGACCTGCAAGGGCGAGGTGGTCAAATACACACTGGCCGAACTGAAGACCTGCAGGCTGGTGATCGAGGGCACCGGCGCCGTCACCAATGAGACGGTTTCGACGCTGCGCGAGATGCTCATGGCAACCAGGGACAGGATCCTCATCAACCTCGACAACAAGCTCGACGTCGGCGACCTCTCGGGCATGATCGCGGTGGCTCGCGATCTCGGCTTGGCCGAGCAGGTCATCGTCAAGGAGAATTTGTGGAACCAGGCCAGGATCACCACGGTTAAGGCCGCCATGGCCGCTATCGGCGGCGGCTTCCAGTTCATGCCGATCATCGCCGATGATGCGGTGCGTGATGCCGGCTTCGCCCGGACGGTCGACCATGCCTTTTCGCCGCGCGCGATCGAGCTCATCAACTGGCGGGCAGGCGCCGACACGCTGACCGAGACCGGCGGACCGTTGTTCAGCACACGCATGCGCGCGGCCGCGGTGAGGGGAAACTGGCATATCTGGGCCGACACCTACGCCATCGCTGGCAAGCCGGGCGGCTTCCTTGCCGGCGGCCGCGGCGACGAACTGGCCGTGCAGGCCAGCCTGCCGCGCGAAAGCTGGGGTTTCTGGGCCGATCGCGGCGCCACCATCATCCAGACCGACGAGCCGAAGGCGGCCATTGGCTGGCTGGCGGTGAACGGTTTTCGCGTGCCTTATGCGAACGAGGCGCGGCCCGTTGAGCCGGCGAATACGGCGAGTATCAACTAAGCGGCGGCTGCAGCAGCCAATCTCCCCCCTTGCGGGCCTGTTGCAAAATTGTGTGGATGTGGTTCCCTGTTTTTGAAACGGGGATCTTGCGATGACGACGAAGCCGAGCGGTCAGTTCAGTTTTGTGGAGGCTCTGCTGCCGCAGGGTCTTGGTCGGAGCGGTCGCCTGGACCGGTTGTCGTTGCTGGTGAATTGGTATCGCTTCGAGAAGATCCTGGCACGGCTGCGCTCGCCGGCCGGACCAGGCCGGCCTGCCTACAATTCGTTGGTGATGTTCAAGGCGCTTCTG
>NZ_JAMYSG010000018.1:0-151588 GCF_040321815.1 Mesorhizobium sp. M0239
CCGAGATGGTGATGCCGGGCGACAACATCACGGTCGATGTCGAGCTGATCGTGCCGATCGCCATGGAAGAGAAGCTGCGCTTCGCCATCCGTGAAGGCGGCCGCACCGTCGGTGCCGGCATCGTCGTCACCATCAAAGAGTAATTTGGACTTAAACCGATCTGTCGCGGGCGCGGGAGTTGCCCGCGCCGCGCCAGAACAAGGAAGTGACGCATGAACGGACAGAATATCCGCATCCGCCTTAAGGCGTTTGACCACCGCGTGCTCGACGCCTCGACGAAGGAAATCGTGTCGACGGCCAAGCGTACCGGTGCAAACGTCCGCGGCCCCATTCCGCTGCCGACGCGGATCGAAAAGTTCACGGTCAACCGGTCGCCTCACGTCGACAAGAAGAGCCGCGAGCAGTTCGAGATGCGCACGCACAAGCGTCTGCTCGACATCGTCGATCCGACCCCGCAGACGGTCGATGCTTTGATGAAGCTCGATCTGGCCGCCGGCGTCGACGTCGAGATCAAGCTCTAAGGGAATGAGAGCGCGGTAAGGGGCGGTGCCCCTGGCCCGGAACTCTAAAGGAATTGAACCGATGCGTTCAGGTGTGATTGCAAAAAAGGTGGGAATGACCCGCATCTATAACGATGCCGGGGAACATGTTCCCGTCACCGTTCTCCTGATGGAGAACTGCCAGGTCGTGGCCCAGCGCACGCAAGAGAAGAATGGCTACACCGCCGTTCAGCTCGGCGTTGGCCTTGCCAAGGTGAAGAACACGTCGAAGGCGATGCGCGGCCATTTCGCGACCGCTTCCGTCGAGCCGAAGGCGAAGGTCGCCGAGTTCCGCGTCTCCGCCGACAACATGATCGATGTCGGCGCGGAGATCACCGTCGAGCACTTCGTCGCCGGCCAGAAGGTCGATGTGACGGGCACGACGATCGGCAAGGGTTTTCAGGGCGTCATTAAGCGCCACCACATGGGCGGTGGCCGTGCGACGCACGGTAACTCGGTTTCGCACCGTACGCACGGTTCGACCGGCCAGCGCCAGGACCCGGGCAAGGTGTTCAAGGGCAAGCATATGGCTGGCCACATGGGCGACACCCGCGTCACCACGCAGAATGTCGAGATCGTATCGACCGACGCCGACCGCGGCCTGATCCTGATCCGCGGTGCGGTTCCCGGATCGAAGGGCGCCTGGATCCTGGTCCGCGATGCGGCCAAGGTGGCACTGCCGGCCAATGCGCCGAAGCCTGCCGCGATCCGCGCCGTTGCTGCCGAAAGTGGCGCCAAGAACGAGGCTCCGGCCACAGAGGGAGCGGAATAATGGATCTCAAGATCACAACGCTGGGCGGCAAGGACGCCGGCAAGGTGGAACTCTCCGACGAGATTTTCGGCCTTGATCCGCGCGAAGACATCCTGCAGCGCGTCGTGCGCTGGCAGCTTGCCAAGAAGCAGCAGGGCACGCACAAGACCAAGGGTCGCGCCGAGATCGCGCGCACCGGCGCCAAGATGTACAAGCAGAAGGGTACGGGCCGCGCCCGTCACCATTCGGCACGCGCTCCGCAGTTCCGCGGCGGCGGCAAGGCCCACGGCCCGGTCGTTCGCAGCCACGAGCACGAACTGCCGAAGAAGGTTCGTGCTCTCGGCCTCAAGCATGCTCTCTCGGCCAAGGCCAAGAGCGCGTCGATCATCATCATCGACGAGCTGAAGCTGACCGAGGCCAAGACGAAGGCGCTGATCGCGAATTTCGCGACGCTGGGCCTGACCAACGCTTTGCTGATCGGCGGCGCCGAGCTTGACAAGAACTTCAAGCTGGCGGCGACGAACATCCCCAACATCGACGTGCTGCCCATCCAGGGCATCAACGTCTACGACATTCTGCGCCGCGGCACGCTGGTCCTTTCGAAGGCCGCCGTCGAGGCTCTCGAGGAGCGTTTTAAATGACCGACCTTCGTCATTACGACGTGATCGTCTCGCCGGCGATCACCGAAAAGTCGACCATGGCCTCCGAGCAGAACAAGGTCGTCTTCAACGTCGCCAAGAAGGCGTCGAAGCCGGAAATCAAGGCCGCCGTCGAAGCGCTGTTCGGCGTCAAGGTGATGGCCGTGAACACGCTTGTCCGCAAGGGCAAGATCAAGCGCTTCCGTGGCACGGTTGGCCGCCAGAGCGACGTCAAGAAGGCGGTTGTGACGCTGGCCGATGGCCAGTCGATCGACGTCGCGACGGGTCTCTGAGCAAGGCCGCGAGGACAGAACAATGGCACTGAAAAAATTCAACCCGGTAACGCCCAGCACCCGTCAGCTGGTCATCGTCGACCGCTCGGGCCTCTACAAGGGCAAGCCCGTCAAGGGTCTGACCGAAGGCCTGACCAAGTCGGGCGGCCGCAACAATCATGGTCGCATCACCGCCCGCTTCATCGGCGGTGGTCACAAGCGTTCGTACCGCATCATCGACTTCAAGCGCCGCAAGTTCGACGTCGTCGGCACGGTCGAGCGCATTGAATACGATCCGAACCGCACCGCTTTCATCGCGCTGATCAAGTATGATGATGGCGAGCTGTCCTACATCATCGCTCCGCAGCGTCTGGCTCCCGGCGACAAGATCGTGTCCGGTGAATCGGTCGACGTGAAGCCGGGCAATGCGATGCCGCTGGCTTCGATGCCGGTCGGCACCATCGTCCACAACATCGAGCTGAAGCCGGGCAAGGGCGCTCAGGTCGCCCGTTCGGCAGGTGGTTACGGTCAGCTGGTCGGTCGTGACCAGGGCATGGCGATCCTGCGCCTCAATTCGGGCGAGCAGCGTGTCGTTCACGGCTCCTGCATGGCCACTGTTGGCGCCGTGTCCAATCCGGACCACGGCAACATCAATGACGGCAAGGCCGGTCGCACGGTTTGGCGTGGCAAGCGCCCGCACAATCGCGGCGTGACCATGAACCCGGTCGACCATCCGCACGGCGGCGGCGAAGGCCGCACCTCGGGTGGCCGCCATCCGGTTTCGCCCTGGGGCAAGCCGACCAAGGGCAAGAAGACGCGGTCCAACAAGGCGACCGACAAGTTCATCCTGCGCTCGCGCCATCAGCGCAAGAGCTAAGAAGAGGTAACGCCAAGTGACTCGTTCGATTTGGAAAGGCCCCTTCATTGACGGCTACCTTCTCAAGAAGGTGGACAAGGTTCGTGAAGGTGGTCGCAATGAGGTGATCAAGATGTGGAGCCGTCGCTCCACCATCCTGCCGCAGTTCGTCGGCTTCACCTTCGGTGTCTACAACGGCCAGAAGCATGTTCCCGTCTCGGTGAACGAGGACATGGTCGGTCACAAGTTCGGTGAATTCGCTCCGACCCGGACCTATTACGGTCACGGCGCGGATAAGAAGGCGAAGAGGAAATAATCATGGGCAAGGCCAAAGCTCCGCGCAGGCTTGCTGATAACGAAGCGCGCGCCGTATTGCGCACGATCCGTATCAGCCCGCAGAAGCTCAACCTCGTTGCCGCGCTGATCCGCGGCAAGAAGGTCGCGACAGCGCTTTCCGATCTCGAATTCTCGGCCAAGCGGATTTCCGGCACGGTCAAGAAGACGCTGGAATCGGCAATCGCCAACGCGGAAAACAACCACGACCTGGATGTCGATGCACTGATCGTGGCGGAAGCCTATGTCGGCAAGTCGATCGTCATGAAGCGGTTCCATGCCCGTGGCCGCGGTCGCGCCAGCCGTATCGAGAAGCCGTTCTCGCACCTCACGATCGTCGTTCGTGAAGTCGAAGAAAAAGGGGAGGCCGCATAATGGGCCAGAAAGTCAATCCGATCGGTCTTCGCCTCGGCATCAACCGCACCTGGGATTCGCGCTGGTTCGCGAACACCGGCGAGTACGGCAAGCTGCTGCATGAGGACATCAAGATCCGCAAGTATCTCGAGAAGGAGCTCAAGCAGGCTGCCATCTCGAAGGTCGTGATCGAGCGTCCGCACAAGAAGTGCCGTGTCACCATCCACGCTGCGCGCCCGGGCCTGATCATCGGCAAGAAGGGCGCCGACATCGAGAAGCTTCGCAAGAAGCTGATGGAGATGACGAAGTCCGAGACGCACCTTAACATCGTTGAAGTGCGCAAGCCGGAGATCGACGCGACCCTGGTCGCCCAGTCGATCGCCCAGCAGCTCGAGCGTCGTATCGCGTTCCGCCGCGCCATGAAGCGCGCCGTTCAGTCGGCGATGCGCCTCGGTGCCGAAGGCATCCGCATCAACTGCGCCGGCCGCCTCGGCGGCGCCGAGATCGCGCGCATGGAATGGTATCGCGAAGGCCGCGTGCCGCTGCATACGCTGCGTGCGGACGTCGACTACGGTACGGCCGAAGCGCACACGGCTTATGGCATCTGCGGCGTCAAGGTCTGGGTGTTCAAGGGCGAAATCCTTGAGCATGACCCGATGGCTTCGGAGCGTCGGGCCAGCGAAAGCGATGCAGCGCATGGCGGTGGTGGTGATCGCGAACGCGGTCGTCGTCGCGAAAACGCCTGAGACATTTAGGAATTTGGAGTTAGAACGATGCTGCAGCCAAAGCGCACAAAGTTCCGCAAGCAGTTCAAGGGCCGTATCCATGGTACCGCAAAGGGCGGCACCAACCTGGATTTCGGTGGTTTCGGGCTGAAGGCGCTTGAGCCGAACCGCGTCACCGCACGTGAGATCGAGGCGGCCCGCCGCGCGATCACGCGTGAAATGAAGCGCGCTGGTCGCGTCTGGATCCGTATTTTCCCGGACGTGCCGGTCACTTCGAAGCCGACCGAAGTCCGCATGGGTAAGGGCAAGGGTGCGGTCGACTACTGGGCGGCGCGCGTCAAGCCGGGCCGTATCATGTTCGAGATCGACGGCGTCAATGAAGAAACCGCCCGTGAGGCACTGCGTCTCGGCGCGGCCAAGCTCTCGGTCAAGACGCGCTTTGTGCAGCGCATCGCAGAATAAGGACGGGCTGATCATGAAAGCCGAAGACATCCGGACCAAGACCCAGGACCAGCTGACCGACGACCTGGCCAGCCTGAAGAAGGAGCAGTTCAACCTGCGCTTCCAGAAGGCCACCGGCCAGCTCGAGAAGACCGCGCGCGTGAGACAGGTCCGTAAGGATATTGCGCGTATCAAGACCATCGCTGCGGAAAAGTCCGCGGCTAAGAAGGCTTAAGGACGAAAACCATGCCAAAGCGCATTCTGCAGGGCACCGTCGTCAGCGACAAGAACGAGAAGACGGTTGTCGTCAAGGTCGAACGGCGCTTCACGCATCCCGTGATGAAGAAGACCGTGCGCATGACCAAGAAGTACAAGGCGCACGACGAGAACAACGCCCACAAGGTAGGCGATCAGGTGTTCATCCAGGAATCGAAGCCGATTTCCAAGGACAAGCGCTGGATCGTCGTGTCTTCGGACCAAGCCTGACCTCGGGCGTAAACAACGAATTTTGGACAGACCGGGGAGGGGCTTTGAGCCCATCCCGTTAGAAGAGAAGAAGGCGGCCAGTCATGATTCAGATGCAAACAAACCTCGACGTCGCGGATAATTCCGGCGCCCGTCGTGTCATGTGCATCAAGGTGCTGGGCGGCTCGAAGCGGAAATACGCTTCCGTGGGCGACATCATCGTGGTGTCGATCAAGGAAGCCATTCCGCGCGGCCGCGTGAAGAAGGGCGATGTGATGAAGGCGGTCGTGGTTCGCACGGCCAAGGACATCCGCCGCCCGGACGGCAGCGTGATCCGTTTCGACAAGAACGCGGCCGTTCTCGTCGACAACAAGAAAGAGCCGATCGGCACGCGTATCTTCGGACCGGTTCCGCGCGAACTCCGCGCCAAGAACCACATGAAGATCATCTCGCTCGCGCCTGAAGTGCTGTAAGGAGCCGGACCAATGCAAAAGATTAGAAAAGGCGACAAGGTCGTCGTGCTGGCCGGCAAGGACAAGGGCCGTTCGGGCGAAGTCCTCTCGGTGCAGCCGAAGGAAGACACCGCGCTGGTGCGCGGCGTCAACATGATCCGCCGTCACCAGAAGCAGTCCCAGTCCCAAGAGGGCGGGATCATCACCAAGGAAGCGCCGATCCAGCTGTCGAACATCGCGCTGGCCGACCCCAAGGATGGCAAGCCGACCCGCGTCGGCTTCATCTTCCAGAAGGACGGCAAGAAGGTGCGCGTCGCCAAGCGCTCGGGAGAAGTCATCAATGGCTAAGGCTCAAACCACGAAGCCCAAGGCTGAAAGCAAACAGTCCAAGGCTCAGAACACGCCGCGCCTCAAGCAGGTCTACAACGAGACCATCCGCAAGGCGCTGCAGGAACAGTTCGGCTACGACAACGAGATGCAGGTTCCGCGCATCGACAAGATCGTGCTGAACATGGGCGTTGGCGAAGCGACCGCCGATTCGAAGAAGCCTTCGATCGCGGCCGAAGACCTGGCGATGATCGCCGGCCAGAAGGCCGTCGTCACCCGCGCCCGCAATTCGATCGCCGGCTTCAAGGTCCGCGAGAAGATGCCGATCGGTGCCAAGGTCACGTTGCGCAAGGAACGCATGTACGAGTTCCTCGACCGCCTCGTGAACATCGCACTGCCGCGCGTCCGCGACTTTCGCGGACTGAATCCGAAGAGCTTCGATGGCCGTGGCAACTACGCCATGGGCATCAAGGAACACATCGTGTTCCCGGAGATCAACTACGACAAGGTTGATCAGATCTGGGGCATGGACGTCATCGTTTGTACGACTGCGAAGACGGACGACGAAGCCAGGGCGTTGCTCAAGGCCTTCAACTTCCCCTTCCGCCAGTAACGGCAGCGAGAAAAGGAAAAATCTGAAATGGCAAAGACCAGCTCAGTCGAGAAGAACAACAGGCGCCGCAAGCTTGCTGACCAGTACGGTCCCAAGCGGGCTGCGCTCAAGGCGATCATCATGGATCAGTCCAAGCCGATGGAAGAGCGCTTCCGCGCTCAGCTCAAGCTTGCCGCCATGCCGCGCAACTCGGCCAAGATCCGCATCCGCAACCGCTGCGAAGTCACCGGCCGTCCGCGCGCCTACTATCGCAAGCTCAAAGTATCGCGCATCGCGCTTCGTGATCTCGGCAATAACGGCCAGATCCCGGGCCTGGTCAAGTCGAGCTGGTAAGGAGGACATAACATGTCATTGAGCGATCCTCTCGGCGATATGCTGACCCGCATCCGCAACGCGTATGGCCGCAAGAAGTCGAGCGTTTCGACGCCGGCTTCGCGTCTGCGCACCCGCGTCCTCGACGTGCTGAAGGCTGAAGGCTATATCCGCGATTACAGCCAGACCGACTTCGACAACGGCAAGTCCGAAATCGAGATCGAGCTGAAGTATTTCGACGGCGCGCCGGTCGTGCGCGAAATCGCCCGCGTCTCGAAGCCAGGCCGCCGCGTCTATGTTTCGGCCAAGTCGATCCCGCAGGTCGCCAACGGCCTCGGCATCGCCATCCTTTCGACACCGAAGGGCGTGATGGCCGACCATGAAGCACGTGAACAGAACGTCGGCGGTGAGATCCTCTGCCAGATCTTCTGATCTGGCAGTTGACCGCAAAGTGGAATCCGGTCTTCGGATCGTTCCCGAAGACAGAGACCTGAAACAAGAGAAGTGACGAGGACAACAAAATGTCTCGTATTGGAAAGAAACCCGTTTCGCTGCCGCAGGGCGTGACCGCGACCGTCAACGGCCAGACCGTGACGGCGAAGGGCCCCAAGGGTGAGCTGAAGTTCGTGGTAAACGACGAAGTGCTGGTCAAGATGGAAGGCAGCGAGATCGCTGTCCAGCCGCGCGACCAGACCAAGACCGCCCGCTCCAAGTGGGGCATGTCGCGCACGCAGATCGTCAACATCCTGCAGGGCGTCAAGGACGGTTTCGAGAAGAAGCTCGAGATCACCGGCGTCGGCTATCGCGCGGCACTTCAGGGCAAGAACCTGCAGCTGGCGCTTGGCTTCAGCCATGACGTCGTCTATGAGACGCCGCAGGGCATCACCATCACGGTGCCGAAGCCGACTGAAATCACCGTGGCCGGCATCGACAAGCAGCAGGTCGGCCAGGTTGCGGCCGAGATCCGCGAGTATCGTGGTCCGGAGCCCTACAAGGGCAAGGGCGTCCGCTATGCTGGCGAGAAGATCGTCCGCAAGGAAGGCAAGAAGAAGTAGTGGGCCTGGCCTCGAGAGGTTGAAGACTTTTCGGAAAAGGCCAAGCCAGGAAGTGTAACGCCGCGGGGAGCGGTCGCGGGAGGCGCTTTCGCCTACCGCATATGGCGGCCCCCGTTTTTTGAAGGCAAGGAAGACCATCATGGGTACCAAGGAATCCACGCAGCGCCGCGCGCAGCGCGTCCGTCGTCAGATCAAGAAGGTCGCCGGCGAGCGCCCGCGTCTGTCGGTCCACCGCACGTCGAAGAACATCTACGTGCAGGTCATCGACGACGCCAAGGGCCACACCATCGCTGCCGCTTCGACGCTCGAGAAGGACCTCAAGGGTTCGCTCAAGACCGGCGCCGACACCGCCGCCGCGACCGCGATCGGCAAGCTGATCGCCGAGCGCGCCACCAAGGCCGGCGTCAAGGAAGTCGTCTTCGACCGCGGCGCCTACATCTATCACGGCCGCGTCAAGGCGCTCGCCGAGGCTGCCCGCGAAGGTGGCTTGAGCTTCTAAGCATAGTCCCGAAAAGTTGCAGACTTTTCGGATAGGGATTATGCGAAGGAATTGATTTCGCCCCCGGTGACCGTTCCCGATTTATTCGGGGCGAGGCACCGGATCTTATCAGCAACCGTGCTTCCGGAAAAAAACAAGGAACAGGATATGGCACAGGAACGTAGGGATGGCGGCCGCGGCCGCGATCGTGAAGAACGCGATGACGGCATGGTGGACAAGCTCGTCCACATCAACCGCGTCGCCAAGGTCGTCAAGGGCGGCCGTCGCTTCGGTTTTGCAGCACTCGTCGTCGTCGGCGACCAGAAGGGCCGCGTCGGCTTTGGTCACGGCAAGGCGCGCGAAGTGCCGGAAGCTATCCGCAAGGCAACTGAATCGGCCAAGCGCGACATGATCTTCGTGCCGCTGCGCTCGGGCCGTACGCTGCACCATGACGTCGAAGGACGCTGGGGCGCCGGACGCGTGCTGCTGCGCGCTGCCAAGCAAGGTACCGGCATCATCGCCGGTGGCCCGATGCGCGCTGTCTTCGAGACGCTCGGCATGCATGACGTGGTCGCCAAGTCGATGGGTTCGTCGAACCCCTACAACATGGTTCGCGCCACATTCGACGCGCTGAAGAGCCAGATGCATCCCAAGGATGTGGCTGCTGCTCGCGGCATCAAGTATTCGACCCTTCAGGCCCGCCGCGGCACCGCCGTTGCGGCTGAAGAATAGTCGATCTGACCAGGGATTTTGACCATGGCCAAGAAAGCAACCAAGACCATCACCGTTGAGCAGATCGGTTCGCCGATCCGCCGCCCGAAGGAACAGCGCGCAACGCTGGTCGGCCTCGGCCTCAACAAGATGCACAAGCAGCGCACGCTGGAAGATACGCCCTCCGTGCGCGGCATGATCGCTGCCGTCCAGCATCTCGTCCGCGTCGTGGACGAGGGCTGAGCCAGAGCGCAGGAGAACTCAGATGAAACTCAACGATCTGCGTGACAAGGACGGCGCGACGCACTCCAAGAAGCGTCTCGGCCGTGGTATCGGCTCCGGCTCCGGCAAGACCGGCGGTCGCGGCGTCAAGGGCCAAAAGGCGCGCTCCGGCGTCGCCATCAACGGCTTCGAAGGCGGCCAGATGCCGCTCTACCGGCGCCTGCCGAAGCGTGGCTTCAACAACATCTTCGCCAAGAGCTTCACCGTCGTGTCGCTGGCCCGCATTCAGGTGGCCATCGACGCCAAGAAGCTCGATGCCAAGGCGACCGTGACGGCTGAATCGCTGGTTGCCGCCGGCGTCATCCGCCGCGTCAAGGACGGCGTGCGCATCCTCTCGGACGGCGAGATCAAGGCGAAGCTCGCCTTTGACGTCGCCGGCGCCTCCAAGGCCGCGATCGAAAAGATCGAAAAGGCCGGCGGTTCGGTCAAGCTGCCGCAGGAAAAGGCAGCCGCCGAGTAACGGCAATTTGAAGCGCGATCGGCAAGAGTTGGATCCGTTTTTGCTCACGATTGCGCTTTGATCTGCTCAACGAGGCGGCCGCGGAAACGCGGCCGCTTGCATGTTTAGAGCCCGGAGCTTATCTCGTGAGCTTCGGTGAAACGCGCCGCCTGACCTCAGGGCCATCAAGCGTTACCAAGCGGAGAATCAGGCATGGCTTCGGCTGCTGAACAATTAGCCTCGAATCTGAATTTCTCGGCCTTCGCCAAGGCGGAGGATTTGAAGAAGCGCATCTGGTTCACGATCGGCGCGCTGCTCGTCTATCGCCTCGGCACCTACATCCCGCTTCCTGGTATCAATCCCGACGCCTTCGCCCAGGCATTCTCTTCGCAGAGCAAGGGCGTGCTTGGCATGTTCAACATGTTCGCCGGCGGCGCCGTGCAGCGCATGGCGATCTTTGCGCTCGGCATCATGCCTTACATCTCCGCGTCCATCATCATGCAGCTGATGACCTCGGTCATCCCGTCACTGGAAGCGCTGAAGAAGGAAGGCGAACAGGGCCGCAAGGTCATCAACCAATACACGCGCTACGGCACCGTGCTGCTTGCGCTGGTTCAGGCCTATGGCATTTCTGTCGGTCTGGAAGGCGGCAACGGCATCGTCAGCGATCCCGGCATGTTCTTCCGCATCTCGACCGTTGTCACGCTGGTCGGCGGCACCATGTTCCTGATGTGGCTGGGCGAGCAGATAACCGCGCGCGGCATCGGCAACGGCATTTCGCTGATCATCTTCTCCGGCATCGTCGCCGGCCTGCCGCACGCCATCTCCGGCACGCTGGAGCTTGGCCGCACCGGCGCGCTGTCGACCGGCCTGATCCTGGCGATCATCGTGCTGGCCGTCGTCGTCATCGCACTCATCGTGTTCTTCGAGCGCGCCCAGCGCCGCTTGCTGATCCAGTATCCGAAGCGCCAGGTCGGCAACCGCATGTTCCAGGGCGATACCTCGCATCTGCCGCTGAAGCTCAACACGTCGGGTGTCATTCCGCCGATCTTCGCCTCGTCGCTGCTGTTGCTGCCGGCCACCGTCGCGGGTTTCTCGCAGACGACCAACATGCCGGCCTGGGCAAGCACCATTCTGGCTGCACTCGGACATGGCCAGCCGCTCTACATGGCATTCTATGCGGCGATGATCGCGTTCTTCGCTTTCTTCTACACTGCGATTGTCTTCAACCCGAAGGACACCGCCGACCAGCTCAAGAAGCATTCAGGCTTCATCCCGGGTTATCGTCCGGGCGAGCGCACCGCCGATTACATCGATTACGTTCTCACCCGCATCACCGTCGTCGGCGCCATCTATCTGGTGCTGGTGTGCCTGCTGCCGGAGTTCCTGATCTCGGCGACTGGCGTACCATTCTACCTTGGTGGCACATCGCTTCTGATCGTGGTCAGTGTCACGCTCGATACGGTTGCGCAGATTCAGGGCCACCTGATCGCGCACCAGTATGAAGGCCTGATCAAGAAGTCGAAGCTGCGCGGGGGGAAGAAAGCCAGATGAGGTTGATATTGCTTGGGCCGCCAGGAGCGGGCAAGGGGACGCAAGCACAAAGACTGGTAGAAAAACACGGCATACCCCAGCTCTCGACGGGCGACATGCTGCGTGCTGCCGTCCAGGCAGGCACCGAAGTCGGCAAGCGCGCCAAGGCGGTGATGGATGCCGGTGAACTGGTGTCCGATGCGATCGTCAACGCGATCGTCGCCGAGCGTATCGATCAGCCCGACTGCGCCAAGGGGTTCATCCTCGACGGCTATCCGCGGACCCTGGTGCAGGCGGATGCGGTCGAGCAGATGCTGTTGGATCGCTCCCAGGCCCTCGACGCCGTCATTGAGCTCGTGGTCGACGACAAGGCCCTGGTCGGCCGGATCGTCAAGCGCGCCGACGAGGCGCAGGCAGCCGGCCTTCCCGTTCGCAAGGACGACAACCCGACGGTGTTCGAAGAGCGCCTGAGGGAATACTACAAGAAGACGTCGCCGCTGATTGGCTACTACTATGCCAAGGGCAAGCTCCGCAGTGTCGACGGCATGGCCGATATCGACGCCGTGACGGAACAGATCGAAGCGGTGCTCAAGGACGCAGTGCGGGGAAATTAACGATTGCACTTGACGGAAGCGGTTCGCTGCGGTATGGCGGCCCGTCTTCCTATCAGGCATGAGCTTTGCTTGTCCGCAAGGGCAAGGCAGCCGCATTGAACTGGAAACTTCCGCATGGGCCGGCCTCCACCGGACGCGGGGCAACTTAAGACAGCGCCGTGCCCGCCTCGTTTTTGAGGATTGGCCGGCCCACATGGAGAAGGGAAGAACATGGCTCGTATAGCCGGCGTCAACATTCCGACCAACAAGCGCGTTGTCATTGCGCTTCAGTACATTCACGGCATTGGCAAGCGGTTCGCCCAGGAGATCGTCGACAAGGTCGGCATCCCGGCCGAGCGCCGCGTCAACCAGCTGACCGACGCGGAAGTGCTGCAGATCCGCGAAACCATCGACCGCGATTACCAGGTTGAAGGCGACCTGCGCCGCGAAGTCTCTATGAACATCAAGCGGCTCATGGACCTCGGCTGCTACCGCGGCCTGCGTCACCGCCGCTCGCTGCCGGTCCGCGGCCAGCGCACGCATACCAATGCGCGCACCCGCAAGGGCCCGGCCAAGTCGATCGCCGGCAAGAAGAAGTAATTTGTTAGGGGAATAAGGGAGTAGGGGAGTAAGGCAGTAGGGAATGCCCATCAATCGGGCCGCACTTTTCCCTACTCCCTTACTGCCCTATTCCCCTACTCCCTTACGAAGGTGGAGCCGCTGGCATTACGGCGGTGTAGAGATCAACTGAAAGGACTATCATGGCCAAGGAAGCCGCTCGTGTTCGCCGTCGCGAACGCAAGAATATCTCGTCGGGCGTTGCCCACGTCAATTCGACCTTCAACAACACGATGATCACCATCACCGACGCGCAGGGCAATTCGATTGCCTGGTCGTCGGCCGGTGCCCAGGGCTTCAAGGGTTCGCGCAAGTCGACCCCGTTCGCTGCCCAGATGGCTGCCGAGGATGTTGCCAAGAAGGCCCAGGAACACGGCATGCGCATGCTCGAAGTCGAGGTCTGCGGGCCCGGCTCCGGTCGTGAATCGGCATTGCGCGCCCTGCAGGCCGCCGGCTTCACCATCACGTCGATCCGTGATGTGACGCCGATCCCGCACAATGGCTGCCGCCCGCGCAAGAAGCGTCGCGTCTAAGCATTTATCGAACGCCGCGCGAGCGCCCTTGGGCGCTCCTCCGCGGCATTCCAGGTCGCCCGCCACGATTGGATGGTGGCGGGTCAACGGAAGGAAAGCATCATGATCCAGAAAAATTGGCAGGAACTGATCAAGCCGAACAAGATCGAGTTCTCGTCGAAGAAGAAGACGCTGACCACGCTGGTCGCCGAGCCTCTCGAGCGTGGCTTTGGCCTGACGCTGGGCAACGCGCTGCGCCGCGTGCTTCTGTCTTCGCTGCGCGGTGCGGCTGTTACCGCCGTGCAGATCGACGGCGTTCTGCATGAATTCTCGTCCATCGCCGGTGTGCGCGAGGACGTGACCGACATCGTCTTGAATATCAAGGAAATCGCCATCCGCATGGAAGGCGATGGTCCCAAGCGCATGGTCGTTCGCAAGCAGGGACCGGGTGCTGTTCTTGCCGGTGACATCCAGACGGTTGGCGACGTCGAGATCCTCAACCCCGACCACGTCATCTGCACGCTGGACGAAGGCGCTGAAATCCGCATGGAATTCACCGTCGACACCGGCAAGGGTTACGTGCCGGCCGACCGCAACCGCGCCGAAGACGCGCCGATCGGCTTGATCCCGGTCGACAGCCTTTATTCGCCGGTCAAGAAGGTCTCCTACAAGGTCGAGAACACCCGCGAGGGTCAGGTTCTCGACTATGACAAGCTGACCATGACGATCGACACCGACGGTTCGATCACCGGCGAGGACGCGGTGGCTTTCGCCGCCCGCATCCTGCAGGACCAGCTCGGCCTGTTCGTCAACTTCGACGAGCCGCAGAAGGAAGTCGCCGCCGAGGCCGTCACCGAGCTCGCCTTCAACCCGGCGCTGCTCAAGAAGGTCGACGAACTCGAGCTTTCGGTGCGTTCGGCCAACTGCCTGAAGAACGACAACATCGTCTATATCGGCGACCTGATCCAGAAGACCGAAGCCGAGATGCTCCGCACCCCGAACTTCGGCCGCAAGTCGCTGAACGAGATCAAGGAAGTCCTGGCGGCGATGGGCCTGCACCTCGGCATGGAAGTGCCGGACTGGCCGCCGGAAAATATCGAAGACCTCGCTAAGCGTTACGAAGACCAATATTGAGCATGAATTCCAAGGATCGGCGGCGTGGGCCGCTCGATCCGACGGTCATGCGGAAAACCATCAGAGGCCACGGCCTCTTGAACAACTGAAGAAGGAAAAGAGCCATGCGCCACGGTTTCAAAGGCCGTCGCTTCGCCCGAAGCATTAGCCATCGCAAGTCGATGTTCGCCAACCTCGCCGTGTCGCTGCTCGAGCACGAGCAGATCGTCACGACCTTGCCGAAGGCGAAGGACCTGCGTCCGATCGTCGAGAAGCTGGTGACGCTCGGCAAGCGCGGCGACCTGCACGCCCGCCGCCAGGTCATTGCCCAGATCGGCAATGAAGGCGTCGTCAAGCGTCTGTTCGACACCATCGCGCCGCGTTACGCCAACCGCAATGGCGGCTATCTGCGTATCATGAAGGCGGGCTTCCGTCACGGTGACAACGCCGCCATGGCTGTCATCGAGTTCGTCGATCGTGACGTCTCGGCCAAGGGCGCCGGCGACCGCGCTCGCATCGAAGCCGAAGGTGCCGACGCGGATGCCGCAGCCGCATAAGGCTCGGTTTTCCCAATGAGTTCAAAGGGGCCTGCGGGCCCCTTTTTTGTTTGCCGATGTTTGCTGTCCATCGGCCAGCGCCAGGTACTGGCTTCCGCTCAACAGCTTCCAATTGAATGCACCCGGTACCTCTTCAGTCTTCGGGTAGGGGTATGAATAGATACTGTCGAGGACGGCTTGAGAATCGATTTTCGCCATCGATTGCGATGGGGAGGAGACGTTCAAATAGGTTTCGGCGTCTTGGTTGCCGATGAAGTCGGCAGCCACATGAAAATGTATCTGAATCGGTCCGGCGCAGATGTTCATTCCGATGTCATGGCCGGACGTCGCGTAGAAAACCTTGGCCTGATCTGGAGTCCAAAGGCCGGCACCCAGGAACTCTGATGGCTTTGTCTTTCCGCTGAACCCGTCCAGGGAGACTGCAAAGCGAGTGGTGAGAGCCTCCAAATCGCCTTTGAGGCAACTGGCCTGCTCAATTTGAAACCAGTTCATCTGGCGAGGCGGCGTGATATCAAAGGAAATTTCGAGCTTTCCGAACGTCCAGTAATCTGGATCGACATGCTCAGGCGTGCCGAGCACTTCGACAATCTCGGCCATTGTCATGTCGGGGGAGATCGGCCCCAAGCTGCCGGTCTTCAAAAAGTCACGGAAAGACAGGAGTTGTTTTTTCATCAGGGCCACGAGGTTTTCGGTTTCAAGGTCAGCTGTAGCTGTTTTGCTGCCCAAAATAATCGGATTTCAGCGGCTTAGCCTTTCATTTTGCACAATCGTCGGGACAATGCCCCCGAACTTGCCTTGGAGGATTCGCGAATGCGCGCCAGAAGACTGCCCTTTGTTCTGCTTTTCGCCGTCATGGCGTTTGCGGCCGCACCGGTGGTCAGGCAGGCATTGGCCGAGGAGACCAAGACCGATCCCGGCCTGTCCGATGTGCTGACCGACCTGCTGCATGGCGTCGAAGGCGAAAACGCCACGGCTGGTCCCGACAAGCGTGTGCCGTTCGGCCGCGAGGAGGTGCAATTGTCCTTTGCGCCGCTGGTCAAGCAGACAGCCCCGGCGGTGGTCAACGTCTATGCCTCGCAGACCGCCAAGGTGACGTCGCCTTTCGACGGCGATCCGTTCTTCGAGGAATTCTTCGGCCGCTCGCAGCCGCGTGCGCAGTCTTCGCTCGGCTCCGGCGTGCTGGTCGATCCGACCGGCGTCGTGGTCACCAATTACCACGTCATCAAGGATGCCGACCGGGTCAAGGTGGCGACGGCGGACGGACGCGAGTTCGACAGCAAGGTGCTGCTCAAGGACGAGACACTCGACCTCGCCGTGCTCAAGATCACCTCGGACAAGCCGTTTCCGGTTATCGCCATCGGCGATTCCGACGCGCTTGAGGTCGGCGACCTGCTGCTGGCCATCGGCAACCCCTTCGGCGTCGGCCAAACCACCACCAGCGGCATCGTCTCGGCATTGGCCCGCAGCCATATCGGCGTCTCCGATTCCAGCTTCTTCATCCAGACCGACGCCGCCATCAATCCGGGCAATTCCGGCGGTGCGCTGATCAACATGGGCGGCCAGCTGGTCGGCATCAACACCGCCATCTACAGCCGCAGCGGTGGTTCGATCGGCATTGGCTTTGCCATTCCCTCGAATATGGTTCGCGCTTTTGCCGACGCGGCCAAGGCCGGGCTCGACTTCTTCGAGCGGCCCTATGTCGGCGCCGAGTTCGAATCGGTGACGCCGCAGATCGCCGAATCGCTTGGCATGGAGAAGCCGACCGGTGCGCTGGTCTCGTCGGTCGAAGCGACCGGTCCGGCCGCCAAGGCAGGGCTCAAGCCCGGCGACGTGGTGCTGCAGCTCAACGGCAAGCCGGTCGAGAGCATCGAAGCGCTGGACTACCGGATGGCGACGCTGTCGATCGGCACCACCGCCAATTTCGCGGTTTTGACCAAGGGCCAGCAAGCGGCGATGGATATAGCGCTGGAGCGTGCTCCGGAAGGCATGAAGGCTGCCGAGGTGACGCTGCATGGCCGCAGCCCGTTTTCGGGCGCCAAGGTCGCGGAGCTGTCGCCCCGGCTCGCGCAGCGGCTTGGCCTGCGCACGGACATCAAGGGCGTCACCGTGGTCGACATCAACCGCGATTCTCCGGCCGCCGATTTCGGCTTCCAGCCGGGCGACATCGTGCGTGAGGTGAACGGCACCACCATCGATACCGCGGCGACCCTGGAGCTGGCGGCCAAGACGGATACGCGCTGGTGGCGCTTTACCGTCGAGCGTGGCGGGCAGATAATGCGTCAGGTGTTGCGTTATTAGGGCTGGTTCCGTGCATTCGGGCTCATGCTCCAACGAAAAAGAAGTGCATGGCCGATCTGTTCAGCGTCGATGAACCGGAAAAGACCTCGCCTGGGCGGCCGCTGGCCGACAGGCTGCGGCCGAGAAACCTTGGCGAGGTCGTCGGCCAGGAGCATCTGACCGGCCCTGACGGCGCGCTGACCCGGTTGATCGGTTCCGGCTCGCTCGGCTCGATGATCTTCTGGGGGCCGCCCGGCACCGGCAAGACCACCGTGGCGCGCCTGCTTGCCGGCGAAACCAGCCTGGCCTTCGAGCAGATATCGGCTGTCTTTTCCGGCGTCGCCGACCTGAAAAAGGTGTTCGAAGCGGCCAAATTGCGCCGCACCAATGGCCGCCAGACCTTGCTGTTCGTCGACGAGATCCATCGCTTCAACCGTGCCCAGCAAGACAGCTTTCTCCCGGTCATGGAGGACGGGACAGTCGTGCTGGTTGGCGCCACGACCGAAAACCCGTCCTTCGAACTGAATGCCGCTTTGTTGTCACGCGCGCGCGTTCTGGTCTTCCATTCGCTTGGCGAGGAGAGCATCTCCAAGCTGATGACGCGGGCGGAGGAGACCGAGGGCAGGGCGCTGCCGCTCGACGACGAGGCGCGGGCCATGCTCATCCGCATGAGCGATGGCGACGGCCGGGCCTCGCTGACGCTCGCGGAGGAAGTCTGGCGGGCAGCCAAACCCGGCGAGGTCTTCGATCCCGAGGGACTGCAGCGCATCGTCCAGCGCCGCGCGCCGATCTACGACAAGGGCCAGGACGGCCATTACAATCTGATCTCGGCGCTGCACAAGTCGGTGCGCGGTTCAGACCCTGACGCGGCTCTCTACTATCTCGCACGCATGTTCGATGCCGGCGAGGATCCGCTCTATCTAGGCCGCCGGCTGGTCCGCATGGCCATGGAAGACATCGGCCTTGCCGACCCGCAGGCGCTTGTCGTCGCCAATGCCGCCAAGGATGCCTACGACTATCTCGGCTCGCCCGAAGGCGAACTCGCCTTTGCCGAGGCCACCGTCTATCTCGCCACCGCGCCCAAATCCAACGCCGTCTATAACGCTTTCAAGGCTGCCACGCGGGCCGCCAAGGAACATGGTTCGCTGCTGCCGCCCAAGCACATCCTCAACGCGCCGACAAAGCTGATGAAAGCGGAGGATTACGGCGCCGGCTATCGTTACGACCATGACGAGCCGGACGCCTTTTCGGGGCAGGATTATTTTCCGGAGAAGATGGGCCGCCAGACCTTCTATGATCCGCCCGAGCGCGGCTTCGAGCGCGATATCAGGAAGCGGCTCGACTATTGGGCGAAGCTGCGCAAGGAGCGGGAATAGCGGGTTTGCGTGAGGCCGTTGACCAGATCCGCCAGGCAGCCAGCCGGCCACGATAGCAGGGCCGTTGTGTGGTAACCCAAAAAACCTTATCAAGGCGCACGGCCGGGCGGTGGCCGTTGCCTTGATTTGGGCACCTCATTCGCAACAGGATCGCGCTTCGCGCGTGGAAAAATGACAAAAACCCTTCGCAAATCCCTTCGCAAGTTCGCCATTGCCATCCCGCTTCTCGCCCTTGGCTTCTATTTCATTCCCATCCTGACGACGATCTTCATCATCTGCGGCCTGATCGACGTGCTGCGCAACGACCGCAAGGATCTGTCGCTGTTCTCAGGCTATTTTCTCGGCAACGGCCTGTTCACCTGGCTGCTTTCGCCGTTCAATCTGCTGGTCGACCTCTTGTGCTACAGAAATCCGGGCGTCTGGAAGCTGGAGCAGTTTCCCGCCGACTACCAGCGCGAGGTCAACGAGGTCCTGGACATCTTCAAAGCGCGCAAGGATGAGATCATTGCCGACATCGACGCCAATTTCGGCGCCGGCCGGCGCGGCATGTATGTCTACCAGTGGTACGGCAAGCACAGGATCGATAATGTCGCCGAGTTCAACAAGGATTTCAAATACATCAAGACCATAGCCGTTTCCGTCTTCAGCAAGCGCGAATCGACGTCCTGGCATTTCGGCCCGCTGCGGCTCAGCCTGCGCATCCTCTACAATCTGATCCCGGTGAAGTCGGAGATTTTCGTCGAGTGCGGCAACGTCAAGAATTACTGGTACGACAATCCGCTGTTCATCTTCGACGACACGCTGCTGCATCGCTCGGTCAACGAGTATGACGGCCGCCGCTACTGCGTGTTCATGGACATTATCAGGCCGTCTCCGGTTCCCCGTCTCATCGCGGGCATGCTCGCCATCGTCTCGGTCAGCGTCGAGCGCATCAATTCCATGTTCTACAAGAACTGGAAGATGATCGGCTCGACCAAGCCGAAAAATGCCGGGACGACCTGAGCTTTAGAGAACCGGCGCTGCCGGCGGCATTTGGGTGCTCCGCATGTGAGATTTGGCCCATCCTTGTGGCCGCTCATGCGCCGGAACGGCTCCTGGCTGCATGAACGGCGGCCCGGGCTGACTTTGACAGTTCTGCCTCTCCCCTCCTGGCGGCTTCAAGTGACGAAGAACAGATCTCTCGGATTTTGGGCAACGACCTATGTGTGCACCGCTCTGCTGGGAGTTGCTCTTGCTCTCACCTATGTAGGGCTTGAACAGCCTGTCTATTACTGGGACTTCGCTGCCTATTTCGACACGTTCAGCCGGCAAGGCACGCTCTTGGTTCAGAGCCCTCTCGAATGGCTCAGCCACCTGAGAACCTCGATAGCCACGGATGACTACAGTGCGGCGATCCTGGTGCCGCTGATGCCGTTTCACATCATTTTTGGCGATTCGAGGTTTTCCTACATCGCCGGAACAGTCGCTGTTTATCTGGTCCCGACCGCTCTTCTCATCGGCAGAATAAGCTATCTGGAGGCGGCGACCGGGACGTCTTCATACCGAAGCTGGCTCACCGTATGGATTGCGGCCTTTCTCTACACGCCCTTCTGGGCGGCGACGCTTCGCGGGTTGCCTGACATTGCCGGCTGTTTCGCGCTTTGCGCGGCAACCTATTTTCTCTGGAAATCGAGGTTCCTGACCCATGAACCGGTGATCAGCGGAATACGTGTCGGCGTATGCCTGTGGTTGGCATTCGTGCTGCGCCGCTGGTACGCCTATCCCGTCATCGGGGTCGGAATTTTCCGCAGCCTTCTTCTGTTTTCTGCAGGCGAAAGACCGGGACTTTCCGGCACTCCGCAATGCCGCCGTCGGGGGCCTGTGTGCGATCCTCGTGGTTATCGGAGCCGCGCTGACCTTCCAGCAACCCCTGATCCTCAAGATACTGGGAACCAGCTATGGCGACCTTTACAGCGGATACAAGACAAACTTCGGTTCACAGCTTGGCCAGGTAGGATCGCGGCTCAGCTATGTGAACTGGCTGTTGATCGTATTTGGCCTTTACATCTCCATCATACGCCGAAACAGATTTTCCCTGTTCTGTGCCGTTGCTTCGGCACTCACCTTCGTCCTCTTCACCCGCATGCAGGACCCGGATCGCCATCATTCGGTGCCAGTATTTCTTTGGCTCTTTCCTGCCTACGCCCAGGCAATCGTTGCGATCGGTTCGATGCCGGCACTGAGATCGCTATGGTCGAACGCCGCGATAGCCGTTGCCGCCGGGCTGGCGTTTTTCGGTACTTTTTTCCCGACTGGCCGCCAGGTGCTGTCACCGATCAGCTACGTCTTTGCCAGCGAAGCCACGCTCCCGCTGCACCTCGACAATCTTCCAGAATACAGGCGCCTTATCGATGACCTTCTTGGAAAGATGGGACCTGAGGACCGGTTGTCGGTATTTGCATCCAGCGGGATGATGAGCGATTCATTGCTGTATGAAATGGACAAGGACCTTTACCCTCGCATCGAGTGGGCTTGTCAGGTCGATAGTCGCGATCGATTCAGACCGGCGGCGTTGAAGTCCAAATACGTTGTCGTGACCGATCCGCCCGTTACCCATCTGCAGCCGGGTGCGCAGCTCTGTGTCTCGATACCGGACCAATACATTGTCGAGGGCAAAGGCATCGGCGCAGCATACAGGCGCATCGCGGCGTACCAGCTGTCCGGCGACGTCAAGGGCTACCTCTACGAACAGGTGCGCCCTGTCGGCAAAACGGAGATCGATGACCTCTACAACGAGTTCAGGAAAAAATATCCGGGATGGGCAACGCCTGAGTGGTGACGAACTCGGCCAATCCGTGCGGTTGCGCCCGCAACGAGGGATTGACCGGGCAGCCGTGCGGGGGCAGTAAACGGTCATGTTCAATCTGTTTCTCGTCGTCGTCGGTGGCGGCATCGGTGCCGGAATTCGTCACCTTACCAACATCGGCGCGCTGCGCCTTGTCGGCCCCAGCTATCCCTGGGGCACGATGGCCATCAACGTCATCGGCTCCTTCGCCATGGGGCTGTTCATCGCCTCCATGATGCGCCGTGGCGGATCGAACGAGGTCAGGCTGTTCGTTGCTACCGGCATTCTTGGCGGCTTCACCACCTTCTCCGCCTTTTCGCTCGATTTCGCGACGCTGTGGGAGCGGGGAGCCACGCTGCCTGCGCTGGCTTATGCCCTTGCCAGCGTCATTGGCGCCATTATCGCCCTGTTTCTGGGACTTTGGCTCGCAAGAAGCCTGCCTTAGTGCTATTGCCGCGCCAAGAACAGGCCGGGCTTCGCTCGGGAAACGGATAAGCGACAAAAAATATGGCAGGCGTTGAACAGATCACGGTGGAGGCCGGCGAGGCGGGCATGCGGCTCGACCGCTGGTTCAAGACCCATTTCCCGGGCCTTGGTTTCGGCCATTTGCAGAAGCTTCTGCGCTCCGGCCAGATCCGTGTCGACGGCGGTCGGGTCAAGGCGGACACCCGTGTCGAGCCCGGCCAGATGGTTCGCGTCCCACCGCTCGAGGTCGACAAGAAGGGCGAGAGTGCGCTGACCGGCCACTCGATCCGCAACCAGGGCGATGCCGATGTTCTCGCCAAGATGCTGATCCACGAGGATCCCAAGGTTTTCGTCTTCAACAAGCCGGCGGGCCTTGCGGTGCAGGGTGGCTCGGGCGTCACCCGCAATGTCGACGACATGCTGGAGGCCTGGCGCAACCAGAAGGGCGAGAAGCCCAGGCTGGTTCACAGGCTCGACCGCGACACCTCGGGCGTGCTGGTCGTCGCCCGCAGCCGGCTGGCCGCCATGAAGCTCTCGGAAGCGTTTCGCGCCCGCGAGACCAAGAAGACCTATTGGGCGCTGGTCAAGGGCGTGCCGCCCAAGCGCGAGGACAAGATCTCGACCTGGCTGATCAAGGAGCCGACGCCGGACGGTGACCGCGTGCGTGTCGCCGCGCACGGCGAAAAGGGCGCCGATCACGCCGTGTCCTACTACCGGATCATCGAGCAGGCGGCGCAGACGATGACCTGGCTGGAGATGGAGCCTTATACCGGCCGCACCCACCAGCTTCGCGTTCATGCCGCCCACATCGGCTGTCCGATCCTGGGCGATCCGAAATATTTCGAGGCCGACACCAACTGGGACTTTCCCGGCGGCATTCAAAACCGCCTGCATCTGCATGCGCGCCGCATCATCATTCCGCATCCCGACAAGGGCGTCATCGATGTCACCGCGCCAATGCCGCCGCACATGCGACAGAGCTGGAACCTGATCGGCTTCGACGACGCCAGCGCGGAGGACTGATCGTGAGCGGCGCCACCGACGGGCTCGCCGCCGATACGCTTGATCGCCGCGACACGGTCGACATGGCCGCCGCCGCCATCATGGTCGGGCTGACCTTTTCCTGGGGGCTGAATTACGTCGCCGCCAAGATCTCCTACGCTGGCTATGATCCGGTTTTCCTATCGATCGCGCGCTCGATCATCGGCGGCCTGTGTGTCTTTGCCTGGTGCCGGTGGCGCGGCATCGCGCTTTTCACGCGCGACGGGACCTTGCTCGCCGGCATCGCGGTTGGCGCGCTTTTCGGCATCGAGTTCCTTTGCCTTTATGTCGGCCTGGAGCATACGACCGTTGCCCGCAACACGCTGTTGGTCAACACGATGCCGTTCTGGATGCTGCTCGGCGGCCATTTCCTGCTCGGCGAGCAGATCACGTTGAGAAAATTCCTCGGCCTGCTGCTGGCCTTTGCCGGCCTTGCCGCGGTGTTTTCCGACAAGCTCGGCGGCGGCGGAGACATGCTGTTCGGCGATCTTCTGAGCCTCGGCTCCGGATTCTTCTGGGCTTTGACCAATATCCTCATCAAGCGCTCGAAGCTGGTCGAGGCGAGCGCCGAGAAGCTTCTGCTTTACCAGCTCGCCGGGGCAGCGATCGTCGGCGTCTTGGTGCTGCCTCTCGCCGGCCCGCCCGTTCGCGATCCGACCGTGCTGCCGACTTTGGCGCTGCTTTTCCAGGCTGTCTACATCGTCGCCTTCACCTATGTGCTGTGGTTCTGGCTGCTGCGGCGCTATCCGGCATCGGGCCTGTCCAGTTTCACCTTCCTGTCGCCGGTTTTCGGCGTGCTGTGCGGCGCCATGTTCTTGAATGAGCCGCTGACCATGCGCATTTTCCTGGCACTTGGCCTGATTGCCGCCGGCCTGATTATCGTCAACCGGCCGGCGCGCAAGCTGACGCCGGTGTAAGAGAGACCTTCATGCGTGATATCCTCAACGACCTCGAAGCGGGCAAATATCTTTCCCATCCCGATCCGGTGCGTCGCGCCCAGATCCAGATGAAGACGCATCTGCCGAAGCGCTTCTACAAGGCCGCCTCTGTCGCACCTGTCGACAATGGCTTTGCCGTGCATCTCGACGGCAAGCCGGTGCGCACCCCGGGCAAGGCGCTGCTGGCGCTGCCTACCGAGGCAGCAGCAGTGCTTGCCGCCGACGAATTCGCCGCCCAAAGCGAGACCATCAATCCGGTGACCATGCCGGTGATGCGTCTCGTCAACACCGCCATCGACGGTGTTGCCAGCGACCCGCAGGCGGTGCTGGAGGATATCCTGCGCTTCGCCTCATCCGATCTGCTCTGCTACCGCGCCGACGTACCGCAGGGGCTGGTGGAGCGGCAGAACCAGCATTGGGATCCGGTGATCGACTGGGCGAGGGGAACACTCGGGGTCCGCTTCAATCTCGCCGAGGGCATCATTCATGTCGAGCAGCCGCGCGAGACCATCGCCGTGCTGGGCAGCCATCTTGCTCAGCGAACAGAGCCGCTGCGGCTCGCCGCCATCCATGTGATGACCTCGCTGACCGGTTCGGCTCTGCTGGCGCTGGCTGTCGATTTCGGCGAACTCGATGCCGATTCTGCCTGGGCCGCTGCCCATGTCGACGAGGACTGGCAGATCGAGCATTGGGGGCAGGACGCGGAGGCCGTTGCCCGCCGCGCGGCTCGCAAGCGCGACATGATGGCTGCTGTCGGCCTGCTGGAAGCGCTCAAGCGCTAAGGAGTTTTCCCAGCTCGCCCGGATTCATCCCGCAGTGCACCTAATACCAAAGTCATAATCCCAAAGACGCGCTGCCTTTGGCAGGCGCTTTCTGTCATTTTTCCGAATGGCTGTCGTTGAGTCCGTGCTCGGAGGAGAACGCGGACGGTGTCGCGCAGCATCGAGAACGGGTCTCACGGGAGGATAACGCAATGGCAATCGCATCGACCGCCGGCGGAGCAAGCCGCGGCATGACGCGGGAGGAGAAGAAAGTCATCTTCGCTTCCTCGCTCGGCACCGTTTTCGAATGGTATGATTTCTATCTCTACGGCGCATTGGCCGGAGCGATCGGCGCGGCATTCTTCGCCTCCTATCCAGAGGCGACTCGCAACATCTTCACGCTGCTGGTTTTCGCCGCCGGCTTCCTGGTGCGCCCGTTCGGCGCGCTGGTGTTCGGTCGCATTGGCGATCTCGTCGGCCGCAAATACACATTTCTTGTCACCATCCTGATCATGGGCCTGTCGACCTTCCTGGTCGGCCTGCTTCCCGGCTCGGCGAACTGGGGCATTGCGGCGCCCATCATCCTGGTCGGGCTGCGCATGCTGCAGGGCCTGGCGCTCGGCGGTGAGTATGGTGGTGCGGCGACCTATGTCGCCGAGCATGCTCCCGACGATCGCCGCGGCTTCTATACGTCGTGGATTCAGACGACGGCGACGCTCGGCCTGTTCCTGTCGCTGATCGTCATCCTGGTCGTGCAGAATTCGCTGAGCAAGGAGGATTTCGCGGCTTGGGGCTGGCGTATTCCGTTCCTGCTCTCGGCCATACTGCTCGGCATATCGGTCTGGATCCGCCTGTCGCTTGCCGAATCGCCGACTTTCCAGCGCATGAAGGACGAGGGCAAGGGCTCCAAGGCGCCGCTGACGGAAGCCTTCGGCCAGTGGAAGAATGCCAAGATCGCGTTGCTCGCGTTGTTCGGCCTCACCGCCGGCCAGGCTGTGGTCTGGTACAACGGCCAGTTCTACGCGCTGTTCTTCCTGGCGAATGTGCTCAAGGTCGACCCACAGTCGGTCAACATCATGATCGCGATTGCGCTGGCGCTCGGCGCGGTCTTCTTCGTCGTGTTCGGCTGGCTATCCGACAAGATCGGCCGCAAGCCGATCATCATGGCCGGTCTCGCGCTGGCGATCGTCACCACTTTCCCGCTGTTCAAGGCGCTGACATGGGCCGCCAACCCGGCGCTCGCCACCGCCCAGCAGAACACGCGTGCGACGGTGACCGCTGCTCCGGGGGACTGCAAGTTCCAGTTCAATCCAACCGGAACACGCAAGCCTCTCACCTCGTGCGATATTGCGACGGACTTCCTGGCCAAAAGCTCGGTGCCCTATGATATCGTCACGACAGCGGCAGCGGGAACAGCGGCCAGCGTCAAGATCGGCGCCGAGACCGTGACGTCTTACGACGCCGTGGCGGCCGCTGATAAGGCTGCTCCAAGCGATGCGGCTTTCAAGAAGGCGATCAACCTGGCGCTTCAGGACGGCGGTTACCCACTGAAGCGTGCTGCCGCCAAGGTTGCTGACCAAAAGCTCGACGCCTTTGTCGCGGCCAATCCCGAACTGAAGCTCGACGCGGCAGCCATTCGCGCCGGTGAAAAGGCCACTGTCCCGCTCGCCCAGGCGGTCAAGGACAAGCTGCTGACGGCCGATGAGGCTGCCGGCGCCACGGACGTGACCGTCTACAGTGTTCCGGCGGCCGGTGCGTTCGCGATGTTTGCCGACCCGGCGGCGGTCAACTGGGCAAAGGTCATCGGCATCCTGTTCATCCTGGTCCTCTACGTGACCATGGTCTACGGGCCGATCGCGGCGATCCTGGTCGAGATGTTCCCGACCCGCATCCGCTATACCGGCATGTCGCTGCCCTATCACATCGGCAATGGCTGGTTCGGCGGCCTGCTGCCGGCGATCGTGTTCGCGCTCAGCGCCTCCAAGGGCGATATCTACTACGGCCTCTGGTATCCGGTGGTGATCGCGGCGATGTCGCTGATCATCGGCATGATCTTCGTCAGGGATACGCTGGGAACCAACCTGCACGACAAGCAGTAGCTGACAGCTCCAGCATACAAAGATAAAGCCCGGCGCGAGCGATCGCGCCGGGCTTTTGCTTTCATGCTATCCGTTGACGAGGGCTGCTGCCCCTCTGTGTCAGATCTTGCGGCCCCGGGCCTCATCCTCGATGGCTGCCTCATGGTACCAGCCGTCGCCGAAGTCTGCGCGGGCACCACGCAGCGAGGCAAGCTCTGCCGCAAACTTAGCCCTTCCGCTCAAATTTGAGGCAGAGAGACGCGCTGCCGCCGGGAACATCAGAATTTTGGCCGACGGTCGTGTGGAAATGATTTCCATTGCCGGGTTCCTTTCTTCCGCCGAACCTTTTCGATTCAACTTGGTCCGAAGATAAGGTCTGCAATCAAGTTAGGCAATATGCCTATGAAAAGATCAGTATTTGCACACTATTTGTGCAAAGAACGATTGTGATGGATCCGAGCGCATCGCTTAGGCGGCTCACCGACTTCGAGTGATACCGGGTCAATTTTGCCGCACCCTCCGGACCAAGAATGGCACACGAATTGCATTTTAGGTGTGCGGCAGGCCGGCTGCTGACGGCAGACGCATGTCGACGCCGTTCAGTGTTCGGTGATCAAGCAACGAGAGGCTAGAATGACGAAATACAAGCTCGAGTATATCTGGCTCGATGGATATACCCCGGTCCCCAACCTTCGCGGCAAGACGCAGATCAAGGAATTCGCCGAATTCCCTGATCTCGAGCAGCTGCCGCTATGGGGCTTCGATGGTTCCTCGACCCAGCAGGCCGAAGGGCACAGCTCCGATTGCGTGCTGAAGCCGGTTGCGGTCTATCCGGATCCCGCCCGCACCAACGGCGTGCTGGTCATGTGCGAAGTCATGATGCCCGATGGCGTGACGCCGCACGCATCCAACAAGCGCGCCACCATCCTCGATGACGAGGGCGCCTGGTTCGGCTTCGAGCAGGAATATTTCTTCTACAAGGACGGCCGGCCGCTCGGCTTCCCCGAGAGCGGCTATCCCGCACCCCAGGGCCCGTACTACACCGGCGTCGGCTATTCCAATGTCGGCTCCATTGCGCGCCAGATCGTCGAGGAGCATCTCGACCTCTGCCTCGCCGCCGGCATCAACCACGAAGGCATCAACGCCGAAGTTGCCAAGGGCCAGTGGGAATTCCAGATTTTCGGCAAGGGCTCCAAGAAAGCCGCCGACCAGATGTGGATGGCCCGCTACCTCATGCAGCGCCTGACCGAGAAGTACGGCATCGACATCGAATACCACTGCAAGCCGCTTGGCGACACCGACTGGAACGGCTCTGGCATGCACGCCAACTTCTCGACCGCCTATATGCGCGAAGTCGGCGGCAAGGCCTATTTCGAAGCGCTGATGGCGGCCTTCGACAAGAACCTGATGGATCACATCGCCGTCTACGGCCCGGACAACGACAAGCGTTTGACCGGCAAGCACGAGACCGCGCCGTGGAACCGGTTCAGCTATGGCATTGCCGACCGTGGCGCCTCGATCCGCGTGCCGCATTCCTTCATCAAAAGCGACTACAAGGGTTATCTGGAAGACCGCCGTCCGAACTCGCAGGGCGACCCCTACCAGATCGCCTCGCAGATCCTGAAGACGATCGCCTCGGTTCCGGCAAGCGCCCAGGTTTCGGCCGCCGCGTAAGCGTTTCGGACTGCATGACAAGAAGACCCCCGGCGTTTCGCGCCGGGGTTCTTTTTTGGCCGTTACCCGGCTGACGGCATTCCTGGGAAAACATACCCAGAAAAAGTCAGGAAATTCACGCGGCCGCAAATCGCCCGGGAGTTCTTGCCGCAGCCATGTGAGCCTCCGGCGATCACTCGCTATAAAGCCCGGAAAAGCGCCTTTTCCAGCCCTTATCCGGGGCAAAGGGCCTTCCATAAGCATCTGTTCATACAGCAGAATCGGCCATTCGCGGCCCGGCTTGCGACGTTGACAGATCACGCTACGGCATGCGTATTCGCAGGCCTTGGGGTTACGTCACGCAATGCTGTTCGGACGGGCGGGGTTTTCTGAACGGCGGCATTGGCGTGGGCGCCGGACGAGCGGTCACTGTAGCCTGAGACAGTGCTCCGCTCGCTCCTGGCTCCAACGTTGGCGACCGAGCGGCCGCCTTGATCTTCACTGGACATCGCCGAGTAGTGATTGAAGTCACCGGACCGACGCTCAAGCCGGCCGCTCCGATGGACCGTAGGTCCAAGAATCCGGGCATCGTGCGATCGCCGAAGACGAAAGGCGGATACGGGCGCGCATGCGGCTGCCGCGCAGGCGAGACATGCCGGTCGGCTGGCAATTCCTATTGGAGCGCAGCAAAAAGCCCTTGAAAGAGGGAAGTCTTTCAAGGGCTTGGTTATGGCGAATCTTAGGCTGAGATTGAAGCCTCAGACGGAGTAGTACATGTCGTATTCGACCGGATGCGGGGTCATTTCGAAGCGCATCACTTCGGCCATCTTCAGCTCGATGTAGCTGTCGATCTGGTCGTCGTCGAAGACGCCGCCAGCCTTCAGGAAGCCACGGTCCTTGTCGAGGCTCTGCAGGGCTTCTCGCAGCGAACCGCAGACGGTCGGGATCTTTTTCAACTCCTTCGGCGGCAGGTCGTAGAGATCCTTGTCCATCGGCTGGCCGGGATGGATCTTGTTCTTGATGCCGTCGAGGCCGGCCATCAGCAGGGCGGAGAAGGCGAGGTAGGGATTCGCGCCCGGATCGGGAAAGCGGACCTCAACGCGCTTGGCCTTCGGCGACGAGCCGAACGGGATGCGGCAGGACGCCGAGCGGTTGCGCGCCGAATAGGCGAGCAGAACCGGCGCTTCGTAACCCGGCACCAGGCGCTTGTAGGAATTGGTCAGCGGGTTGGTAAAGGCGTTGATCGCCTTGGCATGCTTGATGACGCCGCCAATGAAGAAGAGGCAGTTTTCCGACAGACCTGCATATTCATTGCCGGCGAAGGTCGGCTTGCCGTTCTTCCAGATCGACATGTGGACGTGCATGCCCGAGCCGTTGTCGCCGAAGATCGGCTTCGGCATGAAGGTGGCCGTCTTGCCATAGGCGTTGGCGACCTGGTGGACGACATATTTGTAGATCAGCATCTTGTCGGCGTTGCGCACCAGTGCGTCGAACTTGATGCCGAGTTCGTGCTGGGCCGCCGCCACCTCATGGTGATGCTTTTCGACGCGCACGCCCATCTCGGCGAGCACGGTCAGCATTTCCGAGCGCATGTCCTGCGCGCTGTCGATCGGCGGCACCGGGAAGTAGCCGCCCTTGACGCGCGGACGGTGGCCGAGATTGCCGGTCTCGTAGTCGGTGTCGTCGTTCGACGGCAGTTCCGTGGAGTCGAGCTTGAATCCGGTGTTGTAGGGATCGGCCTTGTACTTCACGTCGTCGAACACGAAGAACTCGGCTTCCGGGCCGACATAGATGGTGTCGCCGATGCCTTCGGCCTTCATGTAGGCCTCGGCCTTCTTGGCCGTACCGCGCGGATCGCGGTTGTAGGATTCACCCGAAACCGGATCGAGGATGTCGCACAGGATGACCATGGTCGACTGCGCGAAGAACGGGTCCATGTGGACAGTGTCCGGATCGGGCATCAGCACCATGTCGGACTCGTTGATGGCCTTCCAGCCGGCAATCGACGAGCCGTCGAACATCACGCCATCGGCGAACATGTCTTCCTCGACCTCGATGACATCCATCGTCACGTGTTGCAGCTTGCCCTTCGGGTCTGTGAAGCGCAGGTCGACGAATTTCACGTCGTTGTCCTTGATCTGCTTCATGATGTCTTTGGCTGTCGTCATGTCATGTATCCCTGTTTGATGACGTTTTTTGTTGATGACGTTTTCAGGAGGATGGCCGGGTCAGGTCAGACCGCGTCCATGCCCGTTTCGCCGGTGCGGATTCGCACAACTTCCTCGATATTGGAAACGAAGATCTTGCCGTCACCGATGCGGCCCGTCTGGGCCGCCTTGCGGATGGCCTCAATGGCGCCTTCGACCGCGTCGTCGCCAAGCACGACCTCGATCTTCACCTTGGGCAGGAAATCGACGACATATTCGGCGCCGCGATAGAGTTCGGTGTGGCCCTTCTGACGACCGAAGCCTTTTGCCTCGGTGACAGTGATGCCTTGCAGTCCGGCTTCCTGAAGCGCTTCCTTCACTTCGTCCAGCTTGAATGGCTTGATGATCGCTTCGATCTTTTTCATGTAAAAAGTGGCCTCCACTGCCAAAAAAACGGGTTGTGACCCCCCGCTTGCGCCTCCATCAAGCACGAACTGTGCCAATTCAGCGGATTCTAAGCGGTCTCATAAGATTTCAAAGCCGCGCCGCACCGGGATGCAAATTCGCGTCATTCACTGCACCGGAAGCGGCATGGGCTGCCAGAGCCTACACAGCGCCAACACCCGCGTCCGCACAAAAATCAGGCACATCGCCTATCCCGCAGGCAATTTTCTGCCCGCGATGCCTTCGTGCCGACGTTATGGCCGCAGATCTCGGCAACTCCCCCTTGTTTGCTTAGGATCGAAATTGGACAATGCTTGATAGCATGCGGATCGGCAATCCATGAGCAACGAACTTCTTGTCCCCGCCGAAATGACCGCGGCCGATCGGCTGACGATCGCGGCCGGTCCGGCCGATGGAATCAGCCTGATGCGGCGCGCGGGCGCAGCGGTCGCGGCCGAGGTTCTCAAGCGCTATCCCTCGGCAAAGCACATCCATGTGCTGTGCGGGCCCGGCAACAATGGCGGCGATGGCTATGTCGTCGCACGCCTCCTGGCCGGCAGCGGCGTCGGCACAACGATCTGGTCATCCGGAGCGCCGAGGCCGGAAAGCGATGCGGCGCTCGCCGCCGCGGAATCACTGATCAAGTCCCGGCCGCTGTCTGATTTCGACGCCGAGTTCGGCTCGATCGTGATCGACGCGCTCTATGGGGCAGGGCTGTCCAAGCCGCTTTCCGGCGATGCCGCGAAGGCCGTCGATACCGTGACAGCCCTGCGCCTGCCTGTGGTCGCGATCGACCTGCCGTCGGGCGTCTCAGGTGCCAGCGGCGAAATATTGAGCAGGGCGTTTCGCGCCGAACTCACCGTTACCTTCGCCCGGAAAAAGCCCGGCCACCTGCTGCTGCCGGGGCGCGGGCAATGCGGTGAAATCGTGCTCGCCGATATCGGCATCGATGACGGCATCATCGCCCAGCTCGCTGTCTCGACCTTCGAAAATGTGCCGGACCTGTGGTTGCGGGAATTTCCGGTGCCGGCGGTGGACGCGCATAAATACAAGCGCGGCCATGTCGGCGTCTTTTCCGGCGGCCCGAGTGCTACCGGCGCGGCGCGGCTGTCGGCGATGGCCGCCGCTAGATGCGGGGCAGGGGCGGTCACCGTGCTGTCGCCTGGCAATGCCATGCAGGTGAACGCGACACACCTGACCTCGATCATGCTGCGAGAGGCGGGGTCACTCGAGGAGGTGCAGGAATTTCTGACGGCGCGCCATCCCGAGGCGCTGGTGTTTGGACCGGGGCTCGGGCCAAAGCCCAAGGTCGGCGATTTCGCCCTGCAACTGATCAAGACCTTGGCGGAGGGTGCACGCGCATCGCAAACCGCAAACCACGGAGGAGCGATCGTGCTTGATGCTGACGCCATTACATCTATGGCCCATCAGCCGCAGTCGCTGTTCGAAGCCGCCCGTCACCTGAACGCGCCAGCGTTGGTGATCACGCCGCATGAGGGTGAATTCGGCCGCTTGTTCCCAGATATCGCCGGGGACAAAACCATGTCGAAATTGGACAAGGCGCGGGCGGCCGCAGCGCGGGCCAATGCCGTCATCGTCTACAAGGGCGCCGACACGGTCATAGCAGCGCCCGATGGCAAAGCGGCGATCAACTCCAACGGTGCACCGTGGCTGGCCACAGCCGGGTCAGGCGACGTGCTGTCGGGCATCATTGCCGGTTTGCTCGCACAAGGCATGCCGCCCTTGGAGGGCACCTGCGCGGCGGTGTGGCTGCATGCCGAAGCCGGCAGCCGGTTCGGACCCGGCTTGATCGCCGAGGATCTGCCGCTGGCGCTGCTGCCGGTGTTGCGTGAACTCTTCGACGCGCGCATGGCTGTTCCATGAACCGCGCCCTGGCTCTGCTGCTTGCCACAGTCTTAGCCGTCTTCGTGGCGTCGACGGCGCGCGCCGAGGGCCCTTTGATCATCGTCGACGATCCGGCGGTGCTCGCCGCACTCGATGCCAAGGGTTTCGGCTTCGTCGACGTTTTCGGCGTCGACGGCGAGGACGGTCTAAAGGCGCTTTACGACGAGGCACCCGCCTATCACGCCATCGTCGACATCGTTGCCTCTGATGTTGCGGCATTGCGCGCCGAGATGAAAGCCGGTGGGCGGCCGCTCTACGAGATAACCGACGGCAATGTCGGCCGCATCATGGACATGCGCTGGCTGAAGACCGATGCCGCGCGCCTCCGGTTGGTCGGCATCGTCAACCGGCTCGACCGTCGCGATTTCACGCTGCTGCAAGGCGACAGGAACTGCGGCGAGGTGCGCTTTATCTACCGCCTGGCCTACAGTTTTCGCAAGAACGGCAAGCTGCTGGCGTCGCGCCTGCCGTTCAATTTCAATGCCATCTATAGCGCGGCACCCGATGCCGACGGCGGCTGCGTCGGCGTTGCCGGGCGCTGGACGCCACAGCTTGACGAGAGCGTCGATGCCGGCTGGCTGACCGGTGGACCTCTGGAGAAGGCCGGGCTGACCTTCAAGCAACTGGAGCTCAACGCACAGGTGGTGCGCTTTCCCTCCGGCCAGGAAACCGAGTTTGGCGGCCAGGCCGCCTATCTCATGCGGATATTCGGCATCGATGGTGCTGACATCAGCGAGAAGCCGTTGGAGAACACACCCGACACTGCACGGCTCTCTCAGGATGCGGCGCTGAAAGCACGGCTTGCCGCCTATGTCGGCGCCAACCTGCCGGCGGTCGATGAAGGTGTTTATGAAATCCCCGACGAGTTCCTGGCCAGGAAAATCATCTCGTGGTCGACCTTCGGCAGCGCGCGGCAGGCCAATCATCCGTTTACGCAATTATACCGACCCGAGGAATTCGCATCGCTCGACTATTCCAAGCTGAAACTGCTGCGCACGCCGGAAGCGTTGGTCGAGCGGCTGGACAATGGCGCCTGCCAGGGTTGCCACCAGGCCGGTTCCACCGCCGGTTTCCATTTCATCGGCCTCGACGACAAGACGACATCGCCGCTCAACCGCATCGAGGTCGGCATCTCGCCGCATCTTCATGCCGAGATTCCGCGCCGCCAGGGCTGGCTCGCCGCTACAGCCGCGGGCAAGCAGCCGAACCGCTTCCGTCCGCTCTCCTTTGCGCCGCCGGCAGCCTGGACGGAGACCGCGGTCGACTATGCGCCGGCGGAGATGGCCATGCCGTGCCTGATGCAGGAAGATGCGGCTCACTTTGGCACGTCCTGGCAATGCGGCGGCGGCACCGTCTGCACGGCGCTGGCCACCGCTTCGGGCGTGCGCACGAAACTGGCGCAGTGCCTGCTGCCCAAGGACAGCCCGGAGATGTTTTCCGGGCACCCTTGTTTGACCGGCTCGATCGCCAGCAACGCGGCGCAGCCTTTCAACGACCGCTACAGCAAATCGGGCCAGTTCGCGGCCTTCGCGCCTGACGTCTCGCGCACCGCTTACACCTGCCGTCCGCCGAAGATCGGCGTGCCAGGTGGGATTGCCTATCGCGGCTGCGACGACAAGGACCGTACATTTGCCGCCTTCAAAGCCGGCAAGCCCATGCCGAACGAGATCTGCGGGCTGGTCGGCGGCAAGAAGTTCGACATCTGCGTGGCCACCAACAATTTCGATCAATGCCTTGGCGGCGCCGTCAATCGCGGCAATCGGCCGGCCTGTTCGGCCGATCATTTCTGCCGCGAGGACTATATGTGCCAGTCGCTGCCGTCCGATACGCCGGGCATTTCAAAAGTGAAGGGCATCGGTTTCTGCTCGCCGACCTACTTCATCTTCCAGATGCGCATCGACAACCACGCAACGCCATGGGGCAGCCCTGTCCGCGCCACGATGGGAGCGGGGTTTAGTGCGGCGGAAGAGGAGTGAGTTGCCAACGCCTCACAGCGGAATATTGTCGTGCTTCTTCCAGGGGTTCTGCATATCCTTGTTGCGCAGCATGCGGAGCGCGCGCGCGATGCGGCGGCGCGTCGAGTGCGGCATGATCACCTCGTCGACATAACCGCGTTCGGCGGCGACGAAGGGCGACAGGAAGCGATCCTCGTAAGCCTTTGTATGGGCTGCGATCTTTTCGGCGTCACCGATGTCCTTGCGGTAGATGATCTCGACCGCGCCCCTGGCGCCCATGACCGCGATCTGCGCCGTCGGCCAGGCATAGTTCATGTCGCCGCGCAGATGTTTTGAGGCCATCACGTCATAGGCGCCGCCATAGGCTTTGCGGGTGATGACGGTGATCTTCGGCACGGTCGCCTCGGCATAGGCGAACAGGAGCTTCGCGCCATGCTTGATCAGCCCGCCATATTCCTGCGCCGTACCCGGCAGGAAGCCGGGGACATCGACGAAGGTGACGATCGGGATCGAAAAACAGTCGCAGAAGCGCACAAAGCGCGCCGCCTTGCGGCTGGCGTCGGAATCGAGCACGCCGGCCAGCACCATCGGCTGGTTGGCGACGAAGCCGACGGTGCGGCCCTCGACGCGTCCGAAGCCGGTGACGATGTTCTTGGCAAAATTCTGCTGGATTTCGAAGAAGTCGCCTTCATCGGCGACCTTCAGGATCAGTTCCTTGATGTCGTAGGGCTTGTTGGCGTTGTCGGGAATCAGCCGGTCGAGCGACAAATCATGGTCGGTGACCGACTGGTAGCATTCGATCTCGGGAAGCTCCGACGTGTTGGAGGCCGGCAACAGGTCGACCAGCCGGCGCATCTGCAACAGCGCCTCGACGTCATTGTCATAGGCGCCGTCGGCGATCGAGGATTTCGTCGTGTGGACGGAGGCGCCGCCGAGGCTCTCGGCGGTCACCGTCTCGTTGGTCACAGTCTTCACCACATCCGGCCCAGTAACGAACATGTAGGAAGTGTCGCGCACCATGAAGATGAAGTCGGTCATGGCAGGCGAATAGACGTCGCCGCCGGCGCACGGTCCCATGATGACGGAAATCTGCGGAATGACGCCTGAGGCCAGCACGTTGCGCTGAAAAATCTCGGCATAGCCGCCGAGTGCTGCCACGCCTTCCTGGATGCGCGCGCCCCCGGCATCGTAGAGGCCGATGATCGGCGCCCGGTTGCGGAGCGCCATCTCCTGCACCTTGATGACCTTCTCGGCATGCGCTTCCGACAGCGAGCCGCCGAATACGGTAAAGTCCTTGGCGAAGAGGTAGACCGGGCGGCCGTTGACGGTGCCCCAGCCGGTGACGACGCCGTCGCCGGCGATCTTGGTGTTCTCCATGCCGAAGTCGGTCGAGCGGTGCTCGACGTACATGTCGAATTCCTCGAACGAGCCCTCGTCGAGAAACACCTCGATGCGTTCCCGCGCGGTGAGCTTGCCCTTCTTGTGCTGGGCATCGATGCGGACCTGGCCGCCGCCCATGCGGGCGATCTCGCGGCGGCGCTCGAGTTCCTTGAGAACGTCTTTCATCGATTACCTCCCAAGCCAGCGGCATTTCGTCGTAATCGTGCCGGCAAGCGCGCGCAAGCGCCGCTTGCCGGCACGGTTTTGCTGCGCTGCAACATGAAGCCCCTTGCAATTGAGGGCGAACTCAGCCATATGCAGCCCATAGGCGCTTGGGCCGGGAACGAATCCGGCCTTCTCGACGAATGAGACTGGTTGCGTCTGTTTTCCCTCTTTCCGGTATATCGGCCCTTTTTCCGGTAAATCACAAAGCGGCGAAAAAGCCCCGTGGCATGATGCCTGCGGGCACGACAGCGCAGCCGAGTGGACGAATACGTCCGCCCGCCTTGTCGTTCATCACAGATTTTTCGACGGCAGGTTGCGCCCTGCCGCCATCGATGTTTGCGGCCAGAAGCCGCGTGAAAGAAGATTATTTTGACCAACGAAAACACTTTGCCCGGTAGCACTGCGGAACTCACCGGTTTCGCGGCACTGGGTATTACGGGCGCGCTGCTCAAGGCCACCCACAACGCCGGCTTCGCCGAGCCGAAGCCGATCCAGGCACAGGGGATCCCGCCGCAGATGGAAGGCCGTGACATTTTCGGCATCGCCCAGACCGGCTCCGGCAAGACTGCGGCCTTCGCGCTGCCGATTCTGTCGAAGATCATTGCGCTTGGCACCAAGCGCCGGCCGAAGACGGCACGTGCGCTTATCCTGGCGCCGACGCGCGAACTCGCCGTGCAGATCGAAGACACGATCAAGATCCTCGCCAAGGGCGCGCATGTCTCGACCGCGCTCGTGCTCGGCGGCGTGTCCCGCTTCAGCCAGGTGAAGAAGGTTGCTCCCGGCGTCGACATCCTGATCGCCACGCCCGGCCGGTTGACCGACCTGGTGCGTGAGGGAGACCTTGTGCTTGCCGACACCAAATGGCTGGTGCTGGACGAAGGCGACCGCATGCTCGACATGGGCTTCATCAACGACGTCAAGCGCATCGCCAAGGCGACCGCGCCCGACCGTCAGACGGTGCTGTTCTCGGCGACCATGCCCAATGAAATCGCCGAACTGGCCAAGGGCCTGCTGAAGAACCCGATTCGTGTCGAAGTCGCGCCGCAAAGCACGGCGGCGGCCGAGATCGTGCAGGGCGTCGTCTTTGCCCGCACCAAGCAGAAGCGCCAGGTGTTGTCGACGATGCTCGCCGACGAGGCGATGAAGTCCGTCATCATCTTTTCGCGCACCAAGCATGGTGCCGACAGGGTGACCAAGGACCTCGAGCGCGATGGCTTCAAGGCCGCCGTCATCCACGGCAACAAGTCGCAGAACGCCCGCCAGAAAGCGCTGAACGATTTCCGCGACGGCTCGGTGCGCATTCTGGTGGCGACCGACATCGCGGCGCGCGGCATCGACGTGCCCGGCATCAGCCATGTCGTGAATTTCGACCTGCCTGATGAAGCCGAGAGCTACGTCCACCGCATCGGCCGTACCGGCCGCAACGGCATGGACGGCATCGCGATAACGCTTTGCGATCCTTCCGAGAACAGCAAGCTGCGCCAGGTCGAGCGCATCATCCGCACCAAGCTGCCGATCGTTGCCGACCATCTCGGCAGCCCCGATCCGCTGCGCAATCCGGCTGAAAAGAACGAGCGATTCGAGCCGGCCAATGATCGCAACGACCGCAATGGCCGTCGCGACGGCAGGCGGCCCGGTGGCGAGAACAAGGGCAACGGCTTTGGCAAGAAGCGCTTCGGCGACAAGCCGGCCTTCGCAGGCGAGCGCAAGCCTGATGGCGCCAAGCCGGCCTTCAAGGGCAACAACAAGCGCCGCTTCGGCGGCAAGCGTCCGGCGGCGCGGGCTGCGTAAGTAGCCAGCGTTGTAGTCAGTCAAGCTCAGGCTGGCTGATTGCCGGGACAGACAAGGAAAGGGCGGCTGAAGCGATGCTTCGGTCGCCTTTTTCGTCTGCCTACTTCACCACCGCTTCGATCCAGACGGCGATCCTTTGCGCCAGAAACGCCGTGGTCGATGGCGACAGCGCGTCGCCGGCAATGACGTGATTGTCCGGGTCGCCGGTGTCGTCGACCGGAACCAGTTCATGCGGCGCCCCCCAGCGCCCGGCAATCTCGCGGGTGCGATCGGCCCGCACCACTTTGTCCGAATCAGAAAAGATGAACAGTGCAGGGGTGGTCGCCTTCTCCACCGGCGCGCCATAGGCAAGCTCGGTCAGCGCCTGCACCGGCAAGGTTGCTTCGATCGGGTAGCGGGTGGTCCAGAATTTTTCATTCAGCGCGTTGCGCGGCACGAAGCTGTGCTCCTTGCCGGCGACCAGCCTGGCGATCTGTTTGCCCCACGGCATGGTCAGGATCTCGGCGCCCGAAGCCTTGACGCCGAAGTTCGGGGAGATGAACGCAATCGCCGCCACCCCGTCCGACGTACCGGGCTGCGTTGCCGCCCAGACCGCCAGCGAGCCGCCGGTCGACGTCGAGATGACGATCACCTTGTCGCCGATCGCCCGGCCGATGGCGAGCGCCTCCTCATAGTCGTTGATCCAGGCATTGATGCTGCCTTGCGTCATCGCCGCGCCATCCTGCCCGTGACCGGTAAGGCGTGTGTAGAAGAGATTGGCGTCGAGCTGTTCCGCCACTTCGTCGGGCAGCGGGCGGATTTCGCCCTTCGATGCGGAAAAGCCGTGGATGTAGACGATCGACAGCGGGGTCCTGGCATGCACCAACGGATCGGCCCAGACGATCTCTTTTTCCAGCCCGTCACGGATTCCGGGGATGACGGCTTCCGCCTTTGCCACATAGGCCTGCGGATCGTCAGCGATGAGCGAGGGATCGAAACGGATAGTGGTGTCGACGCGAACGCGCGGGCCGAGCACGAAGGCCAGTGCGAGAATGGCGATAAGGCCCAGCACAGCAAGCACGATCCGTCGCCCCATCGCAGACTCCACGCAGCACTTGCCTCAACCATGGCGACGGCGGCCCGAAACGGTGAGCCTGCCAATTTCGCCGGCGTCCTATTCGATCGGGGGCTTGCGGTCGTAATGCAGCGGCCGCGCCTTCCAACTGGTCATCAGGCTGATAAACCCTCTGCACAGCGGCCTCGGCAGCAGGCCGAGCAGTTTCAGGGGCCAGCTGGTCCGGCGCGGGAAATGGACTTCGAAGCCGCCCGACTTGATGCCCCGCGCCATGCGGCGCGATGCGCGGCTGACCGGCATCAGTCCCGGCATGGGCAGCATGTTCTTCTCGGTCAGCGGGGTGTCGATGAAGCCGGGATTGAACACCTGGATACGCACGTTCATCTTGTCGAAATCATACTTCAGCGACTCGGCCAGAATGTTGATGGCCGCCTTGGTGCCGCCATAGGCGGCCGTTGTCGGCCAGCCGAAATAGGATGTCACCGAGCCGACCAGCACGACATGGCCGCGCGCCCGCACACGCATGCGTTCGACCGCGGGCACGAGGCCGTTGATGATGCCGAAATAATTGACCTCGAAGGACCGCCGAAAGTCGTTGACGACAAGATTCTCCCCCGGCGTCGAAATGTAGTTCCCTGCATTGAAGATGGCGAGCACGATGGGACCGAGTTCCTTCTCGATCGCGGCGACGGTTCTTGCCATGCGCGGCTCGTCGGTGACATCGCAAGGAAAGGCCGTGACACTGCCCGGCATCTGCGCGGTCTCGACGACAAGCGTGTCGATCGGATCGTCGTCAAGCGCCGTCACCGCGACGGCATAGCCCTGGGAAGCAAGATCCCTGGCCAGCGCACGGCCGATGCCGCTTGAGCCGCCCGTGATCCAGGCGACGCCGTGCTTCGGGTTAGCCCGGTAGAGTGTCATGCTGCGCCCTGTCGACTTGTTGGTGCTTTGCTCTAGCGGTGAAGAAATCGAATGAAAAGCCGCTTTTCAACGTCAGCCGGAAATGAACAGTGGCGCAAGAGGCCAGCCTCGGGAAGCGCCGACGCAACAACAGCACTGCAAATGCGACTGGACCAGACAAATTCTTGCCTTGAAACCGCAGCTTCGGGTTTCTAGGGTTTCGGCGCACCTACACAAGGAATCCTGAATGCCCCGTTCTGTGATCGACGCGATCGGCAACACGCCTCTGATCCGCCTCAACAAAGCTTCGGAACAAACCGGTTGCGAGATCCTGGGCAAGGCCGAATTCATGAATCCGGGCCAGTCGGTCAAGGATCGCGCGGGCCTGTTCATCATCCGCGACGCCGAGAAGCGCGGGCTGCTGAAGCCCGGCGGTGTGATCGTCGAGGGAACGGCGGGCAATACCGGCATCGGGCTGACGTTGGTCGCCAAGGCGCTCGGCTATCGCACCGTCATCGTCATCCCGGACACACAGAGCCAGGAGAAGAAGGACACGATCAAACTGCTCGGCGCCGAACTGATCGAAGTGCCGGCCGTGCCCTACAGGAATCCCAACAATTACGTGAAACTGTCGGGGCGGTTGGCCGAGCAACTGGCAAAGACAGAACCGAACGGCGCCATCTGGGCCAACCAGTTCGACAATGTCGCCAACCGTGACGGCCATATCCGCACCACGGCGGAGGAAATCTGGAACCAGACCGGCGGCAAGGTCGACGGCTTTGTCTCGGCGGTCGGTTCGGGCGGCACGCTGGCCGGCGTCGCCTCCGGACTGAAAGCCAAAAGCCGGGATGTGAAGATCGCGCTCGCCGATCCGCTGGGGGCCGCGCTCTATTCTTTCTACACCAGCGGCGAGCTGAAGTCCGAAGGCAGCTCGATCACCGAAGGCATCGGGCAGGGGCGAATCACCGCCAATCTCGAAGGGTTCACGCCGGATTTTTCATTCCAGATCCCCGATGAGGATGCGCTGCCGATCGTCTTCGACCTGATCCAGGAAGAAGGCCTTTGCGTCGGCGGCTCGACCGGCATCAACATTGCCGGCGCGATCCGTCTGGCCAGGGAATTAGGCCCCGGCCACACCATCGTGACCATCCTTTGCGATTACGGCACGCGCTATCAATCAAAACTGTTCAACCCGGAATTCCTGCGCGAGAAGCAGCTGCCGGTGCCAGGCTGGATGGAGCTGAAGAGCACAATTCCGGTGCCGTTCGAAAAGGTCGCGTGATGGCAAACAGGACGGACGCCCTGTTTCGCGACGATGCCTATCTGCGGACGGCGGACGCGACAGTCGTTGCTGTGAACGATCGCGGCGGTATCATCCTCGACCGGACGATCTTCTACGCCACTTCGGGTGGCCAGCCGGGTGACACCGGATATCTCGAACGCGGCGATGGTAGCCGCATCGCCATTGCCGCCACCCTCACCGGTGAGACCAAGGACGAGATCATCCACGTGCCAGCGCCGGAGCAGGCGGTTCCGCAGCCCGGCGAGGCGCTGAGGCTGGCGATCGACTGGGAGCGGCGGCATCTCCTGATGCGCATGCATGCGGCTTGCCACCTGCTTACCGTCGTCTGCCCGTTCCCGATCACCGGTGCCTCGGTTTCCGAGGACGACAGCCGTGTCGATTTCGACGCTCCGGATGCCGGCTTCACCAAGGAGGACGTCACTGCCGGGCTGATGGACCTGGTGCGGGCCGATCATCCGATCTTTGTCAGGCTGATCAGTGACGAGGATCTGGCCGCCAATCCCGGCCTGGTGAAATCCAAGAACGTCCGGCCGCCGGTCGGCACCGGCAAGATCCGCCTGGTCTGTATCGGCGACAACGCCTCGGTGGACAGCCAGCCCTGCGGCGGCACCCATGTGAAGAGCACCGGCGAAGTCGGCGAAATCCACATCGGCAAGATCGAGAAGAAGGGCCGCGAGAACCGGCGCTTCCGCATCCGCTTTGGGCCGATGCCGGCAAACTGAACAGGACAGTGATCGCCAAAAAGCGAGCAGGAGAACAAAATGGCCGAGGACAGCCCCTTCACCGTCGACGCAGACTGGCTGCAGCAACGTCTCGGCGAGCCGGGCCTGACGATCATCGACGCATCCTGGTATCTCCCGGCGCAGAAGCGCGATGCGCGCGGCGAGTATGAGTCGGCCCACATCCCGGGCGCACGATTTCTCGATCAGGATGCCGTTTCGGACCCGGATTCGCCCCTGCCGCATACCTTGCCGTCGCCGCAGCATTTTGCCCAGTATGTCGGCGCCATGGGTGTTTCGGCCGATGACACCATCGTCGTCTATGATGGTCCGGGTTTCTTCTCGGCGCCCCGGGCGTGGTGGATGTTCCGGGTGATGGGCGTCTTCCAGACCTATATTCTGGATGGCGGCTTCGATGGCTGGAAAGCCGCCGGCAGGCCGATGACGGCTGAGCCGACCAAGATCGCGCCAAGCGTGTTTCATGCCGATTTCGACCCCGGGTGCGTCGCCAGCCTCGCCGACATGCGCCGGATCGTCGACACCAGGGCAAGCCAGATCGCCGACGCCCGGGGGCCGGGCCGGTTCACCGGCACTGAACCTGAGCCGCGCGCGGGTATCCGCTCCGGCCATATGCCTGGCGCGCGCAATCTGCCCTATTCGGCGCTGTCGGAAAATGGCGAGCTGTTGTCGAAGGACCGCCTGCGCAAGGCGATCGAGGAGGCCGGCATCGATCTGTCGAAACCTGTCGTCACTTCATGCGGCTCCGGTATTACCGCGGCGGTGGTGACGCTGGCGCTGGAAACGCTTGGCCATACGAACAACAGGCTTTACGACGGCTCCTGGACGGAGTGGGGCGGGCTTTCCGACACGCCTGTGGTGACCGGCAAGGAATGAAGACGATGGAAAACGGCACGTTGGAAGACATTGACGTCACGGTGACGTTCCTCGAGATGCATGTGCCGCCGGCCTATTCGCCGCCTGTGCCGTATAACCGTCAGGTCGCGCTGCTGAAGACCAAGGATATTCCGCTGCATTTCTACCGCTATCTGATGGACCGGGTGGGGCGCAAATGGCACTGGGTCAATGTGCTGAGGCTGGATGACGACGAGCTTTCGGCCGGCATCCATCGCGAGGACCGCGACATCAGGGTGCTCTACCTCGATGGCGCCCCCGCCGGCTTCTTCGACCTCAAGCCGCATCTGCCGGAGGAAGTCGAGCTTGCCTATTTCGGCATGATGGAACATGCGACCGGGCAAGGCATCGGCCGCTGGTTCCTGGGCTCCGCGATCGCCGCCGCATGGTCGCATGGGCCGAAGCGGGTGACGGTGCAGACCTGCACGCTCGATCATCCGGCGGCTCTGCCGCTCTACCAGAAGCTCGGCTTCGCACCGGTGGCGCAAAAGAGGGAAATCGTCCATCCGCTGCCTTTCACCGAGCGCGCGGCCAGCGTCATGCGGCCCTAGCCGGAAGCTAATACCAGCTCGAATCTGAACCCGTCGTTCATCGGCCCTTCAGGCTGTTTTTGGCATGTTGCCGGCACCATCAATGCGGCCAAGGCCGAAGGAGACGAAGATATGCTGACCCGCCGTACACTTGCCGCCGCGCTGATCGCGGCAATTGCCATGCCAAGCCTGGCCGCAGCCCAGGCGACAACGCCTTCGGCCGCGACGATCGAGCGGAAGCTCGAGGCGGCGCCGCGTGTGAAATTGCGGCCGAACGAGCGCGTCACCATCCGCGAATTCAAGCGGCGCCCGGATTTGCGCCGCATGGCCCGCTCGATCGATATCCAGTCGATCAACTTCGCCTTCGGTTCGGCGGCCATTTCCAGTTCGCAATACGACAAGATCGAGACCATTGCCGACGCGCTGCGGCGCATCCTGCGCCGCGATCGCGGCGCCCGCGTGCTGATCGAGGGTCATACCGACGCCGTCGGCTCCTTCCAGTCGAATCAGGCTCTGTCCGAACAGCGCGCCGCTTCGCTGAAGCGCACATTGGTGCGCGAATTCGGCGTGCCCGGCCATGCCCTGGAAACTGTTGGTTACGGCGAGGAGTTTTTGCTCGTGCGGACGCAGACCGAAAACTGGCAGAATCGCCGGGTGACGCTGCGCCGCTTCGACGATTTCATCCGTTGAGCCGCAGCTCCGACGGGACTTGATGAGAGCCGATCGCCGAGGGGCGACCGGCTCTTCGACATTTGGCAGGAATCGGGTGGGCGGCGAGGGTTCAAGGACATAATTTCCAGTCACGACACCGGAGATTTTTCGATGACCATCCAGTTCAAAGCTTTGCCGACCGAAGATGTCAGGACGTTGCAGCGCGGCGGGATCGATGCTTATGGCCAAATGCCCGAGCGAAAGATCTCCGACGGTGACGGCATGCCTTGCCGGCATTGCTTGAAGAATATAGGAGCCGGCGATGCCTACCTTGTTCTGGCATACAGGCCATTCCCTAGCCTTCAGCCCTACGCCGAAACGGGGCCGATCTTCCTGCATGCCGAGGAATGCGATGGTGCCGCTGAGAGCGAGGCGCTGCCCGAGGTTCTCGATAGCCCTGACTACATCGTGCGCGGCTATGGCAGGGATGATCGTATCGTCTATGGCAGCGGCGGCGTCATCCCGACCACGGCAATTGCTGCACGGGCCGAGACGCTGTTCGAACGCGACGAGATCGCCTACGTCCATGTCCGTTCGGCGCGCAACAATTGCTACCAGTGCCGTATCGAGCGCGCTTGAGGCTGAGATTAGCCGCTGGGAACAGTTGTCGTACTCCCGTCGCATAATCGCGATAGAAAGCCATTGTCGATCGATTTGCCGACCGCGGATGAACCGGCGGCAAATCTCGACATCGAGGAAGCGGGGCTTTGGCTCCGCTTTTTTGTTGCGCGGGGGTATTCCGCGCAACAAAAAAGCCCGCCGGCATGGCCGACGGGCTGCAACTGTTTGGCTGGAGGGCCTTTTAGTTGAACTTGTACTTCGCGCCGAGACGCACGGTGTGGAAAGAGGAAGTCGCGGTAAGGGTGTCGTCAGGTGCGCCGAATTCCGAAGAAAAGTCCTTCTTGGCGAACTGCGAATAGCGATATTCGAGACCGACGGTAACGTTGCTGGACAGAGCCGTTTCAAGGCCGCCACCAACCGAGAAACCGCTGGAACCCCAGTCGAGAATGTCGCCGATCGGATCGGAAGCGTTCAGATCGAAATGCTGCCAGCTATAGCCGGCAAGCGCATAGGCAAGGGTCGATTCGTTCATCTTCATGCCGACGCGGCCCAACACATCGAACCCATAGTCGGTATCGACGTTGATCGATCCGCCGCCGAGCTCCAGTTCGGAAGTCATGCCGGAGTAGCGTGCATCGACCATGACGCCTGCGACCCAGCTGCCGAAGTCATGATCGTAGCCGACGTTCAGTTCACCAAAGGCACCTTCGCCACCGAGACCATTGAATTCCAGGTCGCCGAGCGGCGGAACGTTGATCTGATGCACGGATGCACCGGCGCCACCAGCGCCGCCGATGTAGAAGCCGGTCCAGTTGTAGGCTGGCGTCTCGAAGGCAGCACCGCCGCCGTTCTGCGCACCGAAACGGTAATTGGCTGCGATCTGGAAGGTATGGCGCGAGGTGTCAAGATTGAGGAGACCGTCCGGAACTCCGACAAGGCCAGCGTCGGAAAGAAGATCGTCCTTGGTCCCGAAGCGCGTATAGCGATACTCAGTCTTGATCGTCCAATTGCTGTTGATGGCCGTTTCGATGCCACCTCCGACAAAATACCCGCTCTGATCCCAATCAAAGTCGAAGCCGGCGTTCGTATCGAGCTTGTACTTCTGCCAGGAATAGCCACCCAGCACGTAACCCAGAGTGTTCGGCGTCAAGAGGTAGCCGAGACGCAGGCCAGCGTCGAAACCGTAGGTTTCCTTGATCGAAGCGTCGAACCCCGTAATGTCCAGCGTGGTCCCGATGTTGCCGACGTGAGCGTCCAGCAGACCTCCGATGAGGAACCGGGGCGAGACCATATAGTCATAGCCAACCGTCAGCTCACCATAGACGCCTTCGCCACCAATGCCGTTCAGCGAGATTGGAATAAAATCGCTGCCGAGCTTGTGTACGTTGGCACCGGCACCGACGCCGAAACCAACGTAGAGGCCGCTCCAGTTAAAGCCGGCAGCTTCTTCTACCGGTTGCACGACGTCAGCTGCATGAGCAGCAGACATCAAAGCTACAGCAGAAACAGCACCAAGAAGAAAAGATTTCGCGGATGTGCGAATGAACATATGCCCGTACCCCAATGAATAAACCCAGAATGTCTCTAGCAGGGAGTCGGCCGGTACGGGAATGACAAATATGCAACAATGATGAGCAAAGTGCCGTTGCGTCACGTGTTTCGACACCAAGCTTTGCCTGAAAAACAGGCTCGCAAGAAAAAAACCGCCGGCTTGGAACCGGCGGGCTGGATTGAAAGGAGCTGTTTTCGCGAAAAATCAGGCGGCAAGAACGGCTTTCGGCTCGACCAGTTCGTAGCCGAGCGCCTCGGCGACTGCCCGGTTGGTGATCTTGCCTTTATGGACATTGAGGCCGTTGCGCAGGTGATGATCGTCGACCAGCGCCTTCAGGCCCTTGTCGGCAAGCTGCAGGCCATAGTGCAGCGTCGCGTTGTTGAGCGCGTGGGCCGAAGTGACCGGCACGGCACCCGGCATGTTGGCGACGCAATAGTGGATGACGCCGTCGACCTCATAGGTCGGCTCGGCATGAGTGGTGGCGTGCGAAGTCTCGAAGCAGCCGCCCTGGTCGATGGCGACGTCGACCAGCACCGAGCCTTTCTTCATGCCCGACAGCATTTCGCGCGAAACCAGTTTTGGTGCCGCGGCACCCGGGATCAGCACCGCGCCGACGACGATGTCTGCCGAAAAGCACTCTTCCTCCAGCGCCTCGACAGTCGAGTAACGGGTGTGGACGCGGCCGGCGAAGAGGTCGTCGAGCTGGCGCAGGCGCGGGATCGAGCGGTCGATGATGGTGACGTCGGCGCCAAGGCCGGCCGCCATCCTGGCCGCGTGCAGGCCGACGACGCCACCGCCGAGCACGGTGACCTTGCCGGGCAGCACGCCGGGCACGCCACCCAGCAGCACACCGCGGCCGCCATTGGCCTTCTGCAGCGCCGTGGCACCGGCCTGGATCGACAGACGTCCGGCAACTTCCGACATCGGCGCCAGCAGCGGCAGGCCGCCACGGTCGTCGGTCACAGTCTCGTAGGCGATTGCCGTCACGCCGGACGCAAGCAGGCCCTTGGTCTGCTCCGGATCCGGCGCCAGGTGGAGGTAGGTGTACAGGATCTGGCCTTCGCGAAGCTGCGCCCATTCGCTGGGCTGCGGTTCCTTGACCTTGACGATCATGTCCGACCTGGCGAACACCTCGGCGGCCGTCTTGGCAATCGTGGCGCCGGCGGCGCGATAGGCGTTGTCATCGGCGCCGATGCCGGCCCCGGCGCCGGTCTCGACCAGCACTTCGTGGCCATGGGCGACATATTCGCGGACCGAGCCGGGAGTGAGGCCGACGCGGTATTCGTGGTTCTTGATTTCCTTGGGGCAGCCGACGCGCATTTTCTTCTCCTGATCCGGCCCTTTGGGCTCGTTCCCTGTATGGATGGAGTGAACCACGAATCGTTGCGCAGGTGTTTGCGAATGCGCTTGCGCCAACCGGCCGGTTTCGATAATCGTTGCGCGAAATAACAAGATATTCGCAGGATTCACGAATAATGACGCTCGACAGGATTGATATCGCCATTCTTGAGGCATTGCAGAAGGATGGCAGGATACCCAACGCGGCACTTGCCGAAAAGGTCGGCCTATCGCAGTCGGCCTGTTCGCGCCGGCTCGACAATCTGGAGAAATCCGGAACCATCCGTGGCTATCATGCCCGGCTTTCCAATACAGCACTTGGCCACCAGATGACGGCGATCGTGCACATATCGCTGTCGGGACAGTTCGAGAAGACTCTGTCGGATTTCGAGGCGGCGATCAAACGCTGCCCGAACGTGCTGTCCTGCCATCTGATGTCGGGCGAATATGACTACATCCTGAGGATCGCGGCCAAGGATCTCGTCGACTATGAGCGAATCCACAAGGAATGGCTGTCGGCGATGCCGCATGTGACCAAGATCAATTCGTCGTTCGCCTTGCGTGAGATCGTCGACCGTACGGCCATGGGCATGAAGCCGGAGATGGCCTAGTTCCTCGACACAGAAGTTCTGACGGGTCGCTGCATAGACAAACCACCTGCCTTCGATTTGCGGAAACGGGCGTCACTTCGTCATCCACGGGCGGAGCAAGGAGTGTAGCGACGCAGCGCAGACCCGAGGATCCATGCCGCGACTTCAAAGCGTCACTACGGTGCAGAGTTCTGCTCGGCTGCATTCCTTGGTCAAGGTCACGGCATGGATCCTCGGGTCTCCGCGACGGAGCTTCGCTCCTGCTTCGCCCGTGGATGACGAAGGTGGGTGCCTTGGGTCAATCCCGAATGCCTCTGCGATCCATCGAGACGAACCATGACAACCTGGCTGCTGACAGGCCGCTAACCACCCTGTGGGGCCTGGGCTAGCTGACCGCCGTTACCACCCGATCCATCGGGATATCGTGCGGCTGCGGGTAGATGGTCGCGATGCGCTGCAATTCGTAGCCGACGCCGATGACCAGCGGCTTGAACGGCATCGCTGCCAGCGTACGGTCGAAGAAACCGCCGCCATACCCCAGGCGGTAGTTCTGGGGATCGATGCCGACGATCGGCGAGATGACGATGTCCGGCAGCACCGGATCGCCCTCGGCCGGGATCGGGATGTTCCAGACACCTTTCTCCAGCCGGTCGCCCGCTTTGTAGACGCGGAAGATCAGCGGCTGCCCCTTCTCGATGACGATGGGCAGGGCGGTGCGGCCGCCGCGTTCGTTTATGGACGCCATCCAAGGCCGCAAATCCGGCTCGCCACGAAACGGCCAATAGAGACTGACCATGCGCCCGGCGATCTCGCCGATCATCGCGTCGAGGCTTTCCGCAATGCTTTGCGACATTACCGTTCGGGCGTCGGCCGAAACAGCAAGACGCGCGGCGATCAGGCGTTCGCGCTCGGCTTTGCGCCAGCGTCTCACATCGGTCCAGTCGCTCGAAGGCGCACGGAATTGCGGATCGAGTTCGTGCATGAAACAGGGCGGCGAAGAATATTGCGCCGGAGCATCGTCGTCACGATCGTTGGCCATGCCTCACCTCATCGCGTGTTCGATGACGCTATACCTCGCGATACGATACAACATGTGCATTCACGACATGCAACGACGAGTCTCGGGCACTGTCCATCTGTTGTTGCATTGCACAAAAATACCTACATCCAGGACAGGCAATCTTGCTATCGGGGTGAACGAAATGAACGAAGCTAGGCATCATGTCGTCGTTGTCGGCGCGGGTTTCGGCGGCCTCGAGTTCACCCGTGCACTTGCTGGCGCGCCGGTCCGTATCACCATGATCGACAAGCGCAACCATCACCTCTTCCAGCCGCTGCTCTACCAGGTGGCGACGACGGCGCTGGCCACCTCCGAAATTGCCTGGCCGATCCGCCACCTCCTGCGCAAGCGCAAGGATGTGACGACGCTGCTCGCCAATGTCACCGGTGTCGACCGCGCCGGCAAGCGCGTGCTGCTCGATGACGGCAGCGCGGTCGCCTACGACACGCTGGTGCTCGCCACCGGTGCCCGCCACGCCTATTTCGGCCATGACGAATGGGAGCCTTTCGCGCCCGGCCTGAAGACGCTGGAGGACGCCACCACCATTCGGCGCCGCATTCTCCTGGCCTTCGAACAGGCCGAGCGGGAGACCGATCCCGCCAAACGCCAGGCGTTGCTGACCATTGCGATCGTCGGCGGCGGGCCGACCGGCGTCGAGCTTGCCGGCACCATCGTCGAGTTGGCGCATGACACGCTGCGCGGCGAATTCCGCAACATCGACACGCGGCAGACGCGCGTGGTGCTGATCGAGGCCGGCGACCGCATTCTGGCCAATTTCGCACCGAAACTTTCCGACTATGCCAGCAAAGCGCTCGAGCGGCTCGGCGTGACGGTCGAGCTCGGCCGGGCCGTCACGCGCTGCGACGCCGAAGGTGTTGTGTTTGGCGATAAGCAACTGGCCGCCCGAACGATCCTGTGGGCAGCCGGCGTTGCCGCTTCGCCAGCCGCTGAATGGCTCGGCGCGCCGGCGGACCGCGCGGGCAGGGTGCTGGTCGAGCCTGACCTCAGCGTGCCCGGCAGCCCGGAGATATTTGTCATCGGCGACGCCGCTCATGTGCTGCGGCCGGACGGGCGGCCGGTTCCCGGCGTGGCGCCTTCCGCCAAACAGGAGGGCCGACATGTTGCGGCCACCATCAAGGCCAGGCTCGGCGGCGACACGACCGCGCGTCCTTTTCGCTACAGGCATGCCGGCGATCTGGCGACGATCGGCAAACGCGCCGCCGCCATCGATTTCGGCTGGATCAAACTCACCGGCTGGCTCGCCTGGTGGCTGTGGGGAGTGGCCCACATCTATTTCCTGATCGGCTTTCGCAACCGGCTTGCGGTTTCGCTGAGCTGGCTATGGATCTACGCGACGGGGCAACGCAGCGCGCGGCTGATCACCCAGGGCGACGACGACAAGGGCTGATTTCTTCGCCCGATCGTTTATCCGCACGTCATCTGTTGCTGATCGAGTGGCGGCTTCATGCGCGCGACTTGTTGAATGGACTTAAGCAGGTTTCAGAGCGAAGTTCGCTTCGGGGCAGGGCTTGTCAGGTCGTCGAAGGAGAAAACATGTCGCAACTGCTCCATCCCGTATCCCGCCGCGATCTCCTTGCGGGCGCCGCCGCAGGGGCACTGATCATGCTGCATCCGTTCTCCGCCCGTGCACAAGCCAACCAGGCGCATCTCCGGATCATGGAGACCACCGACATCCATGTGAACGTGCTGCCTTACGACTACTACGCCGACAAAGCGAACGACACGCTGGGCCTGTCGCGCACGGCGTCTCTCATCGATGCTGTGCGCAAGGAAGCCGTGAATTCGATGCTGATCGACAATGGCGACCTGCTGCAGGGCAATCCGATGGGCGACTACATCGCCTATGAGAAGGGGCTGAAGGACGGCGACCTGCATCCGATCATGAAAGGCATGAACCTGCTCGGCTACGAGTGCTCGACGCTCGGCAACCACGAATTCAACTACGGCCTGTCGTTCCTGGACAAGGTGCTGGCCGGCGCCAATTTTCCCTTCGTCTGCGCCAATTTGATCCGCGGCACCGAGCTTGCCGCTAACCCGCGCGACGACAAGCTCTATCTCAAGCCCTATGTCATCCTCGACAAGAAGATCAAGGACGGTTCGGGCGCCGAGCAGCCGATCAGGATCGGCATCATCGGCTTCGTGCCGCCGCAGATCATGGTCTGGGATCTCAAGAACCTCGAGGGCAACGTCAAGACGCGCGACATCGTCGAGGCGGCCAAGGCCTGGGTGCCGCAGATGAAGGAGGAGGGCGCCGACATCGTCATTGCGCTGTCGCATTCCGGTATCGACGTGAAGCAGGGCGAGATGATGGAGAACGCCTCGTTCTTCGTCGCCGGTGTCGACGGCATCGATGCGGTGTTCACCGGTCACCAGCATCTGGTGTTCCCCGGCAAGAAGGATTTCCAGTCGCTCGATGGTGTCGACACGCAGAAAGGCACGCTGCAGGGCAAGCCCGCCGTCATGGGCGGCTTCTGGGGCTCGCATATGGGGTTGATCGACTTGATGCTGGAACGCGACGGATCGAAATGGAAGATCGTTTCAGCCACTTCCGAGGCGCGGCCGATCTTCGAACGCGTCGACAACAAGAACAAGCCGACTGTCCCGGACGACAAGCGCATCATCGCGGCCCTCGAACAGGACCACCAGGCGACACTGGCCTATGTGCGCCGCCCTGTCGGCAAGACCTCCGCGCCGCTCTATTCCTATTTCGCGCTGGTCGCCGACGATCCGTCGGTGCAGGTCGTCAGCCAGGCGCAGACCTGGTACCTCAAGGAAATTCTCAAGAACACGCAATGGAAGGACGTGCCGCTGCTGTCGGCCGCCGCTCCCTTCAAGGCCGGCGGGCGCAACGGCGCCGACTACTATACCGACGTGCCGGCAGGCGACATCGCCATCAAGAATGTTGCCGACCTCTACCTCTATCCCAACACCGTGCGTGCGGTCGAAATCACCGGTGCGCAGGTCAAGGAATGGCTTGAAATGTCGGCTGGCATCTTCAACCGGATCGAGCCTGGGAAGGCCGACCAGGCCCTCATCAACACCGATTTTCCGTCCTACAATTTCGACGTCATCGACGGCGTCACCTACAAGATCGATCTGTCGCAGCCGTCGAAATACGATGCCAAGGGCGGGCTGGTCAACGCTGGCGCCAATCGCATCGTCGACCTGAGTTTCGATGGAAAACCAATTGATCCCAAACAGAAATTCGTCATCGCGACCAACAATTACCGGGCTGGTGGCGGCGGCAATTTCCCCGACATCAATGCCTCGAAGATCATCTACGAAGCACCGGACACCAATCGCGACGTCATCGTCCGCTATATCGTCAGCGAGGGCACGATCAATCCGTCGGCGGACGACAACTGGTCGTTCGCACCGCTGCCTGGAGCCAGCGCCGTGTTCGAAACCGGCCCCAAGGCCAAGGATTTTATTGCGCAGGTGAAATCGCTGAAGATCGAGCCGGCGGGCGAGGGCGAGGCAGGATTCGCGAAATACCGCATCCTGCTTTGAAGGGTGACGGCGACCGCGCGGCCATGTCGAGATCGTGCTCGACATCGCTTGGTCAGCGGCAATGAAAATCGAAGAGCGTGTCGATTTACGCCTTGTAGACCACCTGGCGCACGTCGATGTAGCTGGCGCGGAAGCCGGCTTCGCAATAGTGCAGGTAGAACTCCCAGAGCTTTTTGAAGCGGTCGTCGAAGCCGAGCGGAACGATCTTCTCCCATGACGCCCGGAACCGGTGGCGCCATTCGGCGAGCGTGCGCGCGTAGTCGTCGGGAAAGACGCGCTCGCGCAGGTGGGCGAGGCCATGATCCTTGCCCAGTGCCTTCAGGATCGACGGTGTCGGCAGCATGCCGCCCGGGAAGACGTAGCGCTGGATGAAATCCGGCCTTGCGCGATAGGTGTCGTAGGCGGCTTCGTTGATGGTGATGATCTGCAGGCCGGCAGTGCCGCCAGGCCTCAGACAGGCCTTCATCTTGCCGAAAAACACCGGCCAGTATTTTTCGCCGACCGCCTCGAACATCTCGATCGAGGCGATGCGGTCATAGGTGCCGGTTTCGTCGCGATAATCCTGCAGCTTGATGTCGACCTTGTCGGCAAGGCCAGCCTTGGCGATGCGAGCCGTGGCAAAATCGTGCTGCTCGCGGCTGATCGTCAGCCCGGTCACGCGGCAGCCGATCTCGCGCGCCGCGAATTCGGCGAAGCCACCCCAGCCGCAGCCGATTTCCAGCACATGGTCCTTCGGACCGATCCCTGTATCCTTCGCCAGAGCGCGATATTTGGCGGCCTGGGCGCCTTCCAGGTCGTTGGCACCGGTCGTGTAGAGCGCCGAAGAATAGGTCATGCTCGGATCGAGCCATTCCTTGTAGAAGGCGTTGCCGAGGTCGTAATGCGCCGAGATATTGCGTTTCGAACCGGTGCGCGTGTTCTGGTTGAACCAGTGGCGGATGCGCTGGACGGTGTTGATCAGCCAACTGGTGCCGCCCGCGATACGCTCGCCGATGACCGAATTGACCACGAACAGCTCCAGGAAGCTGGTCACGTCGGGGCTTTCCCAATCGCCGTCCATATAGGATTCGGCAACGCCGATCGTGCCGCCGGAAAAGGCGCGGCCCGGCAAGCGCCAATTCTTCAACACCAGTTCGGCATCTGGGCCAGGTCCCTTGCCGCCGACGAGGACGGCACGGCCGTCCGGCAGCCTGACCTTGAGCGAACCGCGCGGCAGGTTCATCGCCGCCGACAGCACCATGCGCGCTTTCGCTGGAAGACCTTTCACGATCTCCGCGAAATTGAATTCATCGAGCCTGACCGCGTCGCTCAATGCTACGCCAAAATGTTCCTTTTGCGCCATCTCGTGCCCCTGGATTTCCGCGGTGTCGGCGCAAATTGCCGGGCCACGGTTCTCTTGGATCATTCGCCAGCTTCGAACGCCGCCGCGACCGGTTCGTCGGCGAGCGGGCTCGAATGAAGTGCGCGCCCCCTACCAGAGCTTCAGCGCTTCCCGGTGAATCCGTGCGACAATCTTCCACGTCATGCGGGGAAACTTCAAGGGGCAGGCTGCAACCGGGGCTGTGCCAAGCAGATTGCTCGCGCCGGCGGGCATCTGTGCCTTTGGACAGCCAAGGCGCAGCGCGTTAAAAAACGCCTATGGCCGCAGAATTCCTTGTGCGATAGATTTAGCCATGCGTTATGTAATCGTCATTGCCGCCATCGCGTTTTTCCTGATCTGGGATGGCATGTACAATCAGGGCCGGTATCTCGACACCACGGTGAGAGAACTTAGCCGCATTGTGCGATATGCTACCGGCAAGGTTTAGCTCCGGCGGCTGCAGCCGCGACATCCTTGTCGATTGACGCCAACGTCCTGCCGTCACAAAAGACCCCAGCACTTTGATCGAGGAGGCGGGGTTGATCCGGCATATCGTTTTCTTCAGCGCGCGGCGAAAAGAGGATGTCGAGGCTGTGCGCACCGGCTTGCTGGCGCTCGGCGACATTCCTCATTCCAGCCTTTTCGAGGTCACCTTGAACACCAAGGTCGATCCACTGTCCGATGAGGTCGACGTGGTCGTCTATGCGGAGTTCGCCGACGACGCCGCGCTGGCCGCCTACAAGGCGCACCCGCTCTATGCGCAGACCACCAGCAAGGTCAAACCGATGCGCGAACTGCGCTATTCCGCCGATGTCGTTGCCGGAAGCTGATGCCTTGTCCAGGTGGTGCCTTTTTCGAAGTCCGGTGAACTGACTTGGGCGAACTGGCCGGGATTGCGATCAAGTCTTGAACCGATTTGCGGAATGATGCACATCGCGCCTGCATGACCCAAACCGCAGCCGCAGGCACTCATCCGCTCGATCACCTGGTGCTGCCGACGCAGAGCCTTGAGGTTGCGCGAGCCCGGCTCACCGCGCTTGGCTTCGTCGTGGCCCCGACCGGCATCCATCCCTTCGGAACGGAAAACTGCTGTGTTTTCCTGGCCGACGGCACGTATCTCGAACCGCTCGCGGTCGGCGACGAACAGGTGGCGACAAAGGCTATCGCAGACGGCAATGTCTTCGTCACGCGTGATCGCGCCTATCGCGACAGCAACGGCGACGAGGGATTTTCCGCCATTGTTCTAGGCACGGACAATGCCGACGCCGACCATGCACGCTATGTCGATGCCGGCATCTCGGCGGGAGACATGCTGGGCTTTTCGCGCGCCTTCACCGACCCTGCCGGCAAAAGCGACATCGCGTCGTTCAAGCTCGCCTTCGCGGCCGGAGCCGAAGCCACGGACGCCTTCCTGTTTGCCTGCGAGCGGGTCAACGCGCCTGATGTGGACCGCACGGCTTTGCAGGCCCACGCCAACGGCGCGACCGGAATTGTCGAGATCTTGGCGATCAGCGATGCGCCCGGAAAGCAGCATGGGCTGATTTCCGTGGCGGTGGACGATCCGGCCGCCGACAGGCAGGGCGGCATGTTTCCCTTGCCGAATGCAGATTTGAGCGTGCTTGACGGCGCGGCTTTCACCGCGCGCTTCGGCCTGCCTGCCGGCGCGCCGACAGATCTACGCTTCGCAGCGGTGGTCTTTTCGGTTCGGAACGCCGATGTGACATCGAGGCTGCTTGCAGCCAATTCCGTCCAACACGATATAGCGGGCAATGATATCGTCGTGCGGCCTGCACCCGGACAGGGCGCGGCCTTCATCTTCCGGGAGATCCCATGAGCAAGCCGCAAGCGTCCAATTCGATGGCGCCCAATTCGTCGGTAACCGTCGGCAATGTCGTCTTCGACAACAAGGCGGCTCTGTCGCTGATCGCCGGCCCTTGTCAGTTTGAATCACGCCAGCACGCCTTCGATATGGCCGGCGCGCTGAAGGAACTGACCGGCAGGCTCGGCATAGGGCTCGTCTACAAGACCAGCTACGACAAGGCCAACCGCACCTCGCTGTCGGCGACGCGCGGTGCCGGTATGGACGCAGCCCTTCCCGTCTTCGACGAGTTGCGCAAGGAATTTTCGCTCCCCGTGCTGACCGATGTCCATACCGAGGAGCAGTGCGCGATCGTCGCGCCGCATGTCGATGTCCTGCAGATTCCGGCTTTCCTGTCGCGCCAGACGGACATGCTGGTCGCCGCCGCCAGGACCGGCAAGGTGATCAATGTGAAGAAGGGGCAGTTCCTCGCCCCCTGGGACATGAAGAACGTCGTCGCCAAGATCACCGGATCCGGCAATGCCAATGTGCTGACCACCGAGCGCGGCGCGTCCTTCGGCTACAACACGCTGGTGTCCGACATGCGCGCTCTGCCCATCATGGCCGAGATCGGCGCGCCGGTGATCTTCGATGCCACGCATTCGGTGCAGCAACCGGGCGGGCAGGGTGGTTCCTCGGGCGGCGAGCGCCGCTTTGTCGAGACGCTGGCCCGCGCGGCAGTCGCTGTCGGCGTTGCCGGCGTGTTCATCGAGACCCATCAGGATCCCGACAACTCGACCTCTTCCGACGGCCCGAACATGCTCCCGTTGAAGGACATGCCGGCCCTGCTCGAGCGGCTGATGGCATTCGACCGCATCGCCAAGGGCCTCTAAGGGCGGACGCATACTCCGCCGACTGCCGGCGCTTGTGGAAGGCACGAGCCGGCTATACGCTTGGCTGGCAAATGAGCGTTTTGGCAGGAGGAAGCCATGTCCGTCGCCCGCGTCACCGAAATCACATCCTCGTCGAACAAGAGCTTTCAGGACGCCATCGAACAGGGAATTGCGCGCGCATCCAAAACCCTGAAGAACGTCGAGGGCGCCTGGATCCAGGACCAGAAGATCGTCGTCGAAGACGGCAAGATTGTTGCTTATCGCGTCAATATGAAGGTTACCTTCATCCTCGCGGAGTGAACGGTCGACGCCGAAAAAGTCGGGAACCTTCGCCCGCGCCCCTCATTGTCCAAGTATGGTTCGAAACCACAATGAGGAGCACAATCATGGCTACCCAGACAGGTCACACCCAAGCCATCGCCGCTTCGCGGGTCATCGGCACATCGGTCTACAATACCGAAGGCACGAGCATCGGCAGCATCGAGGATGTGATGCTTGACAAGATGACGAACGGCATCATGTTCGCGGTCATCGGTTTTGGCGGCTTCCTCGGTATCGGCGAGAAATATCACGCCATTCCGTGGGCAAGCCTCGACTACGATGAGGACAAAGGCGGGTATGTCGTGCCGTTTTCCAAGGAACAACTCAGGGCGGCACCTGCTTATTCGATCAACGAATTGACCGGGGCGGATGGCGAGGCGGCCCGCGACGAATCCTACAATTATTACAAGGTCACGCCTTACTGGCATTAACAGCAACGATAAAGCGGCCCCGTCGAGAGACGGGGCCGCTTTGGATTCCGGCTTATTCGCTGACGTGTAAGGGGGCCATCGCCTTGGGCGGCGACTGCTGATTGTCGCACGACGTCAGGAATGCCGCCGCGATCAGGAACAGACTCACGATACCACTCAACTGGGACATGGCGAAACTCCTCCTGTTTCGCCCCGCGCCCCCGCACCATAGCCACAAGCCGGCCTGCCGTACATGACTTATGATGACAGCGATTTGCGCTTCGTGAATCGTTCGGAGGCTGAAGCCGCGGCAATAATTGCCAGCCGGCCGATTGCCTTTTGCAGCACTTTGGCTAAGACGTGCGGCATTCTTCAGATCAATCGAGGACATCGCAAATGACCGCCATCATCGACATTGTCGGGCGTGAAATCCTGGACAGCCGTGGAAATCCGACCGTCGAGGTCGATGTCATTCTCGAAGATGGCTCGATGGGCCGCGCGGCGGTGCCATCGGGTGCTTCGACCGGCGCCCACGAGGCCGTCGAACTGCGCGACGGCGGTGCCCGCTATCTCGGCAAGGGTGTGCTCAGGGCCGTCGAAGCGGTGAACGGCGAACTGTTCGAGGCGATCGGCGGCATGGAAGCCGAAAACCAGATCCATATCGACCAGACCATGATCGAGCTTGACGGCACGCCCAATAAGAGCCGGCTTGGCGCCAACGCCATTCTCGGTGTGTCGCTGGCGGTGGCCAAGGCGGCCGCTGATGCCGCCGGCCTGCCGCTGTACCGTTATGTCGGTGGCACCAAGGCGCATCTCCTGCCGGTACCGATGATGAACATCATCAATGGTGGCGCGCATGCCGACAACCCGATCGATTTCCAGGAATTCATGATCCTGCCGATCGGCGCGCCGACGCTGCGCGAAGGTGTACGCTGGGGTTCGGAAATCTTCCATACGCTGCGCAAGAAGCTGAAGGATGCCGGCCACAACACCAATGTCGGCGACGAGGGCGGCTTTGCCCCGAACCTGAAAAGCGCCCCGGTGGCGCTCGATTTCATCATGGAATCGATCGAGCAGGCCGGCTTCAAGCCGGGCGACGAGATCGCGCTCGGCCTCGATTGCGCCGCGACCGAGTTCTTCAAGGACGGCAACTACGTCTATGAGGGCGAGAAGAAGACGCGCGATCCCAAGGCCCAGGCCAAATACCTGGCCAAGCTTGCCGCCGACTATCCGATCATCTCGATCGAGGACGGCTTGGCCGAGGACGATTGGGAAGGCTGGAAGTACCTGACCGACCTGATCGGCAAGAAGACGCAGCTGGTCGGCGACGATTTGTTCGTCACCAACACGGCGCGGCTACGCGACGGCATCCGCATGGGCGTTGCCAATTCGATCCTGGTCAAGGTCAACCAGATCGGCTCGTTGACGGAAACGCTCGACGCCGTCGAGACCGCGCACAAGGCCGGCTACACCGCCGTCATGTCGCACCGCTCGGGCGAAACCGAGGATTCGACCATCGCCGATCTCGCGGTTGCCACCAATTGCGGACAGATCAAGACCGGCTCGCTGTCGCGCTCCGACCGCATGGCCAAGTACAACCAGCTGATCCGCATCGAGGAAGAACTCGGCAAGCAGGCAAGCTATGCCGGCAAGTCGGTGATCAAGGGCTGATCCGGAAAACACTCGGATATCGGATGAAAGGGCGGGAGCATTCCCGCCTTTTTTCATTTCGGTTCGCCAAACCGGTCACCTGTAACCGTCCGTTAAGCACAATCGGGCGAAAAAGATCGTGAGCCGCCTGAGTTCGCGGGCTAGAGCCGGATGATTTCAGGTCTGTTCGACCTGAAGTCTGAATCCGACTCAAATCAAAGAGATAGAGCATGTTGTCGTCCGAAAACCGCTTCACACATTTCGGCATCACGCTCTAGAGGAACCGGGCGATGTGGACGCGTCAGCACAAGCAGAGAAACACCGGCCGGCTGATCATTCCCTCGCTTTGCGTGGTGTTCCTGGCCTATTTCGGCTTTCATGCCTATCACGGCGAATTCGGCATCTATTCGAAATATCAGCTGGAAGCCCAGACGGTTGCGCTGCAAGGCCAGCTCGATGCGATCAAGGCGCGCCGCATGGAACTCGAGCGCCGCGTTCGGCTGATGCATGAAGGCACGCTCGAGAAGGACATGCTCGATGAGCAGGCACGCAAGGCGCTCAATCTGTCCCAAGCCGATGAAATCACCATTATGTTGCCGACCTCGGTGAAATAACTGATTTCCAGTTAATCGCCAATATTTTCAACGATTTTAATTGCTTAGGCGCATGCCAGCTATGCAAATTCGGCATGGCGCAACGCTTTGACGCGTGTTAGCCTCCCTAAAATCGGTGGGGAGGAGCTGATCTCCCCAGAGCAGATTTCATCCTGCTCTAATGTCCACGAAGAGACGCCAACAGGGAGTGATGCATGGCCACCGCAGCCAGAAAAGCGCCTGCCAAATCCAAATCCGACGGCAAATCGGGGCTTTCCGCCCCCAAGCCCGCCGAGTTCACCAAGGATGAAGAGCTTGCCGCCTACCGGCACATGCTGCTCATCCGTCGTTTCGAGGAAAAGGCCGGCCAGCTTTACGGCATGGGTTTCATCGGCGGCTTCTGTCACCTCTATATCGGCCAGGAAGCGGTCGTCACCGGCATGAAGATGGCGCTGATCGACGGCGATCAGATGATCACCGCCTATCGCGACCACGGCCACATGCTGGCGATGGAGCTGTCGCCGCGCGGCGTCATGGCCGAGCTGACCGGGCGTCGGGGCGGCTTGTCCCGGGGCAAGGGCGGCTCCATGCACATGTTCTCCAAGGAAAAGCACTTTTACGGCGGCCACGGCATCGTCGGTGCGCAGGTGTCTCTTGGTACTGGTCTCGCCTTTGCCAACCGCTACCGCGACAACAACAATGTCTCGCTGACCTATTTCGGCGACGGCGCGGCCAACCAGGGCCAGGTCTATGAAAGCTTCAACATGGCCTCGCTGTGGAAGCTGCCGGTGATCTACATCATCGAGAACAACCGCTATGCGATGGGCACCTCGGTGTCGCGCTCTTCGGCGGAAACCAACTTTTCGCATCGTGGTGCCTCGTTCAAGATCCCGGGCATCCAGGTCGACGGCATGGACGTGCGCGCTGTCAAGGCTGCCGCCGACCAGGCGACCGAATGGTGCCGCGCCGGCAACGGGCCGATCATTCTCGAAATGCAGACCTACCGCTACCGCGGTCACTCGATGTCCGATCCGGCAAAATACCGCTCCAAGGAAGAAGTGCAGAAGATGCGCTCGGACCATGACCCGATCGAGCAGGTCAAGGCACGGCTGATGGAAAAGAAGTGGGCGACCGAGGACGAGCTCAAGACCATCGACAAGGAGGTCCGCGACATCGTCGCCGACGCCGCCGAATTTGCCCAGAACGACGCGGAGCCGGATCCGTCCGAGCTCTGGACCGATATCGTATTGTAACGGGAGGGCAAGGACATGCCGATCGAAATTCTCATGCCCGCTCTCTCGCCGACCATGGAAGAGGGCAATCTTTCCAAGTGGTTGAAGAACGAGGGCGACAAGGTCGTCGCCGGCGACGTTATCGCCGAGATCGAGACCGACAAGGCGACGATGGAAGTCGAAGCTGTTGACGAAGGCACGCTGGGCAAGATCCTGATCGCCGCCGGTACCGAAGGCGTCAAGGTCAACACACCGATCGCCGTGCTGCTGCAGGACGGCGAAAGTGCCGGGGATATCGGCAAGTCTGCGGCGCCCGCCAAGGCGGAAGCACCTGCAAAGGCAGAGGCTCCGGCCGCAGCAGAGGACAAGGCGGAGGCCACAAAGCCGGCCGCCGCACCGGTGGCTGCCGCCCCGAAGACGGAGATCGCCGCCGATCCGGACATTCCGGCCGGCACGGAGATGGTCTCCACCACGGTGCGCGAAGCGCTGCGCGATGCGATGGCCGAGGAAATGCGCCGCGACGGCGATGTCTTCGTCATGGGCGAGGAGGTTGCCGAATACCAGGGCGCCTACAAGATCACGCAGGGCCTGCTGCAGGAATTCGGGCCGCGGCGCGTCGTCGATACGCCGATCACCGAGCATGGCTTTGCCGGCGTTGGCGTGGGTGCGGCGATGGCCGGCCTGAAGCCGATCGTCGAGTTCATGACCTTCAACTTCGCCATGCAGGCGATCGACCAGATCATCAACTCGGCCGCCAAGACGCTCTATATGTCCGGCGGCCAGATGGGCGCGCCGATCGTGTTCCGTGGACCGAACGGTGCCGCCGCACGCGTCGCTGCCCAGCACTCGCAGTGCTATGCCGCCTGGTACAGCCACATTCCGGGCCTGAAAGTGGTGATGCCCTACACCGCCGCTGACGCCAAGGGCTTGCTGAAGGCAGCGATCCGCGATCCGAACCCAATCATCTTCCTCGAGAATGAAATCCTTTACGGTCAGTCCTTCGACGTGCCGAAGCTGGACGATTTCGTGTTGCCGATCGGCAAGGCGCGCATCCATAAATCAGGCAAGGATGTCACCATCGTCTCCTTCGGCATCGGCATGACCTATGCGGTCAAGGCTGAAGCGGAACTGCGTGGCCTTGGCATCGATGCCGAGATCATCGACTTGCGCACGATCCGGCCGCTCGATCTCGACACCATCATCGCCTCGGTCAAGAAGACCAACCGCCTGGTGGTGGTGGAGGAAGGTTATCCGCAGAACTCGGTCGGCGACCATATCGCCAACCAGGTGTCGCAGCGCGCCTTCGACTTTCTGGACGCGCCGGTCATCACCATCGCCGGCAAGGATGTGCCGATGCCTTATGCGGCCAACCTCGAGAAGCTGGCGTTGCCGAATGTCGGCGAAGTCATCGAGGCGGTCAAAGCCGTCACGTATCGCTGAACCGGGCGGGAGGACAAAATGCCAATCAACATCACCATGCCGGCCCTGTCGCCCACGATGGAAGAGGGCAATCTGTCCAAGTGGCTCGTCAAGGAAGGCGACAAGGTTTCGCCGGGCGATGTCATTGCCGAGATCGAGACCGACAAGGCGACGATGGAAGTCGAAGCTGTCGATGAGGGCACGGTTGCAAAGCTCGTCGTTCCCGCCGGCACCGAGGGCGTCAAGGTCAATGCGCTGATCGCCGTGCTCGCCGGAGAGGGCGAGGATGCAGGCGCCGTCGCGAAAAGCGGTGGCGGTGCCGCACCAGCGAAAGCCGAGGCGCCGAAAGCGGAGGAGCCCAAGGCTGACGCACCAAAGGCGGAAGCATCAAAGGCGGAAGCATCAAAGGCGGAACCGGTCGCGACCGCACCCAAGGCAGAGGCGGCTCCAGTTGCCAATGGTCATGCGGCCGGCGAGCGCACCTTCGCCTCGCCGCTCGCACGTCGCATCGCCAGGGAAGCCGGCGTCGATGTGTCTGCCGTGACCGGCACCGGCCCGCATGGCCGCGTCGTCAAGGCAGATATCGACGCCGCGATTGCCGGTGGCGGCGCCAAGCCTGCCGCCAAGGCAGCACCCGCCGGGGCTCCGGCAACTGCTCCTGCTGTGAAGGCGATGTCCGACGATCAGGTGCTGAAGCTGTTCGAGGCTGGCTCCTACGATCTCGTCCCGCATGACAATATGCGCAAGACCATTGCGCGCCGCCTGGTCGAGGCCAAGACCACCATCCCGCATTTCTACCTGACGCTCGACTGCGAGCTCGATGCACTCCTCGCATTGCGCACGCAGATTAACGCCGCAGCCCCGGTAAAGAAGACCGACAAAGGCGATGCGCCCGCCTACAAGCTGTCGGTCAACGACATGGTCATCAAGGCGATGGCGATGGCGCTGAAGGCGGTGCCGGATGCCAATGCCTCATGGACCGAAAGCGCCATGGTCAAGCACAAGCATGCCGATGTCGGCGTCGCCGTGTCGATCCCGGGCGGCCTGATCACACCGATCATTCGGCATGCCGACGAAAAGACGCTGTCCACCATCTCCAACGAGATGAAGGATCTGGCCAGCCGGGCGCGCAGCCGCAAGCTGAAGCCGGAAGAGTATCAGGGCGGCACCACGGCGGTGTCCAACCTCGGCATGTTCGGCATCAAGGACTTTGCCGCCGTCATCAACCCGCCGCATGCGACGATCCTTGCCGTCGGTGCCGGCGAGGAGCGGGCGGTGGTCAAGAACGGCGAGATCAAAATCGCCACCGTGATGTCGGTGACGCTGTCGACCGACCATCGCGCCGTCGACGGCGCGCTGGGTGCCGAACTGCTGGTCGCCTTCAAGCGCCTGATCGAGAACCCGATGGGCATGCTGGTTTAGGACGGAGAGGGCGGTGCGGATCTTCTTCACCTCCCTTATGGCGTTTTTCCTGTCAGGATTGGCAGGCGGCTTGGTTGCTCAACAGCTGGCGGTCGCAACCCATGCGCAGGAAGAATACATTCTGGTGTTCATGACGTCGGTGCTTGTCACCATTGTCGCGACGATCGTGTTTTTCATCGCGCAGCTTTTTTCGAACGCACCGTCGATCATCAACTGGCTGGGCCTCTGCGCAATTGTCCTGTTCGTGCTGATCGGGCTCGGCCTGATCGGTTGGACGTTCTCTCAGCCGGTCGATAAGCGCCAGTGGGAAGGTGACCTGCCGATCGTCGCCGGCCTGGTTTTGCCGAACCTGGCCACTGTGCTGGTTCACTGGCTGTTCGTGCGCTGGCGGTTGAGGCGCGGCTCGATTAACGCACAGGTGGGCGCATGAAGACGGTTCTTTGTTACGGCGACTCGCTGACCTGGGGCTACAATGCCGAAGGTGGCCGCCATGCGCTGGAAGACCGCTGGCCGAGCGTGCTGCAGGCAGCGTTAGGCGCCGACGTGCAAGTGATTGCCGATGGCCTCAACGGCCGCACCACGGCCTTCGACGATCATCTGGCCGGTGCGGACCGCAACGGTGCAAAACTGCTACCAACCGTCCTGACGACCCATGCGCCGATCGACCTGATTGTCATCATGCTCGGCGCCAACGACATGAAGCCGTGGATCCACGGCAATCCCGTCGCGGCCAAGCAGGGCATCCAGCGGCTGATCGACATCGTGCGCGGTCACGACTATCCGTTCGACTGGCCGGCGCCGCAGATCCTGATCGTTTCGCCGCCTGTGGTCAGCCGTACAGACAATGCCGAATTCAAGGAGATGTTCGCCGGCGGTGACGAGGCTTCGACGCGGTTGGCGCCGCTCTATGCCGCTCTTGCCGATGAGGCCGGCTGCGGCTTCTTCGACGCCGGCAGCGTGGCGCAAACCACCCCGCTCGACGGCGTCCATCTCGATGCCGAAAACACGCGAAACATCGGCAAGGCGCTGGCACCCGTCGTGCGCGTCATGCTGGAATTGTGAAGGAGAAAAACCGTGGCTGAGAACTACGACGTCATCATCATCGGCTCCGGCCCTGGCGGCTATGTCACCGCGGTGCGTTCCGCGCAACTCGGCTTCAAGACGGCGATCGTCGAGCGCGAGCATCTCGGCGGTATCTGCCTCAACTGGGGCTGCATCCCGACCAAGGCGCTGCTGCGCTCGGCCGAGATCATGCACTATTCGGACCACCTGAAGGATTACGGGCTGAAGCTCGACGGCAAGGTCAGCGTCGATGCGTCAGCCGTGGTCGACCGCTCGCGCAAGGTGTCGCTGCGGCTCAATGGCGGCGTTGCCTTCCTCATGAAGAAGAACAAGGTCGACGTCATCTGGGGCGAGGCCAAGCTTTCGAAGCCGGGCGAGATCGTCGTGTCGAAGACGGCCAAGAAGCCGATGGAGCCGCAGCCGCCAGTGCCGAAAGGCGTCAAGGGCGAGGGCACCTATACCGCCAAGCACATCATCCTGGCGACCGGCGCCCGGCCGCGCGCGCTGCCCGGCATCGAGCCGGACGGCAGACTGATCTGGACTTATTTTGAAGCCATGGTGCCGAAGGAGATGCCGAAGTCGCTGCTGGTCATGGGGTCGGGCGCCATCGGCATCGAATTCGCCTCCTTCTACCGCACCATGGGCGCCGAAGTGACGGTGGTCGAATTGCTGCCGGCGGTGATGCCGGTCGAGGATGCCGAAGTCTCGAAATTCGCGCAGAAGCAGTTCGAGAAGCAAGGCATGAAGATCATCCTCGAAGCCAAGGTGACCAAGGTCGAGAAGGGTGCCAACTCGGTCACCGCGCATGTCGAGATGAAGGACGGCAAGGTCGAGAAGATCACCGCCGATCGGATGATCTCGGCCGTCGGCGTCCAGGGCAACATCGAGGGCCTCGGACTCGAGGCGCTTGGCGTGAAGACGGAGCGTGGCTGCGTCGTCATCGATGGTTACGGCAAGACCAACGTGCCGGGCATCTACGCCATCGGCGATGTCGCCGGCCCGCCGATGCTCGCTCACAAGGCCGAACATGAGGGGGTCGTGTGCATCGAGAAGATCGCAGATTTTCCTGGCGTGCATGCCACCGACAAGCTGAAGATTCCGGGCTGCACCTACTGCAATCCGCAGGTCGCCTCGGTTGGGCTGACGGAAGCCAAGGCCAAGGCCGAGGGCAAGGACATCCGGGTCGGGCGCTTCCAGTTCGCCGCCAATGGCAAGGCGATTGCGCTCGGTGAGGATCAGGGTTTCATCAAGACCATCTTCGACAAGAAGACCGGTCAATTGCTCGGCGCCCACATGGTCGGTGCCGAAGTGACCGAACTGATCCAGGGTTTTGTCGTGGCGATGAACCTGGAGACGACCGAGGAAGAGCTGATGCACACCATCTTCCCGCACCCGACGCTGTCGGAGATGATGAAGGAAAGCGTGCTCGACGCCTATGGCCGCGCGCTCAACGCCTGATAGATTGAAAGCGCTGCTACAGATGGAACCCGGCGGCAAGGTACTTCGTTTGCGAATGCGTTTTCACGTATCCCACAAGGAGAAGGCATATGCACCTGAATGGCGTCGGCTGGATAGCAGCCATCATCATCGGCGGCCTGGCAGGCTGGTTCGCCGAAATGTTCATGAAGAGCAACACCGGCATCTTCATGAACATCGTCATGGGCATCGTCGGCGCGGTCGTGCTGAACGCCATTCTGCAGGCTCTCAATTTTGGCCCGTTCGGCGTCGGCTGGATTGCCTATCTGATCACCGGCTTTATCGGTGCCTGCCTGCTGATCTGGGCCGGGCGTCTGGTGCGCCGTTAGCATCACTGAAGAGTTGCTATGCGAAAAAGGCTGTTGCGGCATGCGCCGTGGCGGCCTTTTTCTTTGCGTTGAAAAGTCTTAGATGACGTTATGACAGCGAACGCCTGACTGGCGTCGCGAATGAACCAGGTTTCCCGATGGTCACTGTCCTCGATACGATCGCCAACGCCCCGCGCTTGCGGCATCCGGAAAAGGCGCACAAGCCTGATCAGGACGTGCTGCGCAAGCCCGACTGGATCCGCGTCAAGGCGCCGGTGTCGAAGGGCTATGCCGAAACGCGCGAAATCGTCAAATCGCACAAGCTGGTGACGGTCTGCGAAGAGGCCGGCTGCCCTAACATCGGCGAATGCTGGGAAAAGAAGCACGCCACCTTCATGATCATGGGCGAGATCTGCACCCGCGCCTGCGCCTTCTGCAACGTCGCCACGGGCATTCCAACAGCGCTTGACCCGGATGAACCGGCCCGCGTCGCGCATGCGGTCAAGCAGATGGGCCTTACCCATGTGGTCATCACCTCGGTGGACCGTGACGATCTCTCCGATGGCGGTGCGCAGCATTTCGCTGAAGTCATTCGTGCCATCCGGGCCGCGACGCCTTCGACGACGATCGAAATCCTGACGCCCGACTTCCTGCGCAAGGACGGCGCGCTGGAGATCGTCGTGGCCGCCAAGCCCGACGTCTTCAACCACAATCTCGAAACCGTACCGTCGAACTATCTGACGGTTCGTCCGGGCGCCCGCTATTTCCATTCGATCCGGCTGTTGCAGCGGGTCAAGGAGCTTGATCCGTCAATCTTCACCAAGTCCGGCATCATGGTGGGGCTGGGCGAGGAACGGAATGAAATCCTGCAGCTGATGGACGATCTGCGGTCCGCCAATGTCGATTTCATGACCATCGGCCAGTACCTGCAGCCGTCGAAGAAGCACCACCCGGTGATCCGCTTCGTCACGCCGGAGGAGTTCAAATCCTTTGAGACGATCGGCCGGACCAAGGGTTTCCTGCTGGTGGCATCTAGCCCGCTGACGCGTTCATCGCATCACGCCGGCGACGATTTTGCCAAGCTGCGCGCGGCACGGGAAGCGATTCTCAAGAAATCAGCTTAACTCGCTGGTTCCATGCCAAAATTCGAAGCCACCCGACGCGTATCCCATACACCCGAGCAGATGTTCGCTTTGGTCGCCGATGTTGAATCCTATCCGCAATTCCTGCCGCTTTGCGAAGCGCTGACGGTTCGCTCGCGCAAGGAGCGTGACGGGCGCACTGTTCTGCTTGCCGACATGAGCATCGGCTACAAGGCCATCCGCGAAACCTTCACGACGCAGGTGCTGCTGAAGCCCGCCGAGAACGCCATCGACGTGAAATACATCGACGGGCCGTTCAAATATTTGAGCAATGTCTGGCGTTTCGAACCCGACGGCGCCGGTTGCGCCGTCCGCTTCTTCATCGACTACGAGTTCAAGAGCCGTATTCTGGGCGCGGTCATGGGAACCATGTTCGATCGCGCCTTCCGCATGTTCGCCGAAGCCTTTGAGAAGCGCGCCGACGTCATCTACGGTGCAAAACCGTCTTGAGGCCCTGCGCATGCTTTTCTGGATAGCGAGCACCGTTGGACTGGCAATCGCCTATCTCTTCGGTACCATGCCCACGGGTTATCTGGCGGGGAAGCTGCTCAAGGGCATCGATATCCGGGAGCATGGCTCCAAATCCACCGGGGCAACGAACGTCTTGCGGGTCTTGGGAAAATGGCCTGCGTTGGTGGTGTTGCTGCTGGATGTGCTGAAAGGCGCGGCGGCGATCGTTTTTGCCCGCTGGTTCTATCCCTGGTTCATCACGTTGCCGTTGGTTACGCCATCGACCCCGCTTGACCTGCAAACCTGGGTGCCTTGGGCTGTTTGCCTGGCCGGAATTGCCGTGTTGTTGGGACATGGCCGTTCGATCTGGCTGAATTTTACAGGTGGCAAATCCGCTGCGACGGGGCTTGGCGTGTTGCTGGCTCTGTCTTGGCCGGTAGGTGTGGGGGCTGCGGCGGCTTTTGGTGCTGTGCTGGCTACGTCTCGGATAGTTTCCCTGAGTTCGATGGTAGCGGCGTTGACCGCGATCGCCCTCATCTGTGGCCTGGAGCAACCGTTGGCCTATCGGTTGCTGGTGATTGCGGGCAGCATCTACGTGATTGCGCGCCATCGTGCCAACATTCAGCGGCTGCTGGCTGGGACGGAGCCACGCTTAGGGCAAAGCAGCCCGGAATCGAAAACGTAACCGCAATCCAGCTTTCGGGCCCGCCCGCCCAACGTTTTTATAACCCTATCCGAGTGCTTGTAGGCCCAGTTCCAGCGCTTGCCGGACCGTTTCGCGACGAATGAAATCGCGGCCTTTGTCTGCAAAGAGCTGGTGCTCGGCGACAATCGGTCGGCCGTCCAGCGCAACCCCGAACCAGACCAGGCCGACCGGTTTTCCCGCCGAACCGCCGCCAGGCCCGGCAATGCCGGTGACCGCCAGGGTCAGCCCGGCGCGCGAACGGACAAGCGCGCCTGTTGCCATCTCGATCGCCGTCTCGCGCGAAACCGCGCCGTGCGCCTCAAGCGTGGCGGCGGAGACACCGAGCATGTCCATCTTGGCCTCGTTGGAATAGGTGATGAAGCCGCGATCGACCACGGCCGAGGAACCGGCGATGTCGGTGAGCGCGGAGATGATCATGCCGCCGGTGCAGCTTTCCGCCGTTGCTAGCATGATGCCGCGCTTCTGGCAGGCTTGCAGCAGCGCATTTGCCAGCTCGTTGTTGCTCATTCCGGCACCTCGCCGGGAAACACCACGCTGGCGGTGGCAATCGCCGCTATGCCTTCCTCGCGCCCGACAAAGCCGAGCTTCTCATTGGTTGTGGCCTTGATCGAGATGCGATCCGGCGTAATCGCCAGCATCTGAGAAAGGGCTGCGGTCATGGCCTCGCGATGCGGCCCGACGCGCGGCGCTTCGCAGATCAGCGTGATGTCGGCATTGGCGATGCGGCCGCCGCGCGCGCGCACCAGCCTTGCCGCATGCTCGACGAATATGCGCGACGCAGCGCCTTTCCACTGCGGGTCGGATGGCGGAAAATGCGTGCCGATGTCGCCTGCGCCGCAAGTCGCCAGCAGCGCATCGGTCAAGGCGTGCAGACCGACATCGGCGTCGGAATGGCCGGACAGCTTCTTGTCGTGTGCAATGGCGACGCCACACAAAGTGACATGGTCTCCCGGTTCGAAGGCGTGGACGTCGTAGCCATTGCCGGTACGGATATCGGGAAAGCGCACGCGTTCGCCGGAAAGCCGCTGGTCCGCCATCGCAATATCCCGTGCCCAGGTGAGTTTGACATTGTCCGGCGAGCCCGGAACGATCTTGACCGGAATATTCGCCCATTCGGCGATCGCGGCATCGTCGGTAAAATCCATTCTTCCCAGATGATGGGCTTTCTCGTGCGCGGCAAGAATGGGCCAGAACGGAAAGCCCTGTGGCGTTTGCGCCGCGTGAAGACCGCTGCGCGAAACGGTTTCGCCAACCACGCCGGAGGCCGATTCGCGCTTCAGCGTGTCGGCGACGGGCAAAGCGGGCAACGCGCCCTCGCGCTCGCCGATGGCGGCGATGGTGCGATCTATCAGGTCCGCATCGACAAACGGGCGGACGGCGTCGTGGATCAGAACCTGCGCCGGCGCGTGGCCTCTAAGGGCAAGCAGGCCGAGCCGGACGGATTCCTGCCTCGTCGCCCCGCCCATGATGGCGGTGACGCGCTCTACATTGGCGCCCGCCGCCTGCCGGAACAGCTCGTGGTCATCGGCATGAATGGCGACGACGATCTCGCTGGTCCGCGGGTGGGCCAGAAAAATGTCCAGCGTGTGTGCAATGACGGCAAAGCCGCCAATGTGTTGATATTGCTTCGGTCCGTTGGCCTGTCCGGCGCGCGCACCACGGCCGGCCGCAACGATCACCACCGCGACCTTGCCATCCGCATCCGAAACGTGATTTTCACTTGCGTCAGTCATGCCCGTTTGGTCCTAGCGCACGATCCCGAAAAGTGTAATCGGTTTTCGGAAAGATCGTGCGCTAAGTATGAAATTCCAAAGCGTCCTTTGCGCGTCCTGAGGGACGCGCGGCGCTTTGGTCGCGGCCAAAGCCGAAGGCCAGCATTTTCCCAATTGCGCCTAAATGTGGCGTCTTCCGCGTTGCACATTGCGCCGGTTCTGGCTAGAGAATGTGCAACGAATGAAGATGCTTGGTTTTTGTGCATGGTTAACTTGACCAAATTGCCTGACTTGACCAAATTGGCAGGGCCGCTTGATGTCGGCGGTGTGAGACTCCGCAATCGCGTGTTCCTCGCACCAATGTCGGGGATTACGGACGAGCCGTTCCGGCAGCGTGCCCACGCGCATGGAGCAGGCCTGGTCGTGTCCGAAATGGTTGCCAGCGGAGAGCTCGCCAAGGGCAGGGCCGGTTTCAACCTGCGCATACGCCACTCCGGCCTGCCCGTCCATATGGTTCAGCTTGCAGGCCGTGAGGCGATGCACATGGCCGAAGGTGCCAGAATCGCAGCCGGTGAGGGGGCCGACATCATCGACATCAACATGGGCTGCCCGGCCAAGAAGGTTACCGGCGGTTATGCGGGTTCGGCATTGATGCTGGATCTCGACCACGCACTGTCGCTGATCGACGCCGTTGTCGGCGCGGTCGAGGTGCCAGTGACGGTCAAGATGCGGCTTGGCTGGGACGAAGGCGCGCTCAACGCGCCGATGCTCGCGCGCCGCGCCGAGCAGGCCGGTGTCAGCATGGTGACCGTGCACGGCCGCACGCGCTGCCAGTTCTACCAGGGCAAGGCCGACTGGCGCGCCATCGCCCGCGTCAAGGAAGCCGTGTCCATCCCGGTCGTCGCCAATGGTGACGTCTCTTCGCCGGCGGAAGCGGCCGACATTCTCGATCAATCGGGTGCCGACGCCGTGATGATCGGCCGTGCCCATTATGGCGCGCCCTGGATCGCAGGCGGCATTGCGGCCGCGGCGACCGGCGAGGCGACGCCAAACATGCCACGGGACTCGACCGCGGTCGCCGACTACATCGTGGCCCACTACGAGGACATGCTGGCGCTCTACGGCGCCGAAAGCGGCCTGCGCCAGGCGCGCAAGCATCTTGGCTGGTATCTTGATCGGCATGCCGGCGGCGTCGCCGACGACAGCCGAAAGGCTATACTGACCGCATTCGAGCCCGCGCGCGTTATTGCCTTGCTGCGCGATGTGTTTTCGCGCGATCCGCAACCCTTGAACCTGCGGAGCGCCGCATGAACGCCGCCGCCGGCCAGGGCGCCGAAATGGCGGATGCCGCCCAAATCGTGCTCAACACCATCCGCCGCCCGGTGATCATGATCAGCGAGGAGGGGTTCATCACCTTCGCCAACGCCGATGCGGAAGACTTTTTTCGCTCGAGCGCGACCATGCTCGCCCGCAACACGCTGTCAAAACTCATTCCCTTCGGCAGCCCGCTGCTGACACTGGTCGACCAGGTGCGCGAGCGCCGGGCTCCGGTCAACGAGTACCGCGTCGACGTGTCGTCGCCGCGGCTCGGCATCGAGAAGGTCGTCGATCTCTATGTCGCGCCGGTACCGGAATTTCCGGGCTCGGTGGTGGTTATGTTCCAGGAACGGTCGATGGCCGACAAGATTGACCGGCAGATGACGCATCGGGGCGCGGCACGTTCGGTCACCGGTCTGGCGGCGATGCTTGCCCATGAGATCAAGAACCCGCTCTCAGGCATCCGCGGCGCTGCCCAGTTGCTCGAACTGTCGGCTTCCGACGAAGACCGCGCGCTGACGCGGCTGATCACCGACGAGACCGATCGCATCGTGTCGCTGGTCGATCGCATGGAGGTATTTTCCGACGAGCGGCCGATCGACCGCTACCCCGTCAACATCCATGTCGTTCTCGACCATGTGAAGGCGATTGCCAAGAACGGTTTTGCCAAGAGAATCAAGATATTGGAGGATTATGATCCTTCGTTGCCTCCGGTGTTTGCCAACCGCGACCAGTTGATCCAGGTGTTCCTCAACCTGGTCAAGAACGCCGCCGAGGCGATCGGCAGCGACCCGCAGGGCGAGATCGTGCTGTCGACCGCCTTCCGGCCAGGCATCCGTGTTTCCGTTCCGGGCACGCAGGACCGCGTGTCGCTGCCGCTGGAATTCTGCGTGCGCGACAACGGCTCCGGCGTTTCGGAAGACATCTTGCCGATCCTGTTCGACCCGTTCATCACCACCAAGCCGAACGGCTCCGGGTTGGGTCTTGCGCTGGTCGCCAAGATCGTCGGCGAGCATGGCGGCATCATCGAATGCGAATCGACGCCGCGCGGCACCACATTCCGCATCCTGATGCCGGCCTGGAAAGAAGCGCCAAACGGCGCCGATGATGACGGTGAAGGAGACCGCAAATGACCGTTCGCGGCAATATTCTCGTCGCCGACGACGACGCGGCGATCCGTACCGTCCTCAACCAGGCGCTTTCGCGCGCCGGCCACGAGGTGCGCGTCACCTCCAATGCTTCGACTTTGTGGCGCTGGGTGGCGGCGGGCGAGGGCGACCTTGTCATCACCGATGTGGTCATGCCGGACGAGAACGCCTTCGACATGCTGCCGCGCATCAAGAAGGCGAGGCCGGAGCTGCCGGTCATCGTCATGAGCGCTCAGAACACCTTCATGACGGCGATCCGCGCCTCCGAAACCGGCGCCTATGAATATCTGCCTAAGCCGTTCGACCTGACCGAACTGCTCAACATCGTCAACCGCGCGCTTTCCGAGCCGCGTCGGCCGAAGATCGACGCGCGGCCGGAAGAGCAGCCCGATGCAATGCCGCTGGTCGGCCGCTCGGCCGCCATGCAGGACATCTACCGCATGCTGGCGCGCATGATGCAGACCGACCTGACGGTGATGATCTCGGGCGAATCCGGTACCGGCAAGGAGCTGGTGGCGCGCGCGCTGCATGAATATGGCCGCCGCCGCGGCGGCCCCTTCGTCGCCATCAATATGGCGGCGATCCCGCGCGACCTGATCGAATCGGAACTGTTCGGTCACGAGAAGGGTGCCTTCACCGGCGCACAGAATCGCTCGACCGGGCGCTTCGAGCAGGCTGAAGGCGGCACGCTGTTCCTCGACGAAATCGGCGACATGCCGATGGAGGCGCAGACGCGGCTGCTGCGCGTGCTCCAACAGGGCGAATACACGACGGTTGGCGGACGCACGCCGATCAAGACCGACGTGCGCATCGTCGCCGCCACCAACAAGGATCTGCGCACGCTGATCAACCAGGGGCTTTTCCGCGAGGATCTTTTCTATCGCCTCAATGTCGTGCCGCTCCGGCTGCCAGCGCTGCGCGAGCGCTCCGAGGACGTGCCGGACCTCGTCCGCCACTTCTTCAAGCTCGGCGAAATGGAAGGCCTACAGACCAAGCGCATTTCTTCCGGCGGCATCGAGTTGATGAAGCGCTATCCGTGGCCAGGCAATGTTCGCGAACTGGAAAACCTGGTTCGCAGGCTTGCCGCGCTCTATTCGCAGGACGAAATTTCCGCCGAGATCATCGAGGCCGAGCTGAAGACCGGCGAGCGCCCCGTAGTGCCGGGAGGCGGTAACCTCATTCCCGACGATTTGTCGATTGGCCAGGCGGTCGAGCATTTCCTGCAGCGCTATTTCGCGTCGTTTGCCGGCGACTTGCCTCCTGCCGGGCTCTATCAGCGCATCCTGTCCGAGGTCGAGTTTCCGCTTGTCCTGGCCTCGATGACGGCAACGCGTGGCAACCAGATCAAGGCTGCGGAACTGCTGGGCTTGAACCGCAACACGCTGCGCAAGAAGATTCGCGAGCTCGGCGTCAACGTCTACAAATCATCGCGGCAGGGCTGAGCCTTGATCTGAGCCCGCGCTCTTTTCAGGGGATCGGCTCGCGAAAGATTTCCGTCTCGGTCACACTTGTTGCATAATCGCCACAATGCGTTGCATACATCCGACGCAATCATGGCTCTAGACGGCGACATGGCTCCGCAGGCACCGACAACAAACCAACCGCTTTTCAGCGAACCCGGCGCTCGTGACGGGCGCCGGCTGCTTGCGCTGCCAGGCGTGATCGCGGTCGTCGGCGCGCTGATGACGGCGGCGATCTCGTTCGCCATCCTCGTTGGCGCCACGCCGATCACACCGAACGAGTCGACTACGCTGGCGTTGATTGCCCTCAACACGGCTTTCGTCCTGTTTCTTATCGCGCTGGTCGGGCGTGAGGTGCACCGCATCCTGATGGCGCGCCGGCATGGCAAGGCCGCTTCGCGGCTGCATGTGCGCATTGTCGCCATGTTCGCCCTGGTTGCCGCCATTCCAGCCATCATGGTGGCCATCATCGCCTCGATCACGCTCGACATCGGCCTCGACCGCTGGTTCGAGATCCGCACCAAGACGATCGTCAATTCATCGCTGTCGATCGCCGACGCCTATGTCCAGGAAAATGCCCGCAACCTCCAGGGCACGACGCTGTCCATGGCCTATGATCTCGATGCGTCGCGCACGCTCTACGGCCTTGATCGTACCGGCTTTCTCGACCTGATGAACAAGGAAGCCGTGGGCCGTTCGCTGGCCCATGCGGCGCTGATCAAGCCGGACGGCTCTTTCGTCATGAGCGCCAAGACCGATACGGATTTCGCCATGCCCGAGCCGCCGGAAGGCGCGGTGGCCAGCGCTACCGACGGCAAGCCGGTGCTGATCGAACCGAAAACGCGCAACATCATGGGTGCCATCGTCAAGCTGCGGGAGATCGAAGGACTCTACCTCTACACCATTCGGCTCGTCGACCCCGAAGTGATCAAGGCAAGGCAGATCGTCAGGTCCAACACCGACGAATATCGGGGGCTGGAAGATAACCGCCGTACCTCTCAGGTGGCCTTCGCGCTGCCCTATCTGTCGTTGACGCTCATCATTATCCTGTCCGCGATCTGGACCGGCATTGCGGTCGCCGACCGTCTGGTGCGGCCCATTCGCCAGCTCATCGGCGCCGCCGACGAGGTCGCGACCGGCAATCTCGACGTCGCGGTTCCCGTCAGGCCTTCGGACGGCGATGTCGCGTCGCTCGGCGATACGTTCAACAAGATGCTTCTCGAACTGAAATCGCAGCGCAATGAGATCCTGTCCGCCAAGGACCTGATCGATGAGAGGCGCCGCTTCTCGGAAGCCGTGCTTGCCGGCGTTACCGCCGGCGTCATCGGCGTCGATCCCTACGGCATCGTCACCATCGTCAACCGCTCGGCCGAGGCGATGCTGGCGATTTCGGCCAGCGCAGCCCTTGGGCAGAATCTTTCCGCCGTGCTGCCGCATGTCGGCCGCGTCTTCGAGATCGGCCGCAAGTCCGGCAAACCCGTCTATCGTGAGCAGGTGACCTTTTACCGCGCCGGTGCCGAGCGGACCTTCAACGTGCAGATCACGATCGAGGCCGGCGACGACGGCTCGGAGGAAAAATCCTATGTGGTGACGGTCGACGACATCACCGACCTGGTTCAGGCGCAGCGCTCGTCGGCCTGGGCGGACGTGGCGCGGCGTATCGCCCACGAGATCAAGAACCCGCTGACGCCGATCCAGCTCTCGGCCGAACGTATCAAGCGCCGTTACGGCAAGGTGATTACCGAGGACCGCGAGGTTTTCGACCAATGCACCGACACCATCATCCGTCAGGTTGAGGATATCGGCCGTATGGTGGACGAATTCTCGGCGTTCGCGCGCATGCCAAAGCCCGAGATGAAGGCGATAGATCTGCGCGAATCGCTGCGTGAGGCCTCGTTCCTGGTCGAGGTCAGCCGCGCCGACATCACTTTCGAGCGGATTTTCGGCACGGAGCCGCTAAAGGGCACTTTCGACAGCCGCTTGATGGCGCAGGCTTTCGGCAATGTGATCAAGAACGCCGCCGAGGCCATCGACGGATTGGAACAGAAGGACGGTTCGCACGGCATAATCCGGATTCAAGCCGGGCGCCAGAATGGTGCGATTCGAATCGACGTCATCGACAATGGCAAAGGCCTGCCGCGCGAGAATCGCCAACGGCTGCTCGAGCCCTACATGACCACACGCGAGAAGGGCACCGGACTTGGCCTCGCTATCGTCAAGAAGATCGTGGAGGACCATGGCGGCAGGCTGGAACTACACGATGCTCCAGCGGACTTCCACGATGGGCGCGGCGCGATGATCAGCATCATCCTGCCGCCTGCGGCCGCAACGGCTCCGCGCGGCGAAAGCAGGGCGGAAAACGAAAGAGAAACTGAAAAGGTCGGTAATGGCGTCTGATATTCTCATCGTCGATGACGAGGAAGACATCCGTGAACTCGTCGCGGGCATACTGAGCGACGAAGGTCACGAAACCCGCACGGCATTCGATGCCGACAGCGCGCTCGCTGCTATAGCTGATCGCGCGCCGCGGCTGATTTTCCTCGATATCTGGCTGCAGGGCTCGCGCCTGGACGGGCTGGCGCTGCTCGACGAGATCAAGACCATGCATCCGACCTTGCCGGTGGTGATGATTTCCGGCCACGGCAACATCGAAACGGCGGTCTCCGCCATCCGCCGCGGCGCCTATGACTTCATCGAAAAACCGTTCAAGGCCGACAGGCTGATCCTTATTGCCGAGCGTGCGCTGGAGACCTCGAAATTGCGGCGCGAGGTTTCCGACCTCAAGCTGCGCAGCGGCGAAACCTTCGATCTGATCGGCATGTCGTCGGCGATGAGCCAGTTGCGCCAGACCATCGAACGCGTCGCGCCGACCAACAGCCGCGTGATGATCATCGGACCGTCTGGCTCGGGCAAGGAACTTGCCGCGCGCGCCATCCACACGCTGTCGGCGCGCAAGAGCGCACCTTTCGTGACGCTGAGCGCCGCCAACATCACGCCCGAGCGCATGGAGATCGAGCTGTTCGGCACCGAATCGAATGGCGTCGAGCGCAAGGTCGGGGCGCTGGAGGAGGCCCATCGCGGTATCCTCTACATCGACGAGGTGGCCGACATGCCGCGCGAGACGCAGAACAAGATCCTGCGCGTGCTGGTCGAGCAGCAGTTCGAGCGGGTAGGGGGAACCAAGCGGGTCAAGGTCGATGTCCGCATCATCTCCTCGACCTCGCAGAACCTCGAAGCGATGATTGCCGACGGGCGTTTTCGCGAGGATCTTTACCATCGCCTCGCGGTGGTTCCGGTCATCGTGCCGGGATTGGCCGAGCGGCGCGAGGATATTCCCTACCTCGTCGATAATTTCATGAAGCAGATCGCCCGCCAGGCCGGCATCAAGCCGCGCCGCATCGGCGACGACGCGCTGGCCGTGCTGCAGGCGCACAACTGGCCGGGCAACGTTCGCCAGCTGCGCAACAATGTCGAGCGCCTGATGATCCTTGCGCGCGGCGACGACGTCGATGCGCCGATCACCGCCGACCTGTTGCCGGCCGAGATCGGCGATGTCATGCCGCGCACGCCGAATCAATCCGACCAGCACATCATGGCGCTGCCGTTGCGCGAAGCGCGTGAGCAGTTCGAGAAGGATTACCTGATCGCCCAGATCAACCGGTTCGGCGGCAACATCTCGAAGACCGCCGAGTTCATCGGCATGGAGCGCTCCGCTCTGCATCGCAAGCTGAAGTCGCTGGGCGTCTGAGCGCGACATATCCAGCCGCCGCGCCCGGGCCGAGCATTTGCCGGTTACGGCGGCGGTGGAATCGCATAAGAAAGCCCCGAGAATATCTAGAGGTTGCCCATGCCGCGCATTGCCTATGTCAACGGGCGCTATGTCACGCACGCCGATGCCGCCGTCCATATCGAGGACCGTGGCTATCAGTTCGCCGACGGTGTCTATGAGGTCTGCGAGGTGGCGCGTGGTTTCATCGTCGACATGCCGCGCCATCTGTCCCGGCTGAACCGCTCGCTGACCGAATTGTCGATCGCCTGGCCGGTCACCTCCCGCGTGCTGCCACTCATTCTGCGCGAGGTGGTCAATCGCAACCAGGTCGCCAATGGCCTGGTCTACGTGCAGGTGACGCGCGGCGTGGCCAGCCGCGACTTCGCCTTCCCTTCCGCCGACACGAAGCCGGCCCTGGTAGTCACCGCCAGGAAGGCCGACCCAGCGGCTGGAGCGAAGCGAGCCGAGACCGGCATCGCGGTCATCACCGTGCCGGAGAACCGCTGGGACCGCGTCGACATCAAGACCGTCGGGCTGCTGCCCAATGTATTGGCCAAGCAGAAGGCCAAGGAAGCCGGTGCGCAGGAAGCCTGGTTCGTCGACGATGAAGGCAACGTAAAAGAAGGCGGCTCGTCCAATGCCTGGATCATCACCCGGGACGGCGTCCTGGTCACCAGGCCGGCCGAGCACGGCATCTTGCGCGGCATCACCCGCACGACCATGTTCGAAGTGGCGGCCAAGCTTGGCCTGAAGATCGAGGAGCGCGGCTTTTCCGTCGCCGAGGCCAAGGCGGCACGCGAGGCGTTCATCAGCTCCGCAACGACAATCGCCATGCCGGTGGTGGCCATCGACGGCGATACGGTCGCCAATGGGCACCCCGGCTCAATAACACTTTCGTTGCGGCAGGCCTTTTTTGACATTGCGGAAAAAAGTCCAGCCTGATAACCGCACAGGTGGAATGAACATCAATATATCTCGTTCTGCTTGTCGTTACTGACGACAAGACGGTGTTTGCGAGCTTGACATGCGCCCGTTAATTTGGCGCATTGGCTTGCAAACCGAAGGGGATCGGCGAAAGACAAGAACAATGGCGGAACGATCGCAAAACCTTCAGGACCTGTTCCTGAATTCAGTTCGCAAGAGCAAGAACCCGCTCACCATCTTCCTCATCAACGGCGTGAAGCTGACCGGCGTGGTCACTTCGTTCGACAATTTCTGTGTCCTGCTGCGCCGCGACGGTCACTCCCAGCTCGTCTACAAGCACGCCATTTCCACGATCATGCCGAGCCAGCCGGTTCAGATGTTCGATGGCGAGGAAAGCCAGGGCGCCTGATTGGCACGTGAGAAAGACGCGGACGCCACCGTTCGCGGAAAACCAACACATCATCCCGGGACGGAAGCCAAGGGCCCGACCCGGGCCGTTGTCATTGTGCCCGTCCTTACCCGCCACCAGCGCAACGACGACGAGACCAACCGTCCTCGGTTGATGCGTTCGGCTGATGCTCGTCATGACGAGGCAGTTGGCCTTGCCCGCGCCATCAACCTCGACCTGGTCCACACTGCGGTGGTTACCATCAACGATCCGCGCCCGGCGACGTTGCTCGGCAGCGGCAAGGTCGCCGAATTCGCCGAAATCGTCAAAGAGGGACACGCGGAGGTGGTCGTCGTCGACCATCCGCTGACCCCGGTGCAGCAACGCAATCTGGAGAAGGAGCTGAACGCCAAGGTGCTGGACCGCACCGGGCTGATCCTCGAGATCTTCGGCGAGCGCGCGCGCACCAAGGAAGGCACGCTGCAGGTCGAGCTCGCCCATCTCAACTACCAGAAGGGCCGCCTCGTGCGCAGCTGGACCCATCTGGAGCGCCAGCGCGGTGGCGCCGGCTTCCTCGGGGGCCCCGGCGAAACGCAGATCGAATCCGACCGGCGGCAGTTGCAGGAAAAGATCATCAAGCTGAAGCAGGAGCTGGAAACGGTGCGGCGCACGCGCGACCTGCACCGCGCCAAGCGCAGGAAGGTGCCGTTCCCGGTGGTGGCGATCGTCGGCTACACCAACGCCGGCAAGTCGACGCTGTTCAACCGGCTGACCGGAGCAGACGTGCTGGCGCAGGACATGCTGTTCGCCACGCTCGACCCGACGCTTCGGCGCGTACGCCTGCCGCACGGCACGCCGATCATCCTATCTGACACTGTGGGTTTCATCTCGGATCTGCCGACGCATCTGATCGCGGCTTTCCGCGCAACCCTGGAAGAGGTGGTCGAGGCCGATCTCGTGCTTCATCTGCGCGACATTTCCGATCCGGACACTGCGGCACAAGCGGAAGATGTCGAACGCATCCTGGCCGACCTCGGTGTCGACGCCGGCGACGCCAAGCGCGTGATCGAAGTGTGGAACAAGATCGACCGGCTCGACGAGGGCAACCGGACCCGGCTGCTTGCAGACGGCGCCAATGCCAGCAAGGCGCCGCCGATTGCGGTGTCGGCTGTCACCGGCGAGGGCATCGATGCGCTGAAGGCAATCATCGAAACGCGGATGGCGGGCGAGCTCGAAGACCTGACGGTGACGATCGAGCCGGCACAGTTCGGCCTTGTCGACTGGCTTTACCGCAATGGCGATGTCGTTTCGCGAAGCGACAATGATGACGGCAGCGCCACCATCTCGCTCAAGGCCACGCAAAGCGCCCGCGAAGAGATCGAAAGCAGATTGCGTCGTAAAAACAACGGCTAATGTAACTTACTTCGCGGTCTTTGCTTCCTGCCAGAGCGCTTCCATCTCGGCCAGATCAGCCTTGTCCAGCGTGTTTCCGGCTTTTCCCAGTGCCTGTTCGACATAATGGAAACGCGAGCGGAATTTTTCGTTGGTGCCGCTCAGCGCTGCTTCGGAATCGAGCTTGAGATGACGGCCGAGATTGACGACGGCAAACAGCATGTCGCCGAACTCGTCTTTGATCGAGGCGGTGTCGCCTTTGGCCAGTGCCTCGCGCAACTCGCCGATCTCTTCCTCGATCTTGTCGAGGATGGGCGCTGCCTCGCTCCAGTCGAAGCCGACGCGGGCGGCTTTCTCCTGAAGTTTCAGTGCCCGGGTCAGCGCGGGCAGGGCGACCGGCACGCTGTCCAAAAACCCCTTGCCGTTGTCTTCGGGATCGAGACCGCGGGCGAGGCGAGCGCTTCGCTTCTCCGCCTTCTCTTCGGCCTTGATCTTTTCCCACATGCCCTTGGCCATGCCGGCGCTGCGGGCTTTCTCGTCACCAAAGACATGCGGATGGCGGCGGATCATCTTCGTCGTGATGGCTTGCACCACGTCAGAGAAGGCGAATTCACCGGCTTCCTCGGCCATTTGCGCGTGGTAGACGACCTGCAGCAGAAGATCGCCGAGCTCGTCGCGCAGATCGTCGAGGTCGCCGCGCGCGATGGCGTCCGCCACCTCATAGGCTTCCTCGATCGTATAGGGCGCAATGGTCGAGAAATCCTGTTCGATGTCCCAGGGGCAGCCAGTCTTCGGCGCCCGCAGCGCCGCCATGATCTCGATCAGGCGCGAAATGTCTTTCGATGGCGTCATCTAGAGCTATTCCAGGAAAAGTGTGAAACGGTTTTCTGTCCGGAATTGCGTCAAAACAGTCTATCGGATGCTATCCCGCGACCGGCCGCGCGGCCAACGCTGTCAGCCGGCGCGGAAGCCTTGTCCACAGATGAGCCGCGTCAATCAAGAACCGAAACGATCGCCTTGGCGAGTTCGTCCATGCCGTCCTCGGGCAGGCCGGCGACATTGATGCGGCTGTCGCCGACCATGTAGACGCCGTGCTCGGCACGCAGCCGCTCGACCTGCGCTTCCGTGAGGCCAAGGCGGGAGAACATGCCGCGATGGCTGGCGACGAAGTCGAAGCGGTCGGAATTGGACTGCCGGCGCAACGCTTCGGCGAATTGCACCCGAAGCCTGAGCATGCGCAGCCGCATCTCTTCGAGCTCGGCTTCCCAGTCGGCGCGCAAGGTGGCGTCTTCGAGCACGATGCGCACGGCCGCCGCACCATGGTCCGGCGGCATCGAATACATGGCGCGCGCCGCCGACAGCATCTGGCTCATCGCCACATCCGCCTGTGCGCCGTCCCTGGCCAGGATCATCGCCGCGCCGACGCGGTCGCGGTAGACGGCGAAATTCTTCGAGCAGCTCGACGCCACCACCATCTCCGGAACTTTCGCCGCCAGCAGGCGCAAGCCGAGGGCATCGGCCTCAAGGCCATCGCCAAAGCCCTGATAGGCGATGTCGACAAACGGCAGCAGCTCGCGCTCGACGACCAGATCGGTAACGGCTGCCCACTGTGCCGCATCCAGATTGGCGCCGGTCGGGTTGTGGCAGCAGCCATGCAGCAACACGACGTCGCCGCTCTTTGCCGTCCGCAACGCGGCCAGCATGTCGTCGAAACGAACGGCGCCCGAGGCCGCATCGAAATAGGGATATTCACGGATCTGCAGGCCGGCGGCGCGCATCACCGGCATGTGGTTCGGCCAGGTCGGATCCGATAGCCAGATGGTTGCATCCGAGCGCGTCCGCTTCAGCAGTTCCGCCACCAGCCGCAGCGCGCCGGAACCGCCGGGCGCCTGTGCGGCGCGGATGCGCGTCATGTCGGCGCCTGGACCGAAGGCGAGCTTGGCCATCACTGTGTTGAAGCCGGTATCGCCGGCAAGGCCGAGATAGGTCTTGGTGTCCTGACCCTCCAAGAGCCGCTTTTCGGCTTCGCGCACGGCGCGCATGACCGGCGTCTTGCCGTCGCGATCCTTGTAGACGCCGACGCCGAGGTCGACCTTGTCGGGGCGCGGATCGGCGCGATAAAGGCCGATCAGGGCCAGGATCTTGTCGGCGGGGGCGGGCTGCAGGGCTTCAAACATCGATACGGCTCCAATGGCGGCGGAGTGATACGCAAATCGGTCACGTTTCGCCAGCGGTTTTAGCTGGGTGATCCAGCCCTAGACGGGGGTGCCGGGAAGCCTGCTCTGCACGCTCCTGTGATGTGGACGGGGTTTGATGCGGAACCCATTGATGCGCGTGGGAAAATGACCAGCCGGCATTAACAGCGCCACCACGCCATCGTCCGCGTCGGCATGAGCGCTTCTGTGCGCAAATTTCGGCTTTGCCACGGCCAGTGGTCAGCCCCCACCGTGCCTGTCTTTCACAGCCTGCCGCAACAGATAGGCGACCGCGCTCAGCACCATCAAGGCCAGCCCGAACCATGTCAGGGCATAGGCCAGATGGTTGTTGTGGAACGAAACCACCGTCAAGCCGCCGACCGGCCACCCTCCCGGATTGGGCGTGGCATCGGCATCGATGAAATAAGGAGCGACCTGCCCGAGGCCTTGCGTCGTGGCGATCGCCTGCACATCGCGCGAATACCAGCGGTTGGCGGCCGGATCGTTGTTACGCAGGAAGCCGCCTTTCGGTTCGCTGATGCGCAACAGGCCGTGAATTCCGGTGTGATCGCCCGAGGGCTTGCCTGCGAGGCGGGTTGCCGGATCGCGCTTGTCCGTCGGCACGAAGCCCCTGTTCACCAGAATCGTGAAGCCATCATCCGCTCGGAACGGCGACATTACCCAGAAGCCCCCGCCGAGATCGGTGACCGCCTGGACCAGGGTCTCGCGATCACCGAGAAACCGGCCCGTGACGGCAAGCTGGCGATACTCGCCATCCCTGGCGTTGATCGCTGGCCAGGCCGAAGGCGCCGGGGCGGCCACAGGTACTGCCTTGAGACGCTGGTCGACACGCTCGATCAGGTCGAGTTTCCAGACGCGGCGCTCCAGCTGCCAGACACCAAGCGCCGAAAAGCCGGTGATGCCGATGGCCCCGCAAAGGCAAAGCACCAACAGCGTCCATGGTGAACGCGTAACCCTTTGGCCGTCGCCTGTATTCGAATGCGGTATCGTCCGTGCCTGTTCGTCCAAAGCCAGGTCCCTCTCTCAGGGTATCTGACTCATGTCATGGCCGGGCATCATGTTGACGTTCAGATGGTACATGACCCAGAGTGAGCCCGTCAGCGCGATCACCACCAGGATGAGGGTGAAGATCAGGGCCATCATGGTCCAGCCGCTCTCCGACCTGGTGTTCATATGCAGAAAGAACACCATGTGGACGATGATTTGCACGACGGCGAAGGCCATGATGGCAATCGCCGACGCCATCTGATTGCCGAGCGCGTTGGTCATGACCAGCCAGAAGGGAATGGCGGTCAGCACGACGGACAGGCCGAAGCCTGTCAGATAGCCGCGCAGCGAGCCGTGATCGACGCCGTGATGCGCGTGGCTCTGGTCGCTGGTGTCTGTTTGGTGCCCGGCGCTCATCGCAACATTCCCATCAGATAAACGAAGGTGAAGACGCCGATCCAGATGACGTCGAGGAAGTGCCAGAACATGCTCAGGCACATCAGGCGCCGCTGGTTCGCGGCGATCAGCCCGTGCCTGGAGACCTGCACCATCAGCACCACCAGCCAGACCAGGCCGAAGGTGACGTGCAGGCCGTGCGTTCCGACCAGCGTGAAGAACGACGACAGGAAGCCGCTGCGCTGCGGCGTCGCCCCCTCGTGGATGAAATGGGCGAATTCGTAGAGTTCGATGCTGAGAAAGGCGAGGCCGAACAGGCCAGTGATCACCAGCCACACCTGCATGGGCTTCACCCTTCCCTTCGCCATCTCCAGCATCGCGAAGCCGTAAGTGATGGAGGACAGGAGCAGCATGGTGGTGTTGAGCGCGACCAGCGGAAGATCGAACAGGTCCTTCGGCGCGGGTCCGGCCGCGTAATTGCCACCGAGCACGCCGTAGACCGCGAACAGCATCGCGAAGATGAGGCAGTCGCTCATCAGATAGATCCAGAAGCCGAGCATGGTGCTGCTGCCGCTCTCGGCATGGCCGTGGTCGTCTTCCAGGTGGAAGACCGTGTCGTCGATCACCGTGTCGGCGTGTGCCATGGTGCTTATCCCGCCTGGCTGGTGGCTGCGAGCAGGCGTGTCCGCTCGTCCTCGACGCGGGTGACGTCACTGGACGGAATGTGGAAGTCCCGGTCGTAGTTGAAAGTATGCGCGATGGCGTAGCCGATCAGGGCGACGAAGCTGACGATCGCCAGCCACCAAATGTACCAGATGAGCGCCATGGCAAGCACCACGCTCAACCCGGCCAGGATGACGCCGGCTCCGGTGTTGCGCGGCATGTGGATGTCACGGAAGCCCGTCAGAGGGCGCTGGTAGCCGCGCTTCTTCATGTCCGCCCAGGTGTCGAGATCATGGACGACCGGGGTGAAGGCGAAATTGTAGGCCGGCGGCGGCGAGGACGTCGCCCATTCGAGCGTACGCCCGTCCCACGGATCGCCGGTATCGTCGCGAAGCTGCTCGCGCCGGCGCACGCTGACGAAGATCTGGATGAGGAAGGACAGGATGCCAAGCAGGATCAGGAAGGCGCCGAAGGCGGCGATGATGAACCAGATCTGCAGCGAGGGATCCTCAAAGGTGCGCAGCCGGCGCGTTACGCCCATCAAGCCGAGGATGTAGAGCGGCATGAAGGCGAACCAGAAGCCGACCACCCAGAACCAGAACGACATGTTTCCCCAGAACGGATCAAGCCGGAATCCGAATGCCTTGGGGAACCAGTAGCTGATGCCGGCAAACAGGCCGAACAGCACGCCGCCGATGATGACGTTGTGGAAATGCGCGACCAGGAACAGGCTGTTGTGGAGCACGAAGTCGGCTGGCGGAACCGCGAGCAGCACGCCGGTCATGCCGCCGACCACGAAGGTCAGCATGAAGGCGACCGTCCACATCATCGGCAGTTCGAAGCGGATGCGGCCGCGGTACATGGTGAACAACCAGTTGAATATCTTGGCGCCTGTCGGGATCGAAATGATCATCGTTGTGATGCCGAAGAACGAGTTGACGCTCGCTCCCGATCCCATGGTGAAGAAGTGATGCAGCCAGACCAGGTAGGACAGGATGGTGATGACGATGGTTGCATAGACCATCGATGTGTAGCCGAAGAGCCGCTTGCCGCAGAAGGCCGAGGTCACTTCGGAAAATATGCCGAAGGCCGGCAGGATCAGGATGTAGACCTCGGGGTGGCCCCAGATCCAGATCAGGTTCACGTACATCATCGGATTGCCGCCGAAGTCGTTCGTGAAGAAGTTGGTGCCGACATAACGGTCGAGAGCCAGCAGGGCCAGCACCGCCGTCAGCACCGGGAAGGCGGCGACGATGAGCACATTGGTGCAGAGCGCGGTCCAGGTGAAGATCGGCATTCTCATCATGGTCATGCCTGGCGCGCGCATCTTGACGATGGTGCAGACCAGGTTCACGCCCGACAGCAGCGTGCCGACGCCCGCCACTTGCAGGGCCCAGATATAATAATCGACACCGACATCGGGACTGTAGCCGATACCCGACAGCGGCGGATAGGCAAGCCAGCCGGTGCGGGCAAATTCGCCGACGAACAGCGACATCATGACGATGACCGCGCCGCCGACCGTCATCCAGAAGCTGAAATTGTTGAGGAACGGAAACGACACGTCGCGCGCGCCGATCTGCAGCGGGACGACGAAATTCATCAGGCCCGTCACCAGCGGCATCGCCACGAAGAAGATCATGATCACGCCGTGCGCGGTGAAGATCTGGTCGTAGTGATGCGAATTGAGGTAGCCTTCCGAACCGCCGAAGGCCATCGCCTGCTGGAGCCGCATCATGATGGCGTCGCTGAAGCCGCGCAGCAGCATGACGATGCCGAGCACCATGTACATCACACCGATGCGCTTGTGGTCGACGCTGGTGAACCATTCGCGCCACAGATAGCCCCAGAGCTTGAAATAGGTCAGCGCGCCGACGAGGGCGATGCCGCCCAGCGCGACGACTACGAAGGTCGCGACCACGATGGGTTCGTGCAGCGGCAGCGACTCGAGCGTGAGCCGGCCGAAGATCGCCTTGAGAAGAGCAGGATTGTCGAACATGTCTTGCGTGGCGCCTCAGGAGTTGAAGGGCGACCGAAGCGTGCCGGTTGCGGAAGGTGACGGCAGTCGGATCGACAGGGGCGGTGGCCGTTGCAGACCAGCGCCGACTATCGGCGTCGAGGTCATCGGCGTGACGGATTGATCGGCCTTCGAAGCCGCCAGTGCTTCTTCGGTCGTGCATATGCTGGCGACATAGGATGGGGCAGGGCCGAATATCGTGCCGCGCCGGGCGAACTTGTCATACAGCAGCGGCAGGGTGTTGCGGATGCCGGCCATTCCCAGACCGCCCTTGGCATCGATCTGCGACATCTCGCTCATGCACATCTTGCCGGGCTCGACGCACATGTTGAGGATCGCCTTGTAGAGATCGGCATCCACCGCCGCATAGTGGCGCACGGGTTGGTTCTCGCTGGGCTGTTCGAGCTCCAGATAGCCGTTTCGGTCGAGCTTGCCGCCGCCGTCCTTTGCCTTCGCGATCCATGCCTGGAAACCGGCATCGTCTAGGCCGTGGAACGCGAAGCGCATTCCCGAGAAGCCGGCGCCGCTGTAGTTGGCGGAGAACCCTTCATAGTCGCCGGACTTGTTTATGACGGCGTGCAGCCTGGTTTCCATACCCGGCATTGCATAGATCTGGCCGGCCAGTGCTGGAATGTAGAAGGAGTTCATCACCGATGCGGAGGTGATGCGAAAGCTGATCGGCCGGTCGACCGGCGCAGCCAGTTCGTTGACCATGGCGACCCCGTAGTCCGGATAGATGAACAGCCATTTCCAGTCGAGCGCGACGACTTCGACCTCAAGCGGGCGCACGTCCGGCGGCAGCGGCTTGCCGGCCGCTACACGTCCGATCGGACGATAGGGGTCGAGCAGATGGGTGCCCATCCAGGTCACTGCGCCCAGGCAGATGATGATCAGAAGCGGCACAGCCCAAATGACGAGTTCGAGGTGGGTCGAGTGGTCCCAATCCGGCTCGTAGCGCGCCTCGCGGTTGGACTGGCGGTATCGCCAGGCAAAGAATATGGTGAGAGCCATCACCGGTATGATGACGATCAGCATCAGTGCCGTGGACACCATCAGCAGGTCGCGCTGCTGCGCGGCAACGTCGCCGGCAGGGTTCATGACGACCATGCTGCAGGAGCCGAGCGATGCCAGCAGGGGCAGCAGGAAAAGGGTACGGAGACGGCTCAATGTTTGACCTGTCGGTTGTTCCCCCCAGTGCTAGCCGTACCGCGGCAATGAAGGCATTGGACAATTTGTCCAATGCCGCAATGACGCGGCAGGCGTCATCAAAGCACCTGGCCCGCGCACATGGCAAGCGATCGTATGAGACCGCGGCGGGGCGACGGAGAATGCTGTGAGCCCAACTTCGAAGATCGAAGCCGACGCAAGACGGATAAACGCGCGCCATCATGAGGTGAAGCCCGGCGAAATCGCCGTTGGCGTCATCATCGGCAGGACGTCGGAATTCTTCGACTTCTTCGTCTACGCGATCGCTTCCGTCATCGTTTTTCCGAAGCTCGTATTTCCTTATGCCGACCCGTTGACCGGCACGCTCTACTCCTTCGCCATCTTCGCGCTTGCCTTCATCGCGCGGCCGATCGGGACGGCGATCTTCACCGCGCTCGACCGCGCCTACGGCCGCAGCGCCAAGCTCACCATCGCACTGTTCCTGCTGGGGACCTCGACCGTGTCGATCGCCTTCGTGCCCGGTTACGACCAGATCGGCCCGGCTTCGGCCTGGCTGCTGGCCATGTTTCGGATCGGTCAGGGACTGGCGCTGGGCGGGACATGGGATGGACTTGCCTCGCTGCTGGCGTTGAATGCGCCCGAAAAGCGCCGCGGCTGGTATGCGATGATCCCGCAGCTGGGCGCACCACTCGGGCTCATCGTTGCCAGCGCCTTGTTTGCATATTTCGTCGGCAACCTGTCGGCCGAAGACTTCTTCAGCTGGGGTTGGCGCTATCCTTTCTTCGTCGCCTTCGCCATCAATGTCGTCGCCCTGTTCGCACGGCTGCGCATCGTGGTGACGCCGGAATACACCAAACTGTTCGAAGGCCAGGAACTGGAGCCGACTTCCGTCCGCGAGACATTGCGCGCCGAAGGGCGCACTGTCGTGCTCGGCGCCTTCGCGCCGCTGGCGAGCTTCGCCCTGTTCCACATGGTGACGGTGTTTCCTCTGTCCTGGATTTTCCTGTTCACGCGCGAGGGACCGGCCCGGTTCCTGGTCATCGAGACGATCGGAGCCTTCTTCGGCCTGGCGGCAATCGCGATCTCGGGCTTCGTCGCCGACCGGGTTGGGCGCTGGCCCTTGCTAGGAGGCTCGGCGGTGGCCATCGCCGTTTTCAGCGGTTTCGCGCCACAGCTGCTCGATGGCGGCTTCGTCGGAGAGTCCGTCTTCATGGTATTGGGCTTCGTCCTGCTCGGCCTGTCGTTCGGCCAGTCTTCAGGAGCACTCGCCTCGAACTTTTCAAAGACCTACCGCTATACAGGTGCTGCGCTGACCTCGGACCTCGCCTGGCTGTTCGGCGCCGGCTTCGCCCCCATAGTCGCCCTGTTCCTGTCCGCCCATTTCGGGCTGATCTCGTCAGGCGCCTATCTGTTGTCGGGAGCGCTGTGCACGTTGCTGGCGCTGAGGCTCAACCAGCGCCTGGATCGGACGCCCGCTTGAGTGACCTGCTTGGCCAGGGCTGGGGACCTCCCGGCCCAATGACTCTGCACGACAAGACCAACAAACAGAATTTCCTGCTTCTGATCCAACTGCGCTGGATCGCGGTCGGTGGTCAGATCGTGACGATCCTGTTCGTCCGCTACGCGCTTGGCATCGGCCTGCCGCTGGTGCCGATGGCGGTGGTGATCCTGCTGCTGATCGCTCTCAATGTCGCCAGCCTGCGCCGGCACAGCAGCCAGGACGCGATCACCAACACCGAGCTGTTTCTTGGGCTGCTGCTCGACGTCACCGCGTTGACGGTCCAGCTTTACCTGAGCGGCGGCGCGTCCAATCCCTTCATTTCGCTTTACCTGCTCCAGGTCATCCTGGGCGCGGTGCTGCTGGAGACATGGTCGGTCTGGGCCCTTGTTCTCATTGCAAGCACGTGCTTCATCGCGCTGACCACTTTCTACCGTGAGATCAGCCTGCCCGCCGCACACGGTGCCGGGCTGTTCAGCTTGCACATCCAAGGCATGTTCATCTGTTTCGTCCTGGCGGCAACGCTTCTGGTGCTGTTCATCACCAGGGTCCAGAACAACATTCGCACCCGCGACGCCCATCTTGCGGATTTGCGCCAGCAGTCGGCGGAGGAGGCTCACATCGTCAGGATGGGCCTGCTCGCCTCTGGCGCCGCGCATGAGCTCGGCACGCCGCTGGCCACGCTTTCGGTCATCCTCAACGACTGGCAGCGCATGCCGGCTCTCGAGGCCGATCCGGATCTGGCGCAGGAAATCCGGGAGATGCAGGGCCAGTTGGACCGTTGCAAGAAGATCGTTTCGGGAATCCTGATGTCGTCGGGCGAATTGCGCGGCGAAGGCACGGTTCGCACCTCCGTCGACACCTTCCTGGCGGAGCTGGTGGCCGAATGGAAATCGACACGGCTGCCGCAAGGTTTCGAATACACCAGGCGTTTCGGCGCCAACCAGGAGATCGTCTCCGATCCTGCGCTCAAACAGGTGATGTTCAATGTACTGGACAACGCACTTGAAGCGTCGCCTCTATGGGTCGGGTTGATCGTCAGCCGCCACGCGGACGATCTTATCGTCGAAGTTGTCGACGCGGGACCGGGATTTGAAGAAGCCATGCTTGCTGAATTCGGCAAGCCCTATACGTCGACCAAAAACCGGCCAGGTAGCGGGCTCGGCCTGTTTCTGGTCGTCAATGTCATCCGCAAGCTGGGGGGTAGCGTCACCGTAAGAAATAGAACCGAGGGGGGAGCTTCGGTTACGTTGCATCTGCCGCTGGCTGCTCTGTCTCCGCGAGGGCACAATGCCGACTAAACGCACGCTGTTGATCGTCGAGGACGACATCGCCTTTGCCAACGCACTGCGCCGGTCTTTCGAACGGCGTGACTACGAAACGCATAGCTGCCGGAGCGTCGACGGCGTGCATGCGCTGATCGGCACCGTTGCCTTCCAATATGCCGTCGTCGATCTCAAGCTTGCCAGCGGCTCGGGCCTGGAATGCGTCAGGGCGCTGCACGAGCACGATCCTGAAATGCGGATCGTCGTGTTGACCGGCTTTGCAAGCATCGCCACCGCTGTCGAGGCGATCAAGCTCGGCGCCTGCCAGTATCTTGCCAAGCCCGCCAACACCGACGACATTGAAGCCGCTTTCGGCCAGGTCGAGGGCAATGCTTCGGTGCCGCTCGCCGAGCGACCAACCTCGATAAAGAACCTCGAATGGGAGCGCATCCACGAAATGCTGGTGGAGGCCGACTTCAACATTTCCGAGACAGCACGACGGTTGGGCATGCACCGCCGGACGCTGGCGAGGAAGCTGGAGAAGAGGCGTGTGAAGTAGGCACGATCTACTGCATTCCAGTCGCCACATTGGGCCCACTGCCGCCATGCCTGCCGTCGATGCACCGATGGAAATCACCCGCACAACGATTCCGGGAGCTTGTATTTCTCGGCTTCATCATGCGGTTCCAGGGATAGCCGCTCGATGCTGCGAGGCGAGGGTAGAGGCGAACGATGTCCTCAAAGGGAAAAAATTGGCAGGGCAGGGATTAAAATCCCCACATGCTCCGTAAACAGGACATGAAACCGTCGATGCCACGCTTTGACATCCTAGGACAGCTCGGTTCGCTGCGTCGCTATGCGCGCTCGCTGACGCGCGACAGCACCGACGCCGAGGATCTTGTCCATGACGCGCTGGTGCGCGCCTATGAGCGGCGCAGCACGTTCCGCTCCGGCGGAAACCTGCGCGCGTGGCTGCTGTCGATCGTCCACAACACCTTCATCGACAAGATGCGGTCCCGCAAGTCCGAAGCGTCGCGCGTCGAACAGGCTGGATACCTGGCCGACGGCAGCACGCCGGCACCACAGGAACATTCGGTGCGCCTAGCGCAGGTGCGCGAGGCTTTTTTCAGCCTGCCGGAAGAACAGCGTTCAGCGCTGCACCTCGTCGCCATCGAAGGCCTCTCTTATCAACAGGCCGCCGATGCCAGCGGCGTGCCGCTCGGCACGCTGATGTCACGCATCGGCAGGGCGCGCGCCGCACTGCGCGAGATGGAGGAGCCGGCGAAGGCAAAAAACCATCTCAGGATCGTTGGAGGCCCGTCATGACCGCAACTGTCGATCCCGTGACCGATATCGACCTCGACGCCTATGTCGACGATCAGGTCGACGTCACCCGCCGCATCGAGGTCGAAGCATTCTTGTCCGCTCGCCCGGAGGCGGCGGCGCGCGTGATGTCGGATCTCAGGACCCGCGATGAACTGCGCGTGGCGCTTGCCGGTTCCGCAGGTTTGGCCGGCTCCAAAGGCATGGCGCGGTCCGCGACCGCCGATGCCGCGCGGCGGCTGGAGAGGGGGCTTGCCCGCGGCCGGCTCTTCGGCGTGTTGCAGCGCGCGGCGGCGGTCGCCGGCTTCGTCGCCGCCGGCTGGCTGGCAAACGGCATCATCGGGCCGATGTCGGTGACCAAGGTCGTCGCCTCGCCGCAGCCGCCCGCCTATGTCGACGAGGCGGTGCAGGCCCACAGGACGACGCTGGTGCGCGAGAGCATGCCATCGCAGCCGGAAGCGCCCAATTACAACGCCGGCGAAATCCGCGCCGCCACTGCGATCGTCATGCCGTCGCTGCCGACGGATTGGAGGGTGCGCGACGTGCAGATCTATCCGTCGCGCTTTGGGCCGAGCGTCGAGATGGCGGTCGAGACGAAAGACATGGGGCTGGTGTCGCTGTTTGCGATCCGGCCCGGAACCTTCGACGTCGTCAAGCCGACGATAGCGCCCTCGGGCGACATTTCGTCGGCCTATTTCCAGATCGGCGATGTCGCCTATGCGGTGGTCGGACGAAGCGAGGTTCACGACCTCGACCGCGCCGCCGAGACGCTTGCCAAGACGCTTTACTGATCGATCCACAAAGGAGAACGCAAATGAACACCCCCAATCTGGGATATCGCGTCGGCGCCGGCGCGCAAACCGGAGCCATCTTCGACGAGGGCCTGCGCCAGCATATGCTGCGCGTCTACAACTACATGGGCGTCGGCCTTGTGGTCACCGGCCTCGTCGCCTTCATGATCTCATCGACGCCGGCGCTCTACGTGCCGATCTTCTCCAGCCCGCTGAAATGGGTGGTGATGCTGGCGCCGCTCGCCTTCGTCATGTTGTTCTCGTTCAAAATGCAGACCATGTCGGCGGCGAGTGCCCAGGCGATGTTCTGGGCCTTCTGCGCGGTCATGGGCCTGTCGCTCGCCTCCGTGTTCCTGGTCTTCACCGGAACCAGCATCGCGCGCACCTTCTTCATCGCCGCCACCATGTTCGGCGCCACCAGTCTCTACGGCTACACGACAAAGCGCGACCTGACCCAGTTCTCGTCGTTCCTGATCATGGGCCTGATCGGCGTTGTGATCGCCAGCATCGTCAACATCTTCCTCGGCTCGACCGCGCTGCAGTTCGCCATCTCGGTGATCGGCATCGCCGTGTTCATCGGCCTGACCGCCTGGGATACGCAGACGATCAAAGAACAGTATGCCGAGAATTTCGACGCGGAATCGCGCCAGAAACTTGCCGTCTTCGGCGCCTTCTCGCTCTATCTGAACTTCATCAACATCTTCCAGCTGCTGCTGAATTTTACCGGCGAACGCGAATAACGACTATTCGCTGTGGGCAAGAGCGAGGGTTATTGCTCTTGATGCGGAGAGGTGGCCGGAGGGAGATCCTCCGGCCACAATTCGTTCCTGCAGAACCAGGCTACACCTTGAGTCCCCAAGAGCTTTTGCTAGTCTGCCGACCGCGCCGGCCTTCAACAACGACCCGCGAGGAAATGTGGCACAGGACAGCCAAACGCTTCATGGCGACGGCATCTCGGCGACCATCGTCGCGCAGGGTGCCGAACTGATTTCGCTGCAAGACGCGCACGGATTTGAATTCCTGTGGCAGGCGGGGCCAGAATGGCGGCGGCACTCGCCGGTGCTGTTCCCGATCGTGGGGCGGCTGGCGGGCGATCATCTGCGCCATCGCGGCCGGACCTATCCAATGACGCAGCACGGGTTTGGGCGCGACAAGCCGTTTGCCTGGACGCAGAAGGGGGCGAGATCCTGCACGCTGGTGCTCACTGACGACGCCGACACCTGGGCGCGCTATCCGTTCGCCTTTCGGCTTGAAGTGACCTATACGCTGGTCCGCCAGCAGCTTGATGTGACTTTCGACATCGCCAACACCGGTGATGAGCTCCTGCCGGCATCGATCGGGGCGCACCCGGCATTCAATTGGCCCTTGCAGCCGGATTTGGCCAAGGCGGATTACCGGCTGATCTTTGCCGATGATGAGCCGGCGCCGATCCGCCGTCTTAAGGACGGACTGCTGCTGAAAACGCCACAGCCGACGCCTGTCGAAGGCAACATACTCCCGCTCTCTGAGCGGTTGTTCGACGAGGACGCGGTGATCATGGACCAGATCGCCAGCTCCAGCGTGCGTTATGCCGCTGAGCGTGGCCCGGCTCTGGAGATGTCCTGGCAAGGGGTTCGGGAGTTGGGCGTCTGGTCAAAGCCGGGCGGCGCGCCATTCCTTTGCATCGAACCTTGGCACGGCCTTGCAAGCCCGGTGGATTTCGATGGTGATTTTGTCGACAAACCAGGCCTGATGCTGGTCGCGCCGGGGGCAAAGCGCGTGATGAGCTATCAGACACGGCTGCTATGACGTTCCTGATCGGCAGATCCAGTCACGCCGGGAGTGCCCTATGAAGCTGTATTTCAGCCGCAATCCCAACCCTCGATTGGCGGTCGCGGCGGCACTCCATCTCGACGCGAAAGTCGAATTTGAATTCGCCTCGCCCTTCGCTCCGGGGCAGGCGGAGAAATATCGGCCGTTAAATCCCAATCTCTCACTGCCCATCCTTGTGGATGATGAGGGAAAGAGCCTCTGGGAGGCAGACGCCATAGCCTGCAGGCTCTCGCGCGACGCGCATTCGGATTTCTGGCGCACCGGCGATGACGAACCCGAGATGATCCGTTGGCTCAGCTGGGGCAAGGAGCACTTCGCACTCGCTTGCGACACGGTGCATTTCGAACGTGGGACCAAACAGCGGTACGGCATCGGCCCGATCGATCAGAAGCGGGTGGAGGAGGGCCTAAACCAATTCCATACGGCCGCGGCAATACTCGACGCCGTGCTTGCCGAGCGGCAGTGGCTGGTCGGGAATTCGGTTTCCTATGCCGATTTTCGAATGGCGACCTTTCTGCCGTTCAACGATGCCGCCAGATTGCCGCTCGACGATTATTCCTCTGTCAGCCGCTGGTACCGTCGGCTTGAAGACATCGACGCCTGGCGTGACCCTTTCAAGGGGATGGATGCACCCGAATTGCTGCCGGTGCCGCAAACGGCTGTCGCGGACCAGCGGTGAGAACGCGCGCGAAGAGCCGCGCAGCAGGCCGAGTCTACCAAGGCAATGATGTGCGGGGGATCGGATGAATATCTATGTCCTGAGTGTGGTCGAAGGACAGGAATGGGTCCTTCCTCGACAGGCGGACGACTACCAGCTGTTTTCGACGCTCTGCGGCCGGAAGCAGACACAATGGCATCCGCCCGGGATGGAGATCCTGTGCGAACACGACGACGGTACGCTCCGGCAATATTCAGATTTTCCATGGCTTGGCGAGCATGCGCTCATCCTGCGGGCGAGGGCGTTGAAGTTGCTTCGGCCAACCCTCGAACCGTACGGTGAATTCCTGCCGCTTCGTGCTGACAAGCCAATATCGCTCTTCAATGTCACCACCGTGATCGATGCGCTGGACGAGGAACGTTCAAAGATCGTTCGCTTTGACGATGGCGGCATAATGGTGATCGAAAGCCTCGTCCTTCGAGCGGACGCAATCGGCGGTGCCGAGATATTCAAGCTGCCCGAGCGTGCCGATGGGGTGCGAATATCCGATATCTATCTGCAGGAGACGATCGTACGCCGGATCGGGGAGCTTGGGCTCAAGGGCATTGCTTTCAACTTGGTCTGGAGCGACGAGCCGGTCGGACAAGGCAGGATCGAGTACCCAGGTGTGGAAAAGGGCATTTCAGCCGCAAGCTTGCTCACGAGCTTTTGGGCCGGTCTGCGGCGAAAAGCGGGGTTTTGATATCAAACCTGCCGGACGACGGTGCCGACCACATTGACGAGAAGGCGCGCGGCGGTCAGCGCTGACAGGCCGTCGATGTCGGCCGGAGGATAGAACTCGACAAGGTCGAACCCTGCGATCCGGGTCCGTCTGCCGAGGCCGGCGATCAGGTCGATCACCTGCATGTAGGTGAGGCCGCCGGGTGTACGCGCCGCCACGCCCGGCATGATGCTTGGATCGAGGCTGTCGCAGTCGAGGGTGACGACAACCCGCGCGCCTTCCGGAATATGCCGGAGCGCGGCTTCGACGCCCTGAGCGTGAACCTCGCGGGCGGTCACGAAGCGGCTGCCATAGCGCCGTGCCGCTTCGATCTCGGTGATGCGTGCGCTGCCGACGCTGCGCAGGCCGACTTGCACCATGCCTGCGACATGCGGCATCTCGCTCGCCCTGCGCATCGGGCTCGAATAGCCGTGGCGCTCGCCATACACCTCGTCGCGCCAGTCGATATGAGCGTCGATCTGCAGGACCCAGACCGGCCCGTGCTCCGCAAAGCCGGCGAGGAAGGGAATGGTCATGGAACAGTCGCCACCGATCAGGATCGGCACGGCCGGCAATGCCAGGATCTCGCACGTTTTTGCCTCGATCCTGCCCCGGTTTCCGGCGTTGTCATGCATGGTGGTCAAGATATCGCCGAAGTCGATGCAAGAGGCCGGCTTGCCGTCGAACAGCGGGCCGCCGAGATCGAAATCCCAGTGCTCGACGAGCGCGGCATCGTCCTGGCTCGCAGTTCGGATGGCATCCGCCGCCAAGGCATGGCCGCGGCTGTCCTTGCCGGGATAAGTGCTGCCGTGACCGGCTCCGAAGATCACTGCGCGGGGCATGTGGCCATCTGTCAGGCGATCGGGAAAGCCGAGAAAGGGAGGCGAGGGTGTCATGGCTTGATGGATCCTGATGATGGCTTAGCGCACGCCAATCGGTTGTGTCTAAGTCAAGCGCCTCGGCTTCAGCTTTGTGGGCCGATTGGGTAAGCCCAATAAACTCTAAAACAATCGAGATCGATCACCCACCTGGTGTTTCAAATTTGGGCCAATGGGACATTGGCGGTGGCATGGGCCGATCTCGAGGCGACATTGCGCTGCCGACGAGGACGTTGGCGGTTTGGATCGGCAGGCGCGATCCCGAAATTTCCAGTGCGTGACGAGAATGAACCTTGGCTGGTCGCCTGGTAGCGGAACCAGGCGAGGTTCACGTTGTTACCACAGCGGGCGACTACCGGTTGCCGGATTCGGAGTCATCGTTTCATGACCAATGGTCCATTGCCTGAAAACGTTCTGGTCTCGCTTCCCAAGATCGATGCAAAAGCGGCGCCGACGCTCAAAAATGCCGAGGCGGAGGTATTTTACACGGAAGCAATCCGCGAGCTTACCGCCACCGACATACCCTTTCTGGTCGCCGGGACTTACGCGGTAAGCGCTTATACGGGTGTCACCCGCCAGACCAAGGACCTCGATATTTTCTGCAAGGCAGGCGATTACGCGCGGATCCTCGCCCATTTCAAGCAGCTTGGATATGCCGTCGAAATCGAGGATGACCGGTGGCTCGGCAAGGTGTTCAAGGGCACGCATTTCTTCGACGTCATATTCGGCTCGGCCAACGGCACGGTGCCTGTTGGCGACCTGTGGCTGGAACACGCCCGCCAAACAGAGCTGTTGGGCAGCAGGGTGCGGATCATCGGCCCGACCGAACTCATCTGGTCCAAATGCTTTATCCAGGACAGAGGGCGACACGATGGCGCCGATATCGCTCATACGATTCTCAAGGCGGGCGATCAGATCGATTGGCACCGGCTGCTTTCTTATCTGGAGGTTCATTGGGAGGTTCTGTTGATGCAGCTTATCAATTTCAGATGGATCTATCCGAGCGAGCGCGATCATATCCCGGCGTGGCTGCTCGATGAATTGCTCGACCGCCTCGCCAAGCAACGGCAGTTGCCGTCTCCAAGGATGAAGATCTGCCGTGGGCGGCTGCTTTCGCAAACCGATTACGAAATCGACGTCAAGGAATGGGGCTTCGCCGGCGTCGGTGGTGTGGGAGAATTCCGTGATGGCTGATCCCGTCAAGAGCAGCGGGCCCAAGGACGGCGCACGCGCGCTCAAAGTTGCCGCGGTCGGGGATCTCCATGTGCGGGAAGATGCGCAAACCTCGTATCGAAACCTCTTCGGCGAAATTTCGAGCGAAGCGGACATTCTCGTTCTCACGGGAGATCTGACCAATCTCGGCAAGCCTCGTGAAGCGGAGATGCTGGCCGAGGATCTGCGCAACTGCTCGATCCCGGTCGTGGCGGTGCTCGGCAATCATGACTACGAGTCTGGTGCGGTGGAAGACGTCACGAACATCCTGCGCCAGGCGCATGTTCATCTCCTCGACGGGCAGGCAGTCGAAATCGAAGAGGTGGGTTTTGTCGGCGTGAAGGGATTCATAGGCGGCTTCGGGTCACGCATGCTCGGCTCATTCGGTGAACCGGCCATCAAGACGATGGTCGCCGAAAGCGTGAACGAGGCAATGCGACTTGAAAACGCGATGCGCCAGGTGCGGGCGAAGCGCACGCTGGTGATCCTCCACTATGCGCCGATTGCCGACACAGTCGCGGGAGAACCGCCGGAGATATTTCCATTTTTGGGCTCTTCACGCCTGGCGGAGACGATCGATCGATTCCAGGTTAGTGCTGTCGTGCACGGTCATGCACATCGCGGTTCTTACGAAGGTCAAACGCCTGGCGGAGCCAAGGTCTACAACGTCGCCATGCATGTGACCAAGCCAAGCGGCCGCCCCTACGCCTTGCTCGAAATCTGACGCCAGCGGCATGCGCCGTGGTGCCCATTGGCCTGAACTCAATTGGTGGCGTTGATCGACTTCGCCAACTCTTCCAGCTTCCGGGGATCGTTGCCGTGACGGCGCACCAGTTCGCGAGCCTGCCTGGACGGCAAATCGGTCGTGGCCGCCAGTTGTCGCACCTGCTGATCGTCGATGGCGACCTGCGGCAATGTATGGTCGATATTTCCTTGCTTGTCCTTCATCGCGCTTCTCCTTGATCCCTGTCGATGACAACGGCTCGAAAATCCGACCGGTTCCGAACGATCTGCAAACTTTTGGGCCGGCACCTGGGCGGACCAACATGCGCGTGCCCTGAGGGCGTAACGATCTCGATGGCTGGATTCTGCCAGGAACCATGCCACGGCGCACGAGTTGTTCCGACTGAACGGAGATAGTTAGATGCCACAGCCAAGACAGCCAGACCCAAATCGCGATGTGCCCGTGCCGCCTCCAACATGGAAGCCCCAGCCGATCGAGGAACCCGAACCGGAAAGGCTCCCGGACGAGACCCCGCTGCCCAATCCCGACGAGAATGAAGAGCCTCCCGTCCACGCATAGACGAAGGGGAGCTTCTTTATCGCGGGGCAAGTGCGCAACCTCGAGACAGAAAGCCCATCGCCTGCAGATCGGCAAAGCTGAATGGTTGCTTCGGCGCCTCAAGTCGTCGTCTGGATGATCAGGGTCAGCGTGCCATCGCCATCTATGTTTGCAGCGACAACCTGCGAGGAATTGAGCCCATTCGCCCTCAAAGCCGATGTCGCCTGAGGCGAAGCATCGACTGAGTTTTGCAGGCGAAGCAAATCTTCGGCGCTGGTTTGATTGATCACGGCATCCGCCTGCGCCTTGATTTCGTCAGGCAAATCCTCGACGGCGATAATGGCAACGCCGGTGAAATTCAAATCAGCAGAGCCTGGATTTGGCAGCGCCAGCTCCGGTTGCACTTCGCCCTGCGGTGGCGTCACCTGGGGAGGCTGCGGTCCAACAGTTTGGGCGTAGACGGGCTGAATGATGACCGCCCCGGAAAGTGCGAGAGCTATCGTCAACATGCGCATGGTCGCTCCTTGCATCCTCGAGGAGATTTTGAAGAAACCCCCATGCTGAGCGATGGTTCCCGCGGGGCTGGTCCCGCCGGGCGATTTCGTCCCAACTCACCCCAGAGAGACGCCGAAAACCTTGGCCAGGGCGTCCGTCACACGGCTGTCTCCCAACCGGTTGGGCGGTTTCGTACGGAATCGTACCATCGATTGATCTGCACCTTGGACAGGATCAAAATCAAGCAGAGGTGACCATGGGAGGGAGCCGCATGAGCATCGCCAGATGGGCAATAAGACCTGTCGGTACCGCCAAGGCGTTTCTGGCAGAGGAGCTTCGAAGTGCGCGATACGGCGACATTGTTTCGGTCAAAGCGGCGATAGAGGCCGTTCGCAGGGACGCGCCTTATTTGCAGGACACAGACGATGAGTTGATGGAGACGATCGTCGAGCTGGCACGGGAACTGGGGCTGGCCGTCCTTTTTGACTCTCGCGATTGACCGATGAGCCATGGCTGGAGGACTCACCGGCGGTTGGAGCGATTTGGTACGAAATCGACAATTGGCTCATGGCCGAAAATGCGCAATCATTGGGAAATGGGACGACGGTTGGACGACAAACTCGATTGCAAGGCTTGTGGGACTATCCAAATGGACATTCCCGACAACGCGGAGGAATCGACGCCAATTCATTGCAGCAATTGCGGCGCCTTTCTCGGCGAGTGGGGCGAATTGCAGGACGATTTCTACCGTCAGGCTCGCGGTACCGAAGCATTCGACTTGCGCAACGGAACCATTATCAAGAAGTAGCGCGCAACAACGCGGCCTCCGAATAACATCGGTAAATCCACAGGGGTTGGCAGATCTAGCCGACGTCGATGACGACCATCAACCCGCCGCCGCCCTTCTCCTCGACATTGTTGTTCGTCGTGTGATGCGGGATGTGGCAGTGAATGAGCCACTTGCCGGGACGCAGCGCCTTCCACACGACGTCATAGCGCTGTCCCGGTCCGACATTGATGGTATCGGCCAGGAAGCGTGCCGAGGGAGAAAGCGTCTCACCGTCACGAGCGACGACCTCGAAGGGTCCGCCATGGATATGCATTGGATGGACGAAGCCGTTGTTGGTGCCGATGAAACGCACCTTCAGCGTCTCGCCCACCTTCATAGGAATGGTGTCGGTTGCGGGATAGGCCTTACCGTTGATGGTGAAGAAGTTCGGCATGCCGCCTTCCATTGGCATTGAGGGGTAGGTCAGCCCATCACGCACCAGCCATTCCTGAAGTTCGATGACATAGTCGTGGTCAGCCGGAACCTCGTCGGCAGGATTGGCGGGATCGATGATCAGCGCCCCATAAAGCCCCAGCGCCTGGGTGCGGTCCGGCTTGGCATGCGGATGATAGAAATAGGTCCCGTGCTGGGTCGCGGTGAATGCATAGGAATAGGATTGTCCAGGTTCGATCGGCGGCTGGGTGATCTCGGCAGGCCCATCCATCTGGTTCGGCAGAATCATGCCGTGCCAATGCACCGTGGTTTCTTCGGGCAGGTCGTTGGTGACGTCGATGCGAACCTTATCGCCCTGGCGAATGTGGATGCGCGGACCGGGAATCTGGCCATTGTAGGCATAGGCGTCGACCGCGACGTTGGGCAGGATCTGCCAGCGGACCACCGATGGTCTGAGCTCGAACACCTTGACGCCGTTCTCCAGGCGGAATGGCAGTTCCTGGTCGCCCTTGGCGGCAAGAGCATAGGACGAGGTGACGCGACGCGGATCGGTTGCAGCCATGTCACGCATGGCCTCCGCCGGCGTGTCGCGACCCATGATCATGCCTTGCGGCATGATCGCGCCGCCGACGTCACGCGCCGAAAGCGTCAGGTTCAGCCAGTTGGCCGGCGCGGCCATGCCGATCGCCAGCGCCAACACCGACACAATACCGAGGGCCGCAATCTGCGGCGTGGTAGCGTCCGTCTCCATCTGGTGGCCGCTGCGTTTGGACTTATGGGAGGTGTTGCGGCTTCGTCGGCCGTCGCCGGCGTTGGGGTGATGCATAGCATGCTGTTGGTGGGCGGTCGGCTCTCCACTGCTCGTTTCGTTCGCCTGCGGGCGCTGCGTCATCAATCCGTGCTTCAGCCCGCGCGCGACCAGCCAGACATTGGCCGGATAGGCGAGCGTGAAGCCGGCGATGACGCCGATCGACATCACGCCCCAGAACAAAAGCTCGTTCGGCTCCATGGCGCGCATGTCGCGCCCCATCATCAGAAAGCTCATGACGGGTGCCATGCCGGCCATCATGAAATTCATCGAGATGAACTCGGGCAGGAAGCTCTTGCGCACGTTCTCCCAGTAGGTGCCGCCCATCATCGATTTCATGAACAGCGATTGGAAGATGAACAGGCCGAAGGCAAAGCCCGCCAGATATTCGACGATGAGGTCGAGCCACATCGGCAGGCCAAGCGTTGCCGTGATGACTGCGGCGAGAATGATGCCGGTCGCATCGCCGGCAACGCAGTGGATGGTCGAACCGCCCCCCTGTTTCCACAGCGGCCTGGTAAAGTCTTCATGCTCGCCCGGCCGTGGCTCCTTGTCTGCAAGCACATAAAGCAGCAGCCCCAATGGACCCATATAGAGGGTCACCAGGATGAAACCCCATTTCATCACCACCGGTTCGGGATTGTTGCGGTATTGATCGAAGCCGACATAAAGCGTCGAGGCGGCGGCAAGAGCGAACCAGACGGCAAGGAAATAGTCGATTGGCTGGATGAACATGGATGCATCCCGTCGCGGATCAGTGGCTTGTCACAAGCAGCCCCGTCGATGAACGCAGCCGGCGTGTTTATGATCCCGCCGACCCAATCCGGTTGTGTCGAATTCTCCAGCCTGGCGCTCTTGTCGAAGCATTAACGCGCGGTAATTCCCTTGAAGGCGTGGGCGCTTCGCTGCCTCAACAGGAGCTGGCCATGAAACATCAAACACTCGACCAACTGCATGCCGTCGCCAAGATTGAATCGTCGGCTGCCTATTCCGCAATGACACGAAATCAGCGCGTAGAGCGCTGGGCTGAACTGCTGGAGCGTAATCCCGAGCGATGCCTTGGGGCGTTTGCAGGCACTGAACATCTGCACCCTGAAGCACGTGCGATGATGCGGGGCGAGGGTACGGCAATTTCGGTTGCCTTCGAAGATCCAGTGCTGCGCGCATCGGGTTTGAAAGACGACACATATGGTGAGGCAAAGCGCTTTTTCGAGTTGAACGACTGGCAGTTGCACGACATCGTCTGCGATTGCCACGTCGGCTCAACCATGAAAGCGCGCTGGGCTGCGACGCGGGTCCGCTCAGCCATCAGCGGCAGGTTCTTTGCGTGGTTGCGGCAAAGGATAATGCGCTGACCGTAGTTGGGGATCGTCGTCGCTTCGGTGCGGCATACGATCCCCTGTCTTGCCGATTGGATGTCTTGCCGATTGGATGTCTTGCCAATCGGAGGTCTCGCCGATGCGGATCAACGCTTGTCCTGGTATAGCCGGTCGGTCGCCCGGTCGCTCTCCCTTCGTTCGGCGGGTCCACGCCGACGGCGTGCGATAACGGCATAGGCCATCAGCACGATCAGCAGCAATGGGCCGCCGGCAACGACGACCAACCACATGATATCTCCAAACATGGCGCCATCTCCTTTCCCAGACAACCGGCGAGGAGGAGAACCGTTCCGCGCAGCAGGCCACCTCGGTCGCCCCTGGTCATTAACTTACGAATTGCGCTCGTAGGTTCCGATGAGTTCAGCCTGCTCAAGCGAATGTTTCTGCGCCTCCCGCCAGATGCGCTCGATGCCCACGCTGGCTGGAATGGCAAGGCTCGGGGTGTCGAGCGCGGCCAGCCGGAAATGGTAATGGTGAACGCCATGTCCGACCGGCGGCTCAGGGCCGTCGTAATAGGCGTTGCCAAAATCATTCGTTGCTTGCCTGAGGGCGCCCGGACCCGGCTTGCCGCTTTCGGCCTCGGGAAGTTCCCTTGTGTCCGGGGAGATGTTGAACACCGCCCAATGACCAAACGTTCCGCTCGGCGCGTCAGGATCCTGAACGACGAGAACAAGGCTCTTTGCTTCATCTGGCACTCCAGACCATTTCAGCGGCGGCGATACGTTTTTGCCGTCTCGTGTGTATCTTTCGGGAATTTGTCCGCCTTCGGCAAAGGCGGCACTGCTAAGGGCAAGTGGCATGGTTCACTCCTCCGGCGAAGTTGATCCCAGCGACGCGCAGGGCAGCTATTTGTTAGTCCGCATCTTTTGTCTTGGATCGATCCCGCCAGCGGCGGTCGTGTCGTTTTCGACGTCACCTTCGACCGTGTTCTCGCCCTCAAGCTCGAACTCTTCGCCTTCCTTGATCGTTCCCTTGGAAGTCCCGATACCAGGATTGTTCGCCAAGTCGGCATCGCTCGGTTTTTTCCATTTCGGATGTTTGGTTCCGGTCATGAGAAAACTCCTTCGACGGGGATTGCAGTTTTGAAATCGCAGAGCGGATAATTCGTTCCGGTTCCACGCCTCGGCTTCTTCATTGGTTCGCAGCGCGCCGGCTAAAGCCCGAATGGATAGGTGTCGGGAACGCCGGTTCTTGCATGCTCCGGGCCAAGCGGCGTCACTGCCGCGGTTTTGTCGAACCATACGAACGCGTCGAACTGCCGGGGCAGGGAAGCGTCCGCATAGTGGCTGCCCAGCTCGGTTTCCGGCCGGTAGATCACGCCGATAAATCGCTCCAGCCTTCGTTCCAGCAACCGCTCACGCAGCGTTGTGTCGCGCCCGAGGTCGAGCAGGAACCGCGACACAAGGGAATCGTGGCAAAGCCGTTCGTAGCTGTCGGCGTGCGACGCGCGAATTTGCTTCACCTCCATTTTGCCATCCCAGTTGCTGGCGGCCGCTACAGTGCCGGAATGCGTGCCCATACCGATCAGCGCTGCCTCATCCCCGAAACGCTGCCGGCAGAGTTGGCCGATGTTCAGTTCGTCCCTGACGACGCCCATCTCGGTAAAGCGGGCATCGCCGATATGGGAATTGTGCGCCCACACCACGGCCTTGGCTTTGGGGCCGCCGGCATGCAGCAAATGTTCCAACGTTTCGAACATGTGCGTGTCGCGCAGGTTCCAGGACTCCGCGCCGCCATAGTACATGATCCGGTAATAGTGTTCGGCGGACGCGATCAGCCGGGCATTCTGACTGGCATCGAGAAAGTCGGTGCCGTCCCTTTTTGCATATTCGAGCTGTTTGGCGAGCAAGTCCCGGCATTGTTCCAGCACCGCTTTTTCGCATTTTTGATAGCCGGCGGTGAGCACCGCGCGGCCGTAGGTGGACGGTTCGTGTTGCCAGGGCGTCAGGCAGCCATAGCGTTCGCGCGCGATCTTGGCTGCCTGGGGATCGACCCGGTCGAGATAGTCGAGGACCGCGCCGATGGAACCGCTCATATTGTAGATGTCGAGGCCGTAGAACCCTGCTTGCTCCGAAGGCTCTAGCTTCTCGTTGTGACGGCGCATCCAGTCGGTGAAGGCCGCGACATCGGTGTTGCGCCACATCCACGTCGGAAATCGCTGGAATGGCGCACCACTGCCGGTTCGCGGCCGACGATGGCGAACGTAGCGGTCGATCGCCGCCGCGTCGGGCCAGTCCGCCTCGACCGCGACGATGGTGAAGCCGTGGCGTTCGATGAGCCTGCGGGTGATTGCCGCGCGCGCCCTGTAGAATTCGGACGTGCCATGGCTTGCCTCGCCAAGCAGAACAATGCGCCGGTCGGCGAACCGATCGAACAATGCGCCGAAGGCCGGATCGTCGAAATCGGGCAGGGGTTCGGCCGCGGCCGCGATCATATCAGGCAGGCTGATCGGATGGGGATGTCGAAGCGGACGACCGACGTCGGTGACTGTGCCGTTTTCCGACCAACCCTGCTCGCCGATCAGAGGGACGAAGCGCACACCGCCGAAATCCTCCTCGCTATAGGTTGCGGCGCCTGTCCGGGTGACTTTGAGCAGACGTTGCAAATCCGGGTCGTCGCCGACCGGAATGACGAGCCTGCCGCCGACATCGAGTTGTTCCTGAAGGGCGAGCGGTGCGCCGGGACCGCTGGCTGTCACCACGATGGCATCGAACGGCGCCGCCTGCGGCCAGCCCTTGGTGCCATCGCCCGTCCGAACCTCGATGTTTTGGTAGCCGAGTTTTTCAAACCGCCGCTTCGCGGTTTCGGCCAAACCGGGATGACGCTCTATCGTGTAGACCTGTTCGACGATCCGGCTCATCACCGCGGCCGCGTACCCCGAGCCGGTGCCAATTTCGAGCACATGGTCACCCGGTTTGACATCCGCCATCTCGATCATGAACGCGACGATGTAGGGTTGCGATATGGTCTGGCCGTCGGCGATCGGCAGCGGCGTGTCTTCATAAGCAAATTCCTCGAAGCCGGGTTCGACGAAGGCCTCGCGTGGAACTTCGCGCATAGCCTGCAGAATCTCACGGTCATGGATGCCGCGCCGGCCGACATGGATTTTGACCATTCGATCACGGGCGCGAGGAAGATCGAGCATCTTTTAGCTCCCCTTTGGTGCAACGCTTCGAGGCGATCCTTCGCGGTACCTGCCTTGAGCCTGCCTTCGCGATTCCAGTTTCTAACCGCCAGAAGACTTCAAGGTTCCCGACTATCTGCGGACAGAGCCGTGTGCCCGCCGGGATAGCGTCCGGTCTCTTGGCTGCGCGGATCGCGACGCCGCCCCGGACGGCGGCAGTCGGGGGTTGCTCAAGCGCAAAAATGCCCCAGTTATCACCAGCGAACCGAAGCTGGAGATGTCGATGAACGACAAGGCAGCCGCGACGCCGCAGGCTATCGGCCACGAACGGATCGACCTCTTGGACCGTTACTGGCGCGCCGCGAATTATATCTCGGTCGGCCAGATCTACCTGCTCGACAATCCGCTGTTGCGCGAACCGTTGAAGGCCGAACATGTCAAGCCGCGGCTGCTTGGACATTGGGGCACGACGCCGGGGCTGAATTTTCTCTACCTGCATATGAACCGCGTTATCCGCGAAAGCGACCTTGATGTTCTGTTTATCTGCGGCCCGGGCCATGGCGGTCCCGCAATGGTTGCCAACACCTGGCTCGAGGGCACCTATAGCGAGATCTATCCCGATATCGGGCAGGGCGAAGACGGCCTCAGGAAACTGTTCCGGCAGTTTTCCTTCCCCGGCGGCGTGCCAAGCCATGCCGCGCCCGAGACGCCCGGCTCAATCCATGAGGGCGGTGAACTGGGATATGCCTTGGTCCATGCCTTCGGTGCGGCCTTCGACAATCCGGACCTGGTGGTTGCCTGCGTCGTTGGTGACGGCGAAGCCGAGACCGGTCCGCTCGCGGCGGCATGGCATTCCAACAAGTTCCTGAACCCGATGTCGGACGGCGCCGTCCTGCCGATCCTGCATCTCAACGGCTACAAGATCGCCAGCCCAACGATCCTCGGCCGCATGGACGACCAGGAATTGCGAAAGCTTTTCGCCGGCTATGGCTACGAACCGTTCTTCGTCGAAGGCCACGAGCCGCTTTCCATGCACCAGTCGATGGCCGCGACGCTCGACACGGTGCTCGATCGCATCCGGTCCATTCAGGAGCAGGCACGGGCTCCGGGATGGCATGGTCAACGCCCGCAATGGCCGATGATCGTGCTGCGCAGCCCCAAGGGGTGGACAGGTCCCAAGGAGGTCGATGGCGAGAAGGTTGAGGGTTTCTGGCGCTCGCATCAAGTGCCGGTGTCGAACGCACGCGGAAATGAGGACCACCGCACGATCCTCGAAAACTGGATGCGAAGCTACAAACCGGAAGAGCTGTTCGATGAAAGCGGACACCTGTTGCCAGAGCTAGCGGCACTTGCCCCAACAGGGACAAAGCGCATGGGTGCAAGCCCGTACGCGAATGGCGGACTGCTGAAGCGCGATCTTGTGCTTCCAGACTGGAAAAGCCTGGGGCTGGAAGTGCCGCGTCCAGGTGGCGTCATCGCTGAAGCGACGCGGATTTGCGGAAGCTATCTTCGCGAGGTGTTCCGCCTCAATGCCGAGGCGCGGAATTTTCGCCTGATGGGGCCGGACGAGACGTCATCCAACCGCCTCGATGAGGTGTTCGAAGTTACCGATCGGATCTGGATGCAGCGCATCGAACCCTACGACGTCCATCTTTCCCGTGACGGACGTGTCATGGAAGTGCTCAGTGAGCATCTTTGCCAAGGGTGGCTCGAAGGCTATCTGCTCACCGGCCGGCACGGCCTGTTCTCCTGCTATGAAGCCTTCATCCACATTGTCGATTCGATGGTCAACCAGCATGCCAAATGGCTGAAGACCTCCGGCGAGCTTGCCTGGCGCAAGCCGATCGCCTCGCTCAATTACCTTTTGACCTCCCATGTCTGGCGGCAGGACCACAATGGTTTCAGCCATCAGGATCCGGGCTTTGCCGATCTGGTCGCCAACAAGAAGGCCGATACGGTAAGGCTCTATTTTCCGCCGGATGCCAACACTCTGCTGTGGATCACCGATCATTGCCTGAGAACCTATAATCGCATCAATGTCATTACCGCCGGCAAGCAGCCGGCACCGCAATGGCTGTCCATTGAAGAAGCCGAAGCGCATTGCAAGGCGGGGGCGGGCATCTGGGAATGGGCCGGTACGGTTGCTCAGGGCGAGGAGCCCGACGTGGTCATGGCCTGCGCCGGCGACGTGCCGACCCTGGAAACGTTGGCCGCGACCGACATTCTGCGCTCCGCGATCCCCGACCTGAAAATACGTGTCGTCAATGTTGTCGACCTGATGACGCTGCAGTCGAACACCGAGCACCCGCACGGCCTCGCCGATGGAGACTTCGACGCGTTGTTCACGAAGACACGGCCTGTCATCTTCGCCTATCACGGCTATCCCTATCTCATTCATCGCCTGACCTACCGTCGCGCCAACCATGACAACATGCATGTGCATGGCTTCCGCGAGGAGGGCACCACGACGACGCCGTTCGACATGGTGGTGCTCAATGAACTCGATCGCTATCACCTCGCGCTCGCCGCCATCGAACGCGTGCCGGGACTGGCCGAAAGGGCCGAAGGGCTTGCGGGCGAACTCCACGGCCGGCTGGTGAAGCACAGGGCCTATGTCCGCGAGCACGGCGAAGACATGCCCGAAATCCAGGAATGGAGCTGGCCCGGCAAAAGCGCGGCAAAGGCGCGCCGATGATCCGCCGGTCGATCCTGGCGCTGAATGCCGGTTCGTCCAGCATAAAGTTCGCGCTTTACGATGTTGCCTCGTCGCAGGATCTGCAGCTCGTTTCACGCGGCACGTTGGACTTGGGCGACACACCCACACTCCGCGCAAAAGCGGCCGACGGAACGGTGCAGTGCGAGCGGCAGCTCGCCGCCGACAAGCCGCGTGACGCGGCCATAGGCGAGATGCTGAATTTGGTGCAGAGCGAAATTGGCGAAAGAAACCTGCTCTGCGCCGGCCATCGCGTCGTGCATGGCGGAAGCGAATTCATCGAACCTGTCCGTCTGACCCCAGACATCATCGACGCCATCGACAGGTTGACGCCGCTTGCTCCGCTGCATCAGCCTCGCAGTCTCGCGCCGGTCCGCGCGATAGCTGCCTTGCAACCGGACTTGCCACAGGTTGGCTGTTTCGACACCGCTTTCCACCAGACGATCGATCCGCTCGTGCGGCGCTTCGCCCTTCCGCGCCAGTATGAAGGGCAAGGCTTGCGCCGCTACGGGTTTCACGGTCTCTCCTATGAATACATCGCCGGGCGGCTCAGCGGGATATCGCCAACTCTTGCGGCGAAACGCACCATCGTCGCCCATCTCGGCAATGGTGCCAGCCTTTGCGCTTTGCAGCAGGGCAAGAGCATCGATACGACGATGGGGTTTTCGGCGCTGGATGGCCTCGTCATGGGCACGCGGTGCGGCGCCATCGATCCCGGCGTGCTGTTGTACTTCCTGCTGGAAAGAGGCATCGCGGCTGAGGAACTGCAGACAATGCTCTACGAGAAGTCGGGACTGTTCGGCGTATCCGGTATTTCGGGCGACATGAGGACGCTGGAAGCGAGCAATGATCCTCGCGCTCATGAGGCGATGGCGCTTTTCGCCTTTCGCGCCGCGAAAGAGGCCGCGGCGCTTGCAAACACGATGGGTGGTCTTGAATGCCTCGTGTTCACCGCCGGCATCGGCGAACGGTCCGCGTCTATCCGCAACGCCATATGCGAAAAATTGACCTGGCTTGGCGTGGTGCTTGAAGAACACGCCAACGACACCCACGCCGAAATCATCAGTCGGTCGGAGAGCAAGGTGGAGGTGCGCGTGATTGCGACCGATGAGGAAAGTGTCGTTGCGCGTCACAGCCGCAAGGTGATGCAAGTCTGAGGGCTCGCCATCGGCATCTGAAATCGGCTGTCGGTTCGGCCCGACGAAAGCGCGGGCAAGGGTATTCCCTGTACGAAAATTACCAAGCGAGCGGTCGGGGGAACCAACTGCCCATGGAAATATTGTGCGAGCAATCCGGGCTAACCCCGAGACCGTCGGCACGATGATCAGGCCGACAGCCTTACTTCAGGCTTTGGCTGAGGAATCCATGTTTACGGACGACGTTGCGGTGAGGCGCCTGAAAATCCTGGTCGAGCAATATGTCGAGACACGCAAGAAGCGCCACGATGTGATCTCTACAGCCAAGGCCGGAACCGCAATCCGAGAGGTGATGCCAAGTTGCCCGCTTTCGGGAAAGGCCTTCGATGATCTGATTGCGGCCTGCGCCATAGAGCATGGCCTCGCCGTGCTCTTCGACAATCCGGGTATATCAGGCACTGAAATCTGAGGCTGGCGCTTCCGAGGCCACCATCGCGATGAGCAGGAGTTCAGTCGGCATGTCCAGATACTTTTTCGACCTTCGAGATGAGAGCGGAAGCTTGCAGGAGGATCCGGAGGGCCAGGAATTTCCTGATCTCGCGAGCGCCGAGGAAAACGCGATGGCGTCGGCGAAGGAAATCCTCGCCGAAGAGCTGCTGCATGGCAAGCCGCTGCGTACCGGATTGGCCTTCGAGATTTTTGACGAGAACCGCAACCTGGTGCTGCGCTTCCCCTTTGCGCTCGCGGCCGAAAAGGCCGGGGCACCCCCTTAATACCGAATTGCCTGGCGGCCGATCGCTTGCAGGGTCATACAGGTCGGGCGTCAATGCGGATCCTATCCTTCCGCCTTGAAGTTTCTGGCTTCTTTCTCGACCTTGGGGCTGTCCTTGCCATGCTTTCGCATGAGCTCCTTGGCCTGCTTGGGTGAGACGTCGGTGGTCTCTGCCAAGCGCAGCGCCTTCTTGTCCTTGCTTTCGGTCTTCTGCTTCTTGGCCGTCATGGCTCTTGAACTCCCTTGAAGCCCTGTTCCGATCGATCTTTGCCGGTGCCAACGCCCGACCATATCCAGATGAACTGTCGTTGCCTGGTTTGCTTCGACGAGACGTCAACGAGACGATGCCGGTCAGGTTCCGTGCATCGCCTGCTCATGTCCGAACTTGTTACGCCACGCGGCGGTACCGATGGCGATCTCGGATGAATTCATTGAAGAAGCGGCCTTTTGAGGAGGCTTTGGTGAAAGCGGCATAAGTTGCCGGCGCAACACCCTCATAATCGTAACGTCTGCCGCTCGGCACAAACCAGACCGAGAGGATCTTGGTGGCGGGATCGTATTGTGTGTTTTGGATCACGGTCGATGGCATAGTGGCACCCGACGGGTCTGCCCGAATAACCCGCTAGCAATAGTCAGGTTCCGCCGATGTCCTCGCGGCTCGCACCGCGACTACCGGTCGCGCGGGTTGCCGAACGTCGGGTCGCGCTTCCTCGAATATCGGTCGATGCGTGGCAGGCTGTCATCAAACTCGATGCCCGGTAGCCTCAGGTCCCAATAGGCATGGGCTTGCGGCCGAAAACCTTCAGGTTTGTCGAGGAAGCCGATCGTCACATAGAACTCGTCCGGCAGGCCTTCGTCGCTATAGCCTATCGAGCTTCCACAGTCTGGGCAGAACGTGCGAGTGACGCCTGGCGTTTTGGAAAAGGCCTTCGGAGTTCCCCTAAGAAGCTGAAATTGCTTCGGCCGGTAACCGACCCAGATCGTCAGCGGACTTCCGATGGCCCGGCGGCAATCGTCGTCGTGATCGTAGCATATCCAGAAAGGCTCTCCATCCATGGCTGCCGCGATCCGCCCGCAGAAGCAGGCTCCGGTCTCGCGCCGCATCGTCTGTCCTCCTGTCGCGCCCAAGGGACGTTCAGAGAGCGGCCGAACGGCCGCTCCCATTCAAGGTGAAGTCGTGGAAATCATGCATCGTGATGCTCGGGCATGCTCTTGAGCTGATCCTTGGTCCAGTTCGTCACCGCGTGAACGTCGCCGTCTTCATCGCGCATGAATTCCAACTGGCTCGCGGGAACGGCCACTGGCTTGGCGCCTATGCCGAGGAAGCCGCCGACATCGATGACGACCTGACTGGCGGCTCCAGAGCCGTGGACATGCGAAACGCTGCCGACCTTGTTGTCGTCCGCGTCGTAAATCGTGGCGTCTTCGAGAAGGTCGGGCGTCAGTTCGGTGCTTGTGAGGCGTACGTGGTTGGTGTGGTCCATCGTTCGAGACTCCTGTTGGGTGGAATATCTGAACCTCTCAGCCGAGCAATCGTTCCGAACAATTTCGGGGCCGACGGACGGACGACGCAAGGATGCAAGAACCCCCAAAATCAGCCTCGGCCCGAATTGACTCGCAAAGCTCCGTACGGAAGCGTACAAAGGAAAATCGTCAGCAGCACAGTTGGGCGCTGACGCTTGGGAGTGACCATCGCTCTTGCCCATCACGAGGCATGGCGTTGCATGGCGAAGGAGCCCGAGCACCACGTGCTGCCAGTAGACGCGATAACCGCGCTTGCGCGGGACACAGGCGCCACTGAACAGCAGATACGTGAAATCATATCGCTCCTCGGGTTCGATCGCGCCTCTATCCTGCGGGAGGCTCGTTTGCTGGCGAAAGATGGTCAGCCAACAAGGCCTTCGAGTCTTCAGCAGTAACTGTCGGTTTCATACCAACACGCCAGCCCGTCTAGTGCTGCGCGAGACGAAGTCTATGGTTCGTTACCGTCCGCTCGTTCGACGGGCGCGGCCGGCTAAGAGATCCCAGTACTCTTGCCCAAGGGAAAAGAGTCTCGTGGATTACCAGATCCTGCAAGCCAAGAGCGAATTGCTTCGCCGCATGAGCGCGGACGATTTCGCGCGGCTAAAGCCGCATCTGGCGAGCGTTTTTCTTGAGTTGCGTGCGCCGATGGAGACTGCGGGGCAGAAGATCGAGGCCGTCTATTTTCTGGAAAGCGGACTGGCCTCGGTGGTGGCCAGGACTTCGGAGGCGACCGAGGCTGAAGTCGGAATCATCGGGTTCGAAGGAATGACCGGGTCGGCCCTGGTCATGGGGGACGACCAGGCGAACTTTGATTGTTACGTCCAGTCGACATGCGAGGCCCTCCGGGTGGAGGCTGCCCCATTCGTCGAAGCCTTGGAGGACAGTCCTACATTGCGGCCGTTCCTGTTGCGCTATGTCCAATATTTCCATGTTCAGACAAGCTACACGGCATCGATCAACGCACGGCAGAGCCTGGAAGTCCGGCTGGCGAGATGGCTTTTGATGTGCAGCGACCGCACTGTCGGAGACAGGCTTATGATAACCCATGAATTTCTGTCCATCATGCTTGGTGTCAGGCGTCCGGGGGTTACCGTTGGCCTCCAGATGATCGAGAGTTATGGTTATATCCGAGCGCGCCGCGGAGAGATCACGATCCGCGATCGAGACGGTCTCGTGAAGTTGGCGCGAGGCTCTTACGGTCCACCTGAAACCCAGTACCGCCGGCTGATCGGAGATTTGGGCTCGAAGCATCCTGCGAGGCAGGAGCGGCCTCTCGCTTGAGCGCCGGGGTCAACAGAGGCTTCTCCGCCACTGAACCGCCAGGAAGACATTTCGAGTGGCCGACGCGATGATGCCGGTGAGACACCGTTGCCTAAGCCGCGCCGGCCACCGCGGCATTTTTTGGGGATGCCGCGGTGCCAATCTAGTTGCTGACAAGCAACTGGCAACGAAGGCTCACGGTTTGGTAAGAACCGTACGTACATGCACGCAACCTCCCTCGGTTACATTCAAGGCATGCTCGCGAATCCTGAGTTGAATACAGCACCCGATAAACTCCGGATTGGCAGGCGTTGTCAGATGCGGTGATGTCCGCTGGGTGGGGTGCAGATTTGCTGGCCAGGTTCCGATATTGCCAGGCGGGCTGGCCTTCACCATCTAGCTGGGATGGCGACACCCACATCGAAAACACTCGACTCATCCAGGCTCCAGCACGATCTCTTTGGTGCTGCCGACGACCTGCCGGAAGGTTTCCTCTACCAGCCCGAGCTGATCGCGGCGCAAGAAGAAACGGAACTCGCCCGGCATCTCGAAGGCCTGCCTTTCGAGGCGTTCGATTTCCATGGCCATCTGGCAAACCGGCGCGTCGTCGGTTTTGGCCTGCGCTACGACTACGACAGGCGCCAGGTCGTCGAGGCGCCGCCGATCCCTGACTTCCTGTTGGCCCTACGCGACAAGATCGCGGCGTTGGCAGGCAGGCCCGCCGAGGCCTTCGCGCAAGTGTTGATCAATGAATACCGGCCCGGCGCCGGCATTGGCTGGCATCGAGACAAGCCTCATTTCGAAGACGTTGCGGGTGTTTCGTTGCTGGGGCCTTGCAGTTTTCGGCTCCGGCGGAAGAATGGCACCAAGTGGGATCGCCGCACCATCGTCGTCGAACCAAGGTCGGCGTATCTCATGACCGGACCATCGCGCACGGAATGGGAGCATAGCATTCCGCCAGTTGATCTGCATCGATACTCGATCACCTTGCGGACATTGCGCGCCAATTCCGCATGAGCATCGCGCGCCGAGCCGTTCTGAGGCATCGCCAGCGCCATCACGAGTTCTTGAACCCAAACGGTTCCGGGAACCTCCCAACCACAAGTTGGTTTGGAGGACAGGTACAGCTTCAAAGGTGGAGAATGCCCATGGCCCGTGCCCGATCCGTGTTGGTGGCCGCCAGGCGTCCGTTCCATAAAACGCCGATGGCAGTCGCAAATGCATGTTTCGTCAGCACATTGCTGACCGACGTTGCCTATTGGCGAAGCGCTGAAATGATGTGGGCCGATTTTTCCGCTTGGCTGCTCCTTGCTGGCCTGGTTGTGGGCGTGCTCGCGGTTCTTGCAGCACTGGTGGATTTGTTTACCGGCCGGCTTTCCGGTGAAGCCGGGCGTGTATGGCCATATCTCCTCGGCAGCCTCGTCGTGCTCGTCGTATCGCTCTTCAACGCACTGGTGCACAGCCGGGATGCCTGGACCTCGGTCGTGCCGACGGGGCTCATCCTGTCCGCCGTCGCCGTGATCGTTGTTCTCTTGGTGGGCCTGCTGGGATGGAGTTCCGGCCGCACTCAGGTGGAGGTGGTCGAATGAATGTCTCGGCCAGGCATATCACGCGTATCGCGAGCCTCGGTCTGCTGTGTGGATCGATTTTGGCGCTGCCCGCATGCAGCGATAGCGAACCGGATCCCACCGATCAGGTCGGAGCGAACCCGACGCTGCCTGAACCGATCCAGTATCTGGTGCCGCCGATGCATGTCGCGTCCGTCATCGGTTGGAAACAGGAGGAAAGGCCGACGGTCGCCAAGGGTTTGCAAATCCAAGCCTTCGCCAAGGGCTTAAAGCATCCGCGCTCGCTTTACAAACTGCCGAATGGTGACGTTCTGGTGGTCGAGTCCGTGGCGCCGCCCGGTGCGGCGATCAAGCGGCCGAAAGACCTGGTCATGGGCTGGATCGAGTCCATGGCGACGTCAGGCGGCGGCACCGAAGGAAGCAACCGTATCACCCTGCTGCGCGATACCAACGGCGATGGTGTGCCCGATGTCCAGGAGGTCTTCCTCGATCATCTCAATTCGCCCTTTGGCGTGGCCCTGGTCGGCAACGATCTCTACGTCGCCAACACCGACGCTATCGTGCGTTACCCCTACATGTCGGGCGACACCAAGATCACCGCCCCGGGCACAGTGCTGACGCCGTTGCCCGGCGGGCCTATCGATCATCACTGGACAAAGTCTCTCGTGGCCAGCCCCGACGGGTCTCTGCTTTATGTCGGCATCGGATCCAACAGCAACATCACCGAGAACGGCATCCAGGCAGAAAAGGACCGGGCCGCGATATGGGAAGTCGACAGGGCCACTGGCCGATATCGTATTTTCGCGAGCGGCCTGCGCAATCCCAACGGGCTGAGCTGGGAACCGCAGAGCGGCGCGCTGTGGGCTGTGATCAACGAGCGCGACGAGCTCGGGCCTAACCTGGTTCCCGACTATATGACCTCGGTCAAGGACGGCGCGTTCTATGGTTGGCCGTACAGCTACTATGGTCAGCATGTCGACCCGCGCGTGATGCCGCAGCGGCCGGACCTTGTCGCCAAGGCGATCCCTCCCGACTATGCCTTGAGTTCCCACGTCGCACCGCTGGGCTTAGCGTTCTACACTGGAACCAACCTGCCGGACCCGTATCGCAATGGCGCCTTTGTTGGCGAGCATGGCAGCTGGAACCGCAAGACCTTCAACGGTTACAAGGTCGTGTTCGTGCCGTTCAAGGACGGTCATCCAGATGGCAAGCCGCAGGATGTCGTCACCGGTTTCCTCGATAAGGACAACAAGGCACACGGGCGGCCCGTCGGCGTTGCCGTCGACAAATCGGGCGCGTTGCTGATCGCCGACGATGTCGGAAACACGGTCTGGCGCGTAACTTCCGCGAGTCAGTAGGCACCTGCATAAACGCGGATCGCTTCACCTATCTCGGTGCAAATTCCACCAGCGCCTTGACGAATTCTGCCGGTGCCTCGATCGGCAGGAATTCGCCGCAGTTGACGATCACGCGACCTTGCAGGTCCTTTGCTCCAGACAGCCTCAAACCTTCGAGGTAGTCGTCGATCGATCCGAAATCCGCGTCGCCGCGGATATAGAGGATCGGAATTTCGATGCGCGCGGGTACTGCATTGACCTTGGCATCCTCCTTGAACGCGCGATACCAATCAAAGCCGGCCTTAAGTGCCTCCGGCCTCGAATAGGCCTCCGCAAAAGTCTCCCGCATTTCATTGGTCAACGCATCGGGATGTCCGGCGAGCAGATCGAAGAAGAAATCGAAGTAGGCGCGCTGGTGGCCTGTCACCAGCAACTCCGGCAGTTCGGGCACCGCATGGAACGCAAAATGCCAGATGTCCGGGTTTGCCACTATCTTCGTCCAGGGATGAAGGCCGGGGATAACCGTATTCATCGGCACCGCACCAACGATGCGATCGCCATGATGGCGAGCAGCGGCGAAGGCAATCATGCCGCCCACATCAAAGCCTGCAACGACGATGGATTTGGCCCCAAGCGTCTCGGCGGCTGAAATCACGATATCGGCAAGAACCTTCTTTTCCGCCGACGGCGGCGTGCCACGCGATTCACCGATCTCCGGAAGATCGAAAGCCAGCGTAAAGTATCGTGCGCCGAGTTCATCGATCACACCCTCATAGATTTTCCGGGAATGGGGCCAGCCGTGCAGAAGGATCAAGGCCGGTCGGCCCGGATCGCCGGCCATGGATACCGCCAGCCGCATATTGCCTGCTTCGAGGGTCCGGACGAGCATCGTCTATCCATTCTCGGGAACTCAGGAGAAAACGATGAGCGAACGAATAGGTTGCCCGACCGGTTCCGCCGGCGTCGCTGCTCACCGCCGCCCGTTCTCCAGCAGTGGCCAGTGCTCAAAGAACCCAGCCTGCTCGCTCAGCCGGCTGGACCGTCACCCGGCGGGAGGAGGGGGCCACTCTCGCCACCGGCCTGTTGGTCCGCCTGGCGGAACAAGCATTTAATCCTGACGTTAAAATGTCGAGCGGTCCCGCAACGGGCGAATGGGCTGTCGCGAAGTCGTCGCGGCGATTTGCAATTAGGACAATGCAGGGAGATCCAGATGCCGCTTACGGCCTTCGCACTCAATTGCTCGCTCAAAGCTTCGAACGACAGGGAAAAATCCTCCACCGATCGGTTGCTCGCCGATGTCCTGGCGGCGCTGATGCAATACGAGGTGAAGGGCGAGATCGTGCGTGCGCTCAGCCACGATATCAAGCCCGGCGTGCTCTCCGACATGGGCGAGGGCGACGATTGGCCGAAACTCAGGAAGAAAATACTGGCGGCCGACATTTTCGTGCTCGGGCTCCCGATCTGGCTTGGCCAGCCCTCGAGTGTGGCCAAGCGCGTCCTGGAGCGGATGGATGCGTTTCTCGATGAGACCGATGACAGAGGGCGCATGCCGGCAGCAGGAAAGGCGGCCTTGGTAGCCATCGTCGGCAATGAGGACGGTGCGCATCACTGCCACGCGGAATGCTTTCAGTCACTGAACGATGTTGGCTTCACCATCCCGGCCAATGGCGGGGTCTATTGGGTTGGCGAGGCCATGCAGGAGGTCAACTACGTCGACCTGCCGGCAACTCCGGAAAAAGTCTCGGGTGCGATCGAAATGGCAGCCTCAAACGCCGCCCATCTCGCTGGATTGCTGAAGAGCGGGACTACTCGGGCGTCTCGGGGTGACCTTTGTTCGCCTAAACACTACCTTAGCAGCGTCGATGAGGTCTCAGTCGGGAACAGGAAGGCTTGTAGCGAGTTCATATTCTCATCAGCCGGCGATCGCCGCTCCGTCTATACGGCGCGAAGCCGCAAACAGGAGAGCAAGTCATGGGTCTCGGCACGATTCTTATCATTATTCTGGTCATTGCATTGCTTGGCGGTTTTAGTGGTCTTGGCGGCGGGCCTTTCTACGGCACCGGTTACTATGGCGGCGGCGGTCTCGGTCTGCTGCTGCTTGTAGTCATTATCTTAGTCGTGCTCGGGCGTCTCTAGCCGAGTCCGCGATGCGGGTGGCAGAATGTATCACCTGCCGCTTGCGGTCCTTCTGGGTTGCTTTGAATCCATAGCAGTCCAGCAATGACGGTCCGCCCTCTAGAGGGCGGACCACTCGTTGGAGATGTTAGGTCAAAATCAGGACGATCTTGAACGTATCCGGATCAACGATGACGATCCGGCCGTCCGCAAGCACGAAATACTCGTAACTTTCGTAAGCGGGAACGATCTTGACGATACGAGCCGGCAAACGATGCAGCCTGACCTTCTGCCGTGGGACTTCGACGCCGACGGTGATGTCAAAATCGACATTGGACACAGGCTCGACCTTCGTCTCCCGGATGATCTGAGTGACCTGGGTTTTCTGCTCCACCGTCACGTTGTTGATGGAACCGGTCGACGTCGTATCCTGTGTCGAGGCCTTGCCCTGAGCCTGCTCGTCGGTCTGCATCTTGGTCTTGTCCCGAGCCTGCTGGTCGGTGGTGGTGCCAGCCTTGCCCTGAGCCTGCTCGTCGGTCTGCATCTTGGTCTTGTCCTGAGCCTGCTGGTCGGTGGTGGTGCCGGCCTTGCCCTGCGCCTGCTCGTCGGTCTTCAGCTTGGTCTTGTCCTGAGCCTGCTTGTCGGTGGTGCCGGCTTTGCCCTGCGCCTGCTCGTCGGTCTTCAGCTTGGTCTTGTCCTGAGCCTGTTGGTCGGTGGAGGTGCCGGCCTTGCCCTGCGCCTGCTCGTCGGTCTTCAGCTTGGCTTTGCCCTGGGCCTGCTCGCCCATCTTGGAACCGCCCTGGCAGTCAGCCTGCCCGGAAGCGCAATTGGCGTCTGCGCCAGATTGGCTTTCGAGCTGTTGTGTCTGAGCCATTGCCGTTCCACAGCCGAGCCCGATCGCCAGCATGCTGGTAATGAGAACATGTTTCATGGGGAAATCTCCCTGGGTAAGGTTCGTCCCTTCAGTGCGTAGAACCAGAACCCAAAAAAAATGTTCCGAGATAGTTGAGTGAGGTCTAAAAAAACGACCTCACTCGAGACCACATGATCGCGGGCGGAAGCCGTCGTTATAATGACCTTTTCAACCTTGCCGATTGCCCTAGCTCTCTCCTGAGAGGAGGCCGGATATGGCAATTTATAGTCTGAGGGTGGTCAGCTTCATTTTCGTGGCACTGGCTTTCGTTCCGGCCGCCGCGCATTTCTTCGCGATATTCAACAAGATGAAGCTTGACGGGCCAAACTATCTGGCTGCGCAGCGCGCCTATGATGGATGGAGCCTGTTCGGAATCGTGGTGCTGGGAGCATTGCTCTCTACGGCCGCCCTGGCGATCCTGCTCTACCGAGCGAGTGCATCTTTCGGCTTGGTTGTCGTCGCCTTTCTCAGCATCGGCGCCACGCAATTTGCCTTCTGGACGCTGACCTACCCAATCAATCAGGCGACCCGGAACTGGACTGTCCTGCCTGAAAACTGGGAGCTGCTGCGGCGCCAATGGGAGTATTCACATGCCATCGCCGCCGGCCTCAATGCCTTGGCGTTGCTTGTGCTTTTCCTATCGGCGCTTCGCGCTGCGGTGCGTTGAACGACCACGTCTTCACCAGCACGGCCGCCGAGCGGGCAGGAACCCCAATGAAGCGAAATCACTGACCCGCCCGATGTTTCCAGCGTGGCCCGAAAATGAAGCGGTACTATTTCGATCTTCAAAACGGTGACGGCGCGGTACCCGACGATGACGGGCAGCTGTTCGAATCCCGGGAACAAGCCAGAGCGGAAGCAATTCGTATTTTGCAGGATGTTGCCCAAGACGAAATGCCCGACTGCGATTTCGTCAAGGTAACCGTCAAAGTACGCGATGAGATCGGTGCGCAGATGTTTGAGGCGTCGCTTGTTCTGACCTCCGGATGGAGCGTGTGATGCCGCAGTGCTAGCGGCGATACCGCACCGGGATTTGCACGACGTTCTCCGATCCAGGCAGATCAAAGGCCATGGCCAGTTGACGTACGGAGGCCATCTCCACGATCAGTTCTTCGATCGAAAAATCCGGCAGGCCGGTCTTCACCCTCTGCCTCACCTTGGCCGCAAGTTCATGAACCCGCACCGGGACGAAAAGCGGGCTGTCGTCCAGCAGCTTGCTGATTTCGATGACCACATCGGCGTCGATGTCTTTCGGCAATTCCCGCATGGGCGTCACCTCCTCTCGAAGCAACAGGCCCGTCATGTCGATGCGACGGGCGATCAGGCGTTGAGCGCCGGGCAAGAGGATCGGAGAGGGACGTGCTCGGCGCTGGCCGATAGCCAGATTCATAAAGCTGCGGGCATCGGTGTGTCACGAAAAAATATCGGTACGAAAATTACCAAGCGGCTCATCCCACGCAATCCACAAGCGCCTTCCCCGAAATCGCAACTCCGGCAGCGCTGTTCCCGACAGAGGAGGAACAAAAAATATGGGGAGGAACAAAAAATATGGCCCGGAATTGAGACTGACGAATTGGAGGATCTAGCCATGGACAGCAAGGAAGAAAAGATCAAACGGCGAGCCCATGAAATCTGGGAGCAGGAGGGCCGGCCGGCTGGCCGCGAGCAGGAGCACTGGGACCAGGCCGTGCAGGAGATCGAGGCTGAGGGTTCGGAGACTGAACGTGGCCCGGTTTTGCCTGATCCGACAGTTGCAGCCGATTCCAATAGCTCGAAGCGTTGATCGTCAAATCCATGGCGTCTTGGAGAGTACGATCAGGCAACCAAATTGGTGGAACCTCGTTTGCCGGACAGCAACCAGAGGAGGTTTCGATGAAGAGGTTCTTTTTACTCCTGGTCCTGGCCGCCGTCCTTGCGCTCGGCGCCTGCGACAACAATATCGAGCCGATGAAAGCCAACACCGGCACCATCAACAAGAACCCACAGATTGACCAGGCCGCCAGACTAGAGTCCACGACTGGTGGTGATCAGCCAGCCACTGTGCCTCAGGGCAAATGAACTCGGTATCACATTGCGACACACCTCTGCTGCGCGTCGCCTATCTCGATGGTGGACCGCGAGACGGCGCCCCGGTTATCCTGCTGCATGGCTGGCCCGACGACGCGACGACATACGCTCGCATTTCGCCAGCCCTTCATGAAGCTGGCTTTCGGACGTTTTCGCCTTGGCTGCGAGGCTTTGGGCCGACATCGTTCCTGTCAGAAGAAACCATGCGCTCGGGCGAGATTGCCGCGATGGCGCAGGATGTGCTGGATTTGCCGATGCGCTTGGCCTCAGCCGCTTTGCGGTTGTCGGACACGATTGGGGCGCCCGGATATCCTATCTGCTCGCGTCGGTTTTCCCGGACCGCATCAAGTGCTGTGCTGCGCTGTCGCTCGGCTGGCAACCAGGCAAACCAGCAACGCCGGCGCCCGGACTTTTGGTATCAATGGTTCATGGCGACGGCCCGGGGCGCTGAGTTCGTACGAAACAATGGCAAAAAATTCGCCAGATACCAGTGGGATAGCTGGGGCCCATTAGGCTGGTTCGACGACGCTATTTTCGATGGTGTCGCGAGTTCGTTCGAAAATCCTGACTGGGCGGATGTGACGTTGCATTCCTATCGGGTCAGATGGGAAGAGGCCGAGCCCGATCCACGCTATGCCGAACTCGCCCGCCGGCAAGCAGCGGTCAAGATCATCACGGTGCCAATCCTGACGCTTCATGGTGGCGACGACCGCGTTGTGTTTGCCCAGTCCTCAGAGGGGCTCGAAAAGCATTTCACCGCGTTCTACAGGCGGGTGGTGCTGGATGGCATCGGACACTTCCCGACGCGTGAGGCTTCTGATCAGGTTTCGCGATTGTTGGCTGCGTTTCTCGATAGCCATGGCAAGCGCTGAAGTGGGGTCGTCATTCGACCTCATAGTACAGGCCGGAACCTGACGCATCGCCGTGCATTTCGTCTCCATGCATGACGAACCGAAATGCGGTCTCGCAATCAATCGGCAGCCAGGGAGAATTTGAATGCAAGCTTCAGGCGCAATCTCAACACACCATGCTGGCCAACTGGCCATAGAACCGTTTGCCGGCACGGTGACGGTACGATTTTCCGACGCCATAGTCGCTGCCACGGAACGGGCGAAAGTGCTTCAGGAAGAAGGACATGAGCCCGTGTTCTACATCCCTTTCGAAGACATCTATTTCGACCTTTTCGAAAAGACGAACACCACCAGCCGCTCCCCTTTGAAAGGCACCGCAAGCTACTGGCGCGTCCATGCGGTGGGCAGCTCGGCTGACGATGTCATGTGGGCATACGAGACGCCTGAAACCGCGGCGCGGCCCATTGCGCGTCATGGTGCATTCGATCCGGAAAAGGCGCGCATCGATGCCGAGCCCGCGGAGGACAGACGGCACACGCCCCACGTCCCGGAGTAGATTGCCCGTTCGCAGCGGGGCGATCTGAATTCAAGGCTGGTGCTGACGGCGCGGAAACTCGTCATCAAGGATGCATAGTGCCTCCTCATATTTGACAGTCGATGCCCCGACCTGTCGTGCCTGCCAGATATTGTCCGCCAGATCCGCGCGCTTCACCCGCAGCGCCAATGGATTCGATGCCGCTCGTCGCACAAACTGAAGTAATCCTCACCGGACCTGCGCGACATGGCGTCGACGGCCGAAGCGATCGTCGGGCCAAAACCGGCCTCTTCCAACTTGGTCCGGTCCCAGCCTTCGCCCTTTTCGAGGACGTCATGGAGATAGGCGACGACCTTCTGGTCCTTGGTTTCGACCGCGTCAACGATACGGCGGCAGTGCTCGATATACGGTCGCCCGGTCTTGTCGCGCTGTGCTGCGTGGACCTCTTCGGCAATCTTGGCCGCCCGGTAAAACATGCTCATCTGGCTTGTCCTTCAGACATGGTTTCACCATCGCTCCTCAGTATCGTGGTGCGGCAGGTCTATTCCGCAGCAAACCCAGCCAAGTCGCTGCCTCGATCCATAATTGTAGCGCGGTTCCAGCCGAGCCGGATCGTCGAACGTTCCGATATGCAGCGCGATCTCTCCGGGCGATGCGTCATAGGCAAGGCTGAGGGGCGATCCGCAGGCGGAGCAGAACCCCCTGCAGGCAATCGGCGAAGACCTGCGATAGGTCGGCGTCGCATTGGTCCAGTTCACGCTTTGGGAAGGCACCCAGGCCAGAACCGCGAACGCACTGCCGGTCGCTCGCCGGCACATATCACAATGGCAGTAATGCACTCTCGGTTCGCTTCCAACGCGGAAGCGGATCGTGCCGCAGAGACATCCTCCGCTCAGTTCCATTTTGGCGCCCCGGCTGACTTGCCGCTCCAACGCCTCTCGCGCGGTCTCATGCGAGCACCTCCATTCATCTCAGCGGAAACGCCAGCCATTTACGTCGGTTCCTGTGGCTATCTCAGGAACCAGTGCTTGCGCGCGGCGTTGCGTGTCTTTGCCGACAACGGGAGGAAACAGGGAAAATGCATCGTCGGTCGGAGAAGCGCTGATGTCGATGCCGGGGCTGGCATACGGTCCTCTCGGCGATCGATGCATGCATATCTGCGTGGATATGCAGCGGCTGTTTGCAGAGCCGTCCGAATGGGCAACACCCTGGATCACCCGGGTTCTCCCGCAGATCGAGAGGCTGGTCGAAAGACGCGCGCCACAGACGGTCTTTACACGCTTCCTGCCCGCCGGGAAGCCGGGGCAGGGCGTCGGCACATGGAAGCGCTATTATGAGCGCTGGGCTTCCCTGACGATCGAGACGATCGGGCCCGAAATGACCGAACTGTTGCCGTCTTTAGCCGGCTACTGTCCGCCAGCGGCGATCGTCGACAAGCACATCTACTCGCCCTGGTTCGAAGGGCGTCTCAGAGCGCTCCTGGTGGAGCGCGGCATCGATACGCTGGTCATCACCGGCGGCGAAACGGATGTTTGCGTTCTGGCCACGGTGCTCGGGGCCATCGATTTCGGCTATCGCGTGGTTCTCGTCACGGACGCGCTGTGCAGTTCTTCCGACGCAACCCATGACGCACTGCTGACCGTTTACCACCAACGTTTCGCGCAGCAGGTCGAGACGGTTGAGATGGAAACGGTTCTCTCGAACTGGACTTGACGTCCGCTAACCCGGCCCGGGTGGGAGTGTCCATGCTTCCTTGCGCGGTTGGGCTGCCTATCTGTTAAGAGAATGACGGACACCAGAACAGGTAGCAGGACGTGACGCAACGATCGGGAAGTGCTGATCTTCCACTCCATGGCGGGCGCGTGCCAAAATGGCTCGGCGACCGCATGACGCGTCTTGGCGCTGTGATGTGCGAGGCGATCATTCATCACTATGGTCGAGACGAGCTGCTGCGGCGGCTGGCGCATCCATTCTGGTTCCAGTCCTTTGGTGCTGTCATGGGCATGGATTGGCACTCGTCAGGAATCACGACCAGCGTCGTGGGCGCTTTGAAGCGTGGCCTCACGCCGCTTTCCGGCGAGCTCGGCATTCATGTCTGCGGTGGTCGCGGCGCGCATTCGTGCAAAACCCCGCATGAGCTGGAAGCCATCGGCCAACGCGTCGGCTTCGACGGAGCGGGCCTGGCAACCGCCAGCCGGCTGGTCGCCAAGGTCGACAGCGCCGCCGTCCAGGACGGTTTCGATCTCTATCTGCATGGCTTTATCGTCGCCGATGACGGTCACTGGGTTGTGGTGCAGCAAGGTATGAACGGCGACAGCAAGGTGGCGCGCCGCTACCATTGGCTTTCCGAAGGCCTGAAGAGTTTTGTCGACCAGCCGCATGCCGCCATCGAAGGGGCCAATCAAGGCGAGATCGTCAACCTGACCGACCGGCGTGCCGAGGCGTCCCGCCAAGGGCAACTTGACCTTTTGCAGGATCTCGGACCGGATCGCATCCTGGGCGAGCTGGCGGCATTGGAGCGTGGCGCGGAGCCGACGCGCCGGCAGGAACCGGAACAACCGCTGCTGCCGCATTTGGTCATGCCGGCCCACCATGACGTTCGCGAAAGCGATGTCGTCATGCATCGCCTACACGGCAATATCGCAGCCGCCGCGGACCGCGGTCCCACCGATTTCGCCGAGCTCCTTCTGGTCCCCGGCGTCGGCGCACGCACAGTGCGCGCGCTGGCCCTCGTTGCCGAGGTGGTGCATGGCGCTCCTTGCCGTTTTTCCGATCCCGGCCGCTTCTCGCTGGCGCATGGCGGCAAGGACAGGCATCCATTTCCGGTACCGCTGAAGGTCTATGACGAGACGATCGGGGTTCTGAAGTCGGCCGTGCAGAAGGCAAAGCTCGGTCGCGATGAAGAAATCGGCGCCTTGAGGCGGCTCGACGATCAGTCGCGGCAAGTCGAGCGATACGTGACCGGCCCCAGCCTGAAGGAAATTGTCGCGGGAGAATTCGACCAATCGCATCTGCTTGGCGGGCGCAGCGTGTTCGGGTGGGAAGCTGCGCCGGACACAGCACCTGCTGAGCGGAGCAAGAAAGCGTGAGAACGAGACAGAGGGCTGTAGATCAGTCGGCCAGATCGATCAGCGCGACACCGAGGTCCGGACGCTTGCTGCGGCGCAGATGACCGGGCGCTTCCACCAGGGTGATTTCGAGCGTTGGTCGAACGATGCCGTCAAGCAGATGTCCACCCCGGGTGGTGCCGTCGCTCAATCCAAGCACCGCATGGACGTGCAGGCTGGGCTTGTCATCATCACCCAGTGCAACATCGCCGATCGCGCTCAGAACCTCGCACTGTTCGCCGATGGGGATTTTGCGGTAGGTCTTCGCGGTCGGATCAAACCAGCCCACGGTGGCTTTTTCGAAAGCCCCTATGGCGGTCAAGGACGCACTGCCGATCTCCTGGTCGACCGCGAAGGCGGTCAGTGCCGCGAACGCTTCTTCGCCTGGGTCGAGCACCACGACGAATGTCCGTTGTCCGCCGATCTCATTGACGAGCTGAGATTTCATCCCTGTGCTTCCATCGTTCGGCCCAAGGCCGTCGCCAAGATCAATGGGCGCGGTGTTCCGCATTGCGCTTGCGGGTCGCTGCAGCTTTCTTTGCCGATTCGGATCGGCTTGCGGCAGACCGTGATGCCGATGCCTTGCCGCCGCTTTTACCGCCTTTGTGCGCCGCGAGATGGCCCGTGTGTTTGCCGCGGCCCGAACCGCCTTCCTTCTTGCCACCGCCATCGTCCTTGTTGACGGTAGCCCATGCACGCCGCTCTGCTTCCTTGTCCGAAACCCCGCGCTTCTCGTAGCCTTCGGCAATGTGGTCGGCCTTACGCTCCTGCTTGTCAGTGTATTTCGATTTGTCGCCTCGTGGCATGGCCTGCTCCTATTGAATAAGGGCTGAACGTCGATTTGACGCGCTGGTTCCAACAGAAGTTCGCGTAGCCAATGCCATCGCCCGCCATGGCCAAACACCGCCGCGCGCAGGCTAACGCTTTTCGGGCCGGGGAGAGCGCAGCAGCAGGCGAGGGGAATTGGTTCAGCCGATTGCCAACCTCACGACGAGGGCCAGGATCACGACACCGACCAAGCCGGCTATGAAGATGACCCGACGGGTGCGCGTTCGCAGGATGATCTCGCCTTGTCTCGCCTGCTCCGCAGAGAATACAGGTCCATTGTCGCCGTCCTTGCCATGCCGACCATCGCTCATGATCGCCTCCTTCCGGCTCTTGGCACACAACCATCGCTTGACCGGGGAGGTTCCGATTGCATCGATCCGGCCAGCAGAAAAAGGATCACAGGCTCGTGAGGAGGGAACTTTGCCCTCCGCGAGTGGTTTGGGCCGCTTGAGACCCAGCCAGCCCGGAGCCAGCCATGTCCGATGCCAAAATTTCCAGCGGCTTGAGCAGACGCATGTTCATGACGGCCTCTGTTTCGGCGGCGGCGGTGATGCCGCTTGTGAATTCCCCAACGAGAGCTGCCCAGCCCGCGTCCGCAAAACCGGCCGAACCGCGCGATTTGTCGGCGGTTTCGATGCGTATCAACAAGCAGACCTACAACCTCGCGCTCGACAATCGAACCAGCCTGCTTGACGCGCTGCGCGACCATGTCGGCCTGACCGGCACCAAGAAAGGTTGCGATCACGGTCAGTGTGGTGCCTGCACGGTGCTGATCGACGGAAAGCGGGTACTGTCGTGCTTGAGCTTTGCCGTCATGAACCAGGGCCGGGAGATCACAACGGTGGAAGGCCTGGCTTCGGCGGACGGGGAACTGCATCCGGTCCAGCAGGCCTTCGTCGACCACGATGCCTTTCAATGCGGCTATTGCACACCGGGTCAGATCATGTCCGCCATCGGTTGCATCAACGAAGGCCATGCTGGATCGGAAGATGATATTCGCGAATATATGAGCGGCAATCTATGTCGCTGCGCGGCCTATCCCAACATCGTTGCGGCGATCGTTCAGGCACGCGACGAGACCAGGAGGGCTTAGGATGCGCCCGTTCGTATATGAAAGACCAACCAGCGTCTCCACGGCGATCGCCATGGCGTCCCGTCCCGATGCCGTGCATGTTCCGCCAACCGGCGCCGACACGCAGTTCATCGTCGGCGGCACCAATCTGGCCGACTACATGAAGCTCGGTGTCGCGCGGCCGGAGCGACTGCTCGACCTCAACACTCTTGCCGAGCCGGCCTTGCGGCAGATCAGGATAGACGATGATAAGATCCGGCTTGGTGCGCTGGTCCGTATGGGTGAAGCAGCCGACAACAATGATGTCAGGCGCCGTTGCCCGGTCCTCGCCGACAGCTTGAAATTCGCTGCCAGCGGTCAGCTTCGCAACATGGCGAGCCTGGGCGGCAATGTGCTGCAACGTACGCGCTGCGAGTATTTTCGAGAGATATCTTGGCCGTGCAACAAGCGCGAACCGGGCTCCGGCTGCGCTGCGATGGAAGGGTCCAATCGCCAGCATGCCGTGCTGGGTACGAGCGATGCCTGTATTGCCACGTATCACGGCGATTTCGCGCAGGCGCTGGTTGCGCTGGACGCCACCGTCGATGTCGAAGGTCCGCGGGGAAGGCGCACGCTCACTTTTGCCAAGCTGCATAAACGGCCGGGCGAAACGCCCGACATCGAGACGGATCTGGCCGCCGACGAGCTCATTACCGCCATCGAAGTGCCGCTGGCACAGTGGAGCAGCCGGTCGCGCTATCTGAAGATACGCGATCGCGAATCCTACGCGTTTGCGCTGGCGTCCGCGGCTGTCGCGCTCGACATGGATGTCGAGACGGTAAGGAGTGCGCGCATTGCGCTTGGCGGAGTGGCGACGGTGCCGTGGCGTGCGCGCGAAGCAGAGGACGCGCTACAGGGCAAAGTGCTTGACGAAGCCACGGCGCAGGAGGCCGCCGAGGCTGCTTTCGCCGATGCCAGACCGCGCGAGCATAACGCATTCAAGATACCGCTCGGCAAGCGCACGCTGGTGCGGGCGCTGCTCGAAACCCGGGATATGAAGGGCTGAGCCATGAACCAAGCTGCACCCGCTCCAAGGGAAAACCAGGGCGATCCCGTTGTTCGCATTGACGCCCGGCTAAAAGTTACCGGACAGGCCGGCTATCCCGCCGACATCGTTACGGCCAACGTCGCCTACGGTGCCCTTGCCACCAGCAGCATTGCCCGGGGCAAGGTTTCCGAACTTCACACGAAAGACGCCAATGCCGTACCCGGTGTGCTGGACATCGTCACCTATGGCGATCTGGACAAGACCGACATGCCGAAATTCGGCAACACCGGTGCAAGTTCGATTGGGCCCTTGCACGACAAGACGGTTTTTCACGATGGTCAGATCATCGCTCTGGTGGTCGCTGAAACCTTCGAGGCGGCGGAGGAGGCAGCGATGTTGGTCCGCGCCGACTATGAGGACGAACGGCCCAGCGCCAGCTTTGATTCCAAGGGCGTGAAGATGGAACCGGCTGCCGGCAAAAGCCCGATGTTCAAGGAGGATGCGAAGGCCGGTGACTTCGACGCCGCTTGGGCGGATGCGACGGTGAAGATCGACGAAAAATATTCGACGCCGACCCAGCATCATAATCCGATCGAGCTGTTTTCGACCACCGCCATATGGCAGGGCGACCAGTTGACGATACACGAACCCAGTCAAAACGTTACGGGCTGGAAGGTGGAACTGGCACGCCAACTGAAGCTCGATCCGGCCAATGTGCGGATCGTCAGTCCCTATATCGGCGGCGCCTTCGGCTCCAAGGGGCCGATGACGGCACGCACTGCTATCGTTGCCGTCGCGGCGCGGCGCATCGGCCGGCCGGTTCGCTGCGTCGTCAATCGCATGCAAGCCTTCGGTACGCAGACCTATCGAGCCGAAACACGGCATCGGATCCGCATGGGCGCCGGCAAGGACGGCCGCATCACGGCGTTCGGACATGAGGCCTGGGAGGTGACGTCACGCCCGGACCCTTATGTCGTCGGCGGCACGTCCGCCACCGCGCGCATGTACGATTACGGCTCCGTTCTGACGCATGTTTCGCTGGTTCATGCCGACCGCAACACGCCTGGCTACATGCGATCGCCGCCGGAGACGCCTTATGTCTACGCGCTGGAAAACGCCATGGACGAAATGGCCGTGGCCCTCGGTATGGATCCTGTCGAGTTTCGTCGCATCAATGAACCGGAGAAGGAGCCGATCGGAGGCAAGCCATTTTCCAGCCGCTCACTCATCAAGTGCTACGACCAGGCGTCCGAGGCCTTTGGCTGGTCGAAGCGCGATCCCAGGGTCGGCTCGATGCGCGACGGCGATTGGCTGGTCGGAATGGGCTGTGCGACGGCAATCTATCCGACTGCCGCCGCACCTTGCGCGGCCCGGGTTCGTCTCACCGCGGATGGCGAGGTTCGGGTCCAGTGCGGCTCCCATGAAATTGGCACCGGCGTTCGCACCATCGCCGGCCAAATGGCGGCCGAAAGGCTGGGGGTCGGCATGGACAAGATCAGCGTGGAGATGGGCGACAGTGCCTTGCCGCCGGCTCCCGTGTCGGGCGGATCGATCTCGACCGCCAGCGTCTGCTCCGCGGTCATGAAAGCCTGCGACGCGATACGCGAAAAACTGTTTGCCGCCGCTGCGGGCAAGGGGGCTCCGCTGGCAGGTTCGGCCAATGCGAAGCTGGATTTGAAGGACGAAGAGGTCGTCACCGAGACCGGCAAGTCCGCCAAGCTGGCCGATGTCTTCAAGGCCATGCAAGTCGGCGCCATCGAAGAATATGCCGAGTTTGCGCCGAAGGGTTCTTCGCCTGAAGCCCTGAGGAAACTCTATGCCGGACAATCGGAGTTTCATGGTGGAGAGAACGACGAAGATTCGGTCAAATATGCGTTTGGCGCCGAGTTCGTCGAAGTGCGCATCAACAGCTATACACGCGAAATCCGGGTGCCGCGCATGGTCGGAGCCTTCGCTGCCGGGCGCATCATGAACACGCGCACCGCGCGCAGCCAGCTGATAGGTGGCATGATCTGGGGCATTGGCCAAGCGTTGCACGAGGCCACGGAAATTGATCAGCGACACGCGCGCTACGTGAATCGCGACCTGCAGGACTATCTCGTGCCGGTCAACGCCGACATCAAACAGGTCGACGTTATCCTGGTCCCCGAAATCGACCACCAGGTCAATCCTGCCGGCGTCAAGGGCTTGGGCGAACTCGGCAATGTCGGAACGGCTGCTGCCGTGGCGAGTGCCGTCTATCATGCCACCGGCAAGCGCATTCGCGATCTGCCGATCAGAATAGATGATTTGATAGGCTGACGATCAAGAGCTCTGGACGGAGCATGGAACTCGTAACCCATCAGAAATTCAAAAACGGCAGGTTGATGCCGTGGGGAAAAGGCACGGTCGTCACCGGAGCAAAGGGATTTGTCTACCTCTGCGGCAATACGGCAACCGCCGAAAATTACGATCCTGCCGGAAAGAGAGGAGGGGGCTTCCCTGGCGATGCGGCGGCACAGTGGCGCGCAATTTTGGCGAACATCAAATCAGATCTGGAAGAACTCGGCAGCGCGCTCGACTATCTCATCCGGCTGACCTTCTTCATCAAGGGGCCATTTCCCGATGGCGGCGTTCTAAGTTCACCCAATTTTTCGTCTCGACGTACGGGACGAGTTCTTTGCCGAGCATTGCGCGAAGCACTGCAGCTATAACAACCCGCCGCCCTCCGAGGTGATCGGGATTGCAGCGCTTGCGCAAGCCGACATCGATTGTCGCGGTGGCGGCGTTGCCTGACTGAAAAAGTTTTCGCGTGCAGCGATAGCTTAGTTGCCTTGGCTCTCGAGTGTCACTCCGGGGCTGTGGCCGGAGCCGTGTAACGTCGGCGCACAGCGTCAAGCACCCGCTTGCGGCTCTCCTGCGCCGACAGGGTCTTGTCCTCTTCCGCCTCGGCGGTTTCGCGCGCCAGGTCCTTGTCCCTGATCTGATGTCGAAACCATTTGGAATAGTCGCCGGTGCGCAAGTGAAACTCCCAAGTCTTGTCGTCTATGCCCTCGGCGATCTGAGCGAAGATCATCAGATTGTGAGCCCTGAGGTTCATCGCATTGTCAGGGCCATGGAAATAGAAGCTGCCGGCTTCGTCGAGCTGGCCTTCGGCATATTTCCGGCTGTGCCGCTTGAGTGACTGACGTGGTTCCACCACCTTGACCGTCTTGACTTTCTTGCCCGCCTGCGGCCGCCAGAACAGCACGCGCGCGCCCTTGGGGCTGGGGATGTCCTTTGGCGGCTCAATGCCAGTCTCCTTGCAGAAGACCTTCACCACGTCCTTCGCCTTGGGGCCAAGCGCAATGATGGCTGTCACAAGGCGCAAGGCGTCTGTCGAGATCGCCTCGGGGTGAACGGTGATCAAGATTGTGCCCGGCAATTCCAATGAAAGGACCGCCCGCGTATCGTCGCGCCGCTTGGGCAGAAGATGGTGCGCTTCATCGATGACGAGCCAGTGCGGTCTCGCGGTGCGCCGGCGGAAACTGCTCAGGCCAGGCAGCAGGTCGGCAAAGAAATCCGGCCTCTCGTCGACGCGCAGGGCCAATCCGTTGACGACAATGTTGCTGTCGGCCTTGGCGATCAGATCCAGCACCTGCGCCTTTGTCGGCGCGCTTGAGCCGTCTCCCAGGCGAACGGCGCCTTCGAGGCCGTCATAGTCGCCTTCGGGATCGAAGACGCAGAACTGAAAACCACTTTCGACGAAGCGTTCCGTCAGCGCGGTGGCCAAGGTGGATTTACCAATGCCGGAACTCCCGGCAATGAGGATCGTGTCGCTCGGCGACAGGTAGACATCATCGCCGCCAGACGACCCAAGAACGATGCCGTCATGGCGCTTCGGCACTATCGCGTGATCACGCTTTATCAGCTTTGCGATCAATTGCTCCACGCCCTTGCCGCGGGCGCCACGCATGACCAGGTTGGCTGTATCCTTGACCGCCGGAATTGCATTGTCGACGGCGGCGCTGCAGCCACAGGCTTGCAGGAACGCGTGGTCGTTCTCGGCGTCGCCGACGCCGACGACGTTGTGCGGCGAAAGTCGAAGGTCCTGAAGGGCCGCAGCGAGCCCGGTGGCTTTGTTGATGCCGCTCGGCAGGATCATCACCGCGCCCTTGTTGAAGATGATTTCCAGTTCGAGACCCATCTTCTTGATGATATCGAGCACGGTCACCTGATGGGGTTCCCAGGTCGCGACGATCGATCGCCCGACCGAAAGCGGCTTGACGCCCTGCCGCTTCAATCTGGCGATGAATTTGGGCTCGGGCGATGGGGCGATCACCCGCTCTTCCTCGCTGGCCGGCGTGTAGATCATCGCGCCATTCTCAGCGACGACCTTGTCGAAGAGGCTAAGCTCGGGAAAGACGCGCTTGAGATCGGGCAGTTCACGCCCGGTGACGAGAACCAGCTTGCGGCCGCTTTTCTTGAACCGCTCAAGCGCGGCGAGCGTCTTCTTGGCGACGATCCCATCATGAGCCAGCGTGCCGTCATAGTCTGCCGCCAATGCAATGAAATACATTCCGCCGACCCTTCTCGTTCCGGTTGCCCTGTGGCTAGAACGTGTGATCGAGACAAAGGCTCCCCACCGACCGGATCGTAGGTGGAGGAGGGGCGGTTCGCCCTCGGAATCAGGAACTCCTTCGGTGCCGGTACGTTGACCAGACAAGCCGGGAACCGTCCCGGTCTTTGCTGGCGGCGTGCAAACCCCGTCGCCGAAATCCACACCAAGCGCAATGAAAGGTAAGGCCATGGGCTTCTTTTCGAAGGACATCAAGACACTCGACGATCTCTTCGTGCACACGCTGCGCGACATCTATTACGCCGAAAAGCAGATCGAGAAGGCGCTGCCGAAGATGATCGACAAGGCAACCGACCCGCAATTGAAAGCCGGATTTGAAAAACACCTCGACCAGACGAGAGGCCATATCGAGCGCGTCGAACAGGTGTTTGAGTTGCATGGCGTCAAGGCCAAGGAGGTCAACTGTCCGGCAATCGACGGTATTCTCGAGGAGGCCGACGATGTGAGCGGTGACGTCGATGACAAGGAGGTTCTCGACGCGGCGCTGATTGCTTCGGCGCAGGCCGTCGAACACTATGAGATGACCCGCTACGGGACGCTCATCGCCTGGGCCAAGCAACTCGGCCGCACCGACTGCGCCAATGTGCTGGCCAAGAACCTGAGGGAAGAACAGGCGACCGATCGCAAGCTCACCGAAATGGCGGAAAGCAAGATCAACCTGCAGGCAGCCGAATAGGGCTGCAATCCGGCCGGCTGGTAACTCGGCCGGCCGGATTGCTGGCAGGTTTCCACTCCGTCAGCGAGACGGGTCGACGCCCAAGGCCGTTGATTGCTTGCGCAGCGCCTCATCGTCATCCTGCGGCGCATGCCGAGCAGATCCTGCGATTTCCGTGTAGATGCGGTACGCTACACAAGTGAGCGCCACCATGAAAAGCAGACGGCCCATCCATCCTACTCCTTGCTCATGGATTTCATTCCGGCCATCCTCAGTACCCTCCGACGACCGGCAAGATTTCGCCGGTGATGTAGCTCGAGCAATGCGGCGAAGCGAGGAACACATAGGCCGGCGCGAGTTCTTCCGGTTGCGCGGGTCGTTTCATTGGCGTGTCCGCGCCGAATTTCGAGACGTCGTCGGCTTCCTTGTCCGACGGATTGAGCGGCGTCCACACCGGACCCGGTGCGACCGCATTCACCCTTATGCCCTTGCCGATGAGATTGCCCGACAGGGCCCGCGTGAAGGCATGGATGCCGCCCTTGGTCATCGAATAGTCGACCAGTTGTTTTGAACCGTCGATACCGGTTACCGAACCGGTGTTGATGATCGCCGAACCTGGCTTCATGTGCGGCACCGCTTCCTGCGCCATATGAAAATAGCCGTAAAGATTGGTCTTCAGCGTCGTGTCGAAATGTTCTTCGGTCAGCTCGCCGAAATCGCTGGAATGGATCTGGAACGCAGCGTTGTTGACCAGCACGTCGATGCGACCGAATTTTTCAACGGTCTCCATGACCGCCTTGTGGCAGTGGCTGCGTTCGCTGACATCGGCCTTGACCAGGATGCAGCGTCGTCCCTCCTTTTCCACCGCTGATTTGGTCTCTTCAGCATCCTTGTCCTCGGCCAGATAGACGATCGCGACGTCGGCGCCCTCGCGGGCGAACAACACCGCCACCGAGCGGCCGATGCCGGAATCGCCGCCCGTGATGAGTGCTACCTTTTGGTCGAGTTTTTTCGATCCGAGATAGTACGGCGCATCGTACAGCGGCTCCGGCTCTAGCGCCCATTCGTGCCCCGGTTTGGGCTGATGTTGCTCGGGGAAGGGGGGCTCGGGATATTCACGGGCGCCAGCCTGCATGGCGCCTTGCTGCTTCCCACCGCCTTTCGATTTGTCCTTGGCATCGACGCCACGTTGGATATGGCGCTGCTTGGCCGCTTCACCGGCTATTTCTGACTTCATCTGCATGATCGTCTCCTTGGCTTGGAGAGGAAACAACGCATGTCAGGCAAAAAGGTTTGCGCAAAAGATCGACTTGCCGAGAGGATTCCGGCCAGCGTTTGGCAACGCGTAACGACGACATCGCCAGCTGCACCAATTCAGCTGCAATGCAGCCGCGCCAGCCACCGCCGCGATGGGATCGAGCACCGGGGCTTGCCCGCTGCCTGCGCCGCCTTGGCGGCGAGCCAAACGTGATGATGTGGATTGGGAAGCTATTGCGTCAAACTGGCAAAGCAGCGCCATCCGGTCTACTCCGGGCGTAGCCGCCGGAATTCTATCTTGGCGACAGCCCATCGAGCAGGAAGTCGAGGCCTTTTCGGAAGGCGCCATCCCAATCGTTGTCCAACAGCAGACGAGAGCGTTCGATTGTTGGGTAGTGTTCGCTGAGGTGTGTAAGACGCTGCTGTGCGGCTGCCCTGTCTTCTTCCGAGAGGTCGAAGCTTGCCCGGGTGAGGGTGGCGCCCATCACATAGTTCCAGAGCGACCATATCGCGGCGTTGAGATCCGCGTCCGCTACACCGGCTCTGGACAAGGTCTTGCTCAGCATTTCCAGGCGGCTGAGAATGTTCGGGCCAAGCGCCCGTCGCGGCAACAGCGATGCCGACCAAGGATGGCGCAACATTCTGGCGCGCCAGTCTTCGAGCATATAAACGACGTCTCCGCGCCAGTCCAGAGACTCACCCGTTTCAGGCGATCCGCGATATTCGAGCACCGAATCCAGCGCCAGATCAAAGACATCCTCCTTGTTGTCGACGTGCCAGTACAGGCTCATCACACCCGAGCCGAGGCGATCGGCCAGCCGACGCATTGTCAATCCGTCTATGCCCTGGGCGTCCAGCAATTCCACCGCGATCGCCACGATACGCTCTCGAGACAGCGGCGGCTCGCTGCTCGCCTCCTGGATGGGTTGAAGCTTTGTCCGTTGCGATCGTTTGCTGGCACTGCGGGGTTTGGCTGCCATCTGTCTTCCTTGCTGGCCGAACGTCGATTTTGGCAGGCACCGTCAGGAATGTCGACGCTGATCGCTTAGTACGATGTACCATACGATGACTCGTACATCGCACGATTCATCGTATGAGCGATCTGGTTTAAAGTTCATGCCGGCGGCGAGTGCGTTATTCGCAGTCAGCAGAGCCAGGAGAAATCATGTCACGCGCAATCAAGCATCTGCTTATCGGAGGGCTAATCATCATGACCATTGCAGTTCCCACTGCGTCGCCGGCGAACGAGTTCAAGCTGACCATCATCAATCCACAGACGCTCTACGACCCGTCGCCGAATGGCTACAGCACCGCCGTGATCGCACCGCGCGGAGCTCGGATTGCCTACATTTCCGGGCAGGGCGGCCAAGACAGCACAGGAGCCTTGTCACCCGATTTCGCCGTCCAGGTTAAGCAGGCCTACGCAAATTTGCATGCGGCGCTCGGGGGCATCGGCGCCAAGCCGGATCAGGTGGCGAAGCTCACGGTCTTCGTGGTCGACCACGACATGTCCAAGCTCGATGTGTTAACCAGGAACGTCAAGGACATGTTCGGCGAGGCGTTGCCGGCGCAGACACTGGTTCCCGTTCCCAAGCTTGCAATCGACCCCATGCTTTTCGAGGTGGAAGCCACCGTTATTCTGGAATAGGGAGCCTGATCGCCCCAACTGACATGGGGTCGAGCGCGCCGCCGACAGCCGCGCGTTGGAACCACCAATTCATTTTGGCTCCCACGAAGCAAAGCCGTCACGACGCATACACTCTATTGCTATTGCCGCCGCATCCAAAAGTCGCATAAGATAGATTATGGAACTAACGCATCGGTCAAGAACTGGAAATTGCCGTTGATTCTCATAGGCTTGAGCCGATTGTGCCGTATTGCCTTGAGCGGATGGCCAACGCTAGGCTGTCGAAATGAAGATGGCAAACAGCGAGATCGAAGCGGCGATCGAAGTGTTCGTGCATGGCTTCAGCGCCGACAGAAGCCGCACCTTTCCTTACGAGGCCAGCCGCGTTGGACGCTTGTGGCTGATGCGCGATGCCGAGCGCAAGAATCTTCGTGACTACCGCGGCGAAGAATGGGTCGTCCATGACGTCGCCGCTCAAGAAGCCGATGCCGTCGTGCGGCAGCATGCACGGCCGGGCTTTGCCATTTCCGTTGTGATCGCGAACGAGGATCCGGACGGGCCGACACGAACCGCCTACAAAGCTCTCGGCTACCGGCTGCTTCGGACCGAAGGTTTTTTCGTCCACCGGTTGCGCCGGATTCCGAGCCCGCCAGCGGTTGCGGTTGCTTCGGTCGAACGCGTGCAGACAGCCGAACGGGCGGCGGCGCAGTTGGGAAAGATCATCCGCAGACAGCCGATCCCGGATCATTTGCTCGGCGACAGCGCGCCGTTGCGCCAGTATGTGGCAGTCGATGGCGCCGATATCGTTGGGCGCGTGCGCAGCTTGGATGCCGTGGAAGCCACGTGGTGTTCGAGCATGTATGTCGAGCCTTCGCACCGGCGTCGCGGCATTGGCCAGGCTTTGATGTCGAAAATGTTGCACGACGATCGGGCGCGTGGGTCGAGGTGCTCGGTGCTGGCTGCAACCCACGCCGGGGCTCTGCTTTATCCCCGGATGGGCTACGAACGGATCGGAACGCTGCTGATATTCGCACCAATGAACCGAAAGCCTGTATGAAAGTCTATTCGCATCACGCTGATTCGTAAGGGATTTCAATCGCCATCCCATCATAGGCCGGCTCGACGTTGGCGGGTGTCTCGGCCATCACCGTGGCGTAGTCGAGCGGCACGTGCATATGTGTCAGCACCGCATGTATCGGCGCCAGCCGCTCGATCCATTCAAGCGCTTCGCCAAGGGACAGGTGACTAGGATGCGTCCGGTACTGCAGCGCGTCGATGATCAGCACGTCGAGGTCGCGCAGCCGTTCGGCGGTGGGTTCCGGAAAGTCGCTGATGTCGGGGCAATAGGCGAGACCGCCAATGCGGAAACCGAGCGATACGATGTCGCCGTGGATCTGCGGCAGCGGCTCGAGGGTGAGGGTACCCCCCTCTCCTTCGATGACCACCGGCCTGGTGTGGTCGATGAGATGCGGCCTGACGATCGGCGGATAGGAACTGCCTTGCGGCGTCTCGAAACAGTATCCGAACGCTTCCCGCAGCCGAAGCATCGTCGCCCTGTCGGCATGGACGTCGATCAGCTGGCGCTGATCGAGAACGAAACCGCGCAGATCGTCGATGCCATGGATGTGGTCGGCATGCGGGTGGGTATAGACGACCGCATCGACACGTTTAACGCCGGCCAGCAGCATCTGCTGCCGAAAATCCGGCCCTGTGTCGATGACCACAGTCGTGCGGCTGCCGTTCGCCGCTATCCGCTCGACGAGTGCGGCGGCACGCGTGCGCCGGTTCTTGGGGTTGTCGGGGTCGCAATTGCCCCAGTCGCCGGTGATGCGCGGCGTACCTGGGGACGAGCCGCAGCCGAGAATGGTGAGGCGCAGCCGGTCAGTCATCGTTCAGGCACTTTGCTCTACAGGCCGCGGCATCTTGCCGAACAGCCGGAAGAAATTGTCCGTCGTCAGATCAGCGATTTCGGCCTCGCTGACGCCGACCGTCTCGGCCAGCACCTTGGCCGTGTGCGCGACATAGGCCGGCTCGTTGCGTTTGCCGCGAAACGGCACGGGCGCCAGATAGGGCGCGTCGGTTTCGACCAGCAGCCGGTCATGCGGCACATCGGCGGCAATGGCGCGCAACTCAGCTGAATTCTTGAAGGTGAGGATACCCGAGAACGACATGTAGCCGCCGAGAGCGACGCCAATTTCGGCGAGCCGATGTCCGGAAGAAAAGCAATGCAGGATGAAGGGGAAGGCGCCCTTCCCCGTTTCGGCCTTGAGGATCGCTGCCATGTCGTCGTCGGCGTCGCGCGAATGGATGACCAGCGGTAGGCCGGTCTCGCGCGCGGCTGATATGTGGGTGCGAAAGCCTTGCGCCTGCGCATCGCGGGGCGCTTTGTCGTAGAAGTAGTCCAGCCCGGCCTCGCCGATGGCCACCACTTTCGGGTGCGCGGATAGCCGCACAAGCTCCTCGACCGTGATATCCAGCTCTTCGGCCGCATTGTGCGGATGAGTGCCGACAGAGCAATAGACTTCGTCGAAAGTTTCAGCGATCTCAAGTACTTGCGGAAACCGCCTCACGCGTGTCGAGATCGTCACCATACGGTCGATTCCGGCGGCTAACGCGCGGGCGACGATGGCCGCCCGCTCCTCGGCGAAGTCGGGAAAGTCGAGATGGCAGTGACTGTCGACGAGCATCAGACGTTCGCGTCCGGCTGTTCGACATAACGTGGAAAAACCCCTTCCGGCACGGGTAACGCGGTGCCCGGCACCAGCGCATGGTCCGCGTGGACATGCACGAAGTCGCGGCTGTCCGCCGGAACCGCCAGCAGATCGAGCAGTTTCGCGGCTGATCCCGGAGTGAAGGGCTGACACAGCACCGCCACCCGGCGCACGACTTCGGCGGTCGTCCACAGCACCGTTTCCATTCGTTCCGGATTAGTCTTCTTCAGCGCCCATGGTGCCTCGCCGGCGAAGTAGCGATCGGCTTCCGCCACCACGCCGGAGATCGCCGCCAGCGCCAGATGGATGCCCTGCTCGGCCATCGCCTTGCGCGCGATGTCGAGAGCGGCGACGGCCTGATCCAGGATTGCTCTGTCTGCATCCGTCAGGTCGCCGCGCTGCGGCACCACGCCGCCGCAGTTCTTGGCGATCATCGACAGCGAGCGCTGCGCAAGGTTGCCGAGGCCATTGGCGAGATCGGCATTGGTGCGGTTGACGATCGCGTCATGGCTGTAGCTGCCGTCGTTGCCGAAGGGCACCTCGCGCAGGAAGAAGTAGCGCACCTGGTCGAGGCCGTAGTGCTCGACCATCGCGAACGGATCGACGACGTTGCCAACCGATTTCGACATCTTTTCGCCGCGGTTGAACAGGAAGCCATGCGCGAAAACGCGGCTCGGCAACTCAATGCCCGCCGACATCAGAAATGCCGGCCAATAGACCGCATGGAAGCGGACAATGTCCTTGCCGATGATGTGCGTGGCCGGCCAATAGCGCCATTGCTCGGCCTTTGTGTCGGGATAGCCGGCGGCGGTGATGTAGTTGGTCAACGCGTCGACCCAGACATACATCACATGTTTGTCGTCGCCGGGCACCGGCACGCCCCATTTGAAGGTGGTGCGCGAGATCGACAGATCCTTCAGCCCGGACTTGACGAAGCTGAGCACCTCGTTGCGGCGCTCGGTGGGACCGATAAAGTCTGGCTGGCTCTCATAAAGGGCCAGCAATTTTTCCTGATAGGCGGAAAGCCGAAAGAAATAGCTTTCTTCCTCGTTCCATTCGACGGGCGAGCCGAGCGGTTCGCGACGCACGCCATCCTCGCCGAGCGTCGTCTCGCTCTCGTCGAAATAGGCTTCCTGGCGCACCGAATACCAACCGCTATAACGGTCGAGATAGATGTCGCCATTGGCGGCCATCGCCTTCCAGATCGCCTGACAGGATTCGTAGTGGCGCGGTTCCGTCGTGCGGATGTAGTCGTCGTTCGAGCCACCCATCGCCTCGGTCATCGCGCGGAAAATCGCCGAATTGCGGTCGGCCAGCGCCAGCGGCGTTATGCCTTCCTTCTCGGCCGTTTGCTGCATCTTCAGGCCGTGTTCGTCGGTACCGGTCAGGAAGAAGACGTCCTTGCCGTCCAGGCGCTGGAAGCGTGCCAGGGCGTCGGTTGCAATGACCGTATAGGCGTGGCCGATATGCGGCTTGCCGTTCGGATAAAAGATCGGGGTGGTGATGTAGAACTTGTCGCGTGACATGAAGGAACCGTCATGAATGTCTGAATGGAAAGGCGTGGCGGTGGATATCGTATCGAGGCAGCATTTGCCATCCCGATCCAGGAAACCCAGTCACATTCGCATTGCAGAATTCAGGCGGTCGATCATGATCAGGGCGTGCTGCTTCTTGTCGAGATTGTAGGTATCGGTCTCAGATATAGCGTCCAGCGCCTCATGCCAAGTGTCGGACAACGTTTTGGCCCGTGCGAGATCGCCCGCCAGTGCTGCCTGACTTGCCGCGTCCGACAACAGGTCCAGCGCCCGGCGGTTGAAGATATCGAACTGGATCGCCTGATCGCGGCCAGCCACGGCTTCGGCGAGGCGAAACGCGCCGCCGACATCGCTCTTTCTGCCGGTGACCAGAGCGTCGAGCGTGGAGGCGATCTCCAGCCCGCCATACTGCGTCAACAGGATCGCGTTCCGGGCGCTGCCCCCTGCCCGCCCGACCAGTGCCGCGCGAGCCGCCGGATCGTCAGGCGGCGCGGGCTCGGTCGTTTCCAGCACCGTCATCAGGTCGTTGGCGTCGAGCGGGTTCAATCGCACCACCTGACAGCGCGACCGGATCGTCGGCAGCAGGCTGCCCGGCGCGTGGACAATCAGGATGAACAGAGTCCGTGCCGGCGGCTCTTCAAGATTTTTCAGCAACGCATTGGCCGCATTGGTGTTCATGTCATCGGCGGGGTCGACGATGACGACCCGATAGCTGCCGTCGTGCGAGGTCAGCGACAGGAAGCGGCTGACCTTGCGTATCTCATCGACGGTGACGACTGTCTTGAAACTCTTGGTCTTGTCGTTCAGCGGCCGGGTCAGATGCAGCACGGAAGGATGCGCCCCGGTGGCGATCTGGCGAAACAGCGACGAAGCCGGATCGGCAGTGGCAAGGCTTTCCGGCGCCTGCGCAAAATCCGGGTGCTTCAGCAGATGATGCGCAAGGTGGAAGGCGAGCGTCGCCTTGCCGATGCCGACTGGCCCGGAGAAGATCAGCGCATGCGGCAGCTTGCCCGCACGATAAGCGGCGGTGAGCACGCCTGCAGCTTGGCTATGCCCGACCAGAACGGGCGTTTCGGAGGGCTCCGGCACGCCGTCGAGCGTGTCGTGCTGCTCGGGTGCGATGCGTTCGAAGATCATGCCGGCGTTGCCTGCCTGTCGCGTGCCGGCGTTCTCGCCGCCAGTGCCGCGAACACCGCCGCGGTGACGACGTTCTCGACCGCGTCGGGCTCGGCGGCTGCGTCGACGACGATGCAGCGCTCCGGCTCGGCCTTGGCGATCGCCAGAAACGCCTCGCGGCGGGCCTGATGGATCGCCAGCGTCTCCTTTTCGAAGCGGTCGGCGACTGCCTCGGTGCCGCGCCGCAGCGTTGCGCGCCTCAGGCCTTCCGCCGGATCGATGTCGAAGATCAGCGTCATGTCCGGCATCATGCCGTTGATGGCGACCTGCTCCAGCGCATCCATGAACGCCGAATCGATGCCGCCGGTGACGCCCTGGTAGACGCGCGAGGAATCGAGGAAGCGGTCGCAAAGCACGATGGAACCACGCTCGACCGCCGGCCGGATGAGCTGCTCGACATGATCGGATCGCGCGGCGGCGAAAAGCAGCGCTTCCATCTTCGGTCCGAACGGTTCGGCCGCGCCCGAAAGCAGCACATGCCTGACGGCTTCGGCGCCCGGCGAGCCGCCGGGTTCGCGGGTAAGCAGCACATCGTATTTCTTGGCGCGCATCTTCCTGGCCAGCCGCTCGATCTGCGTCGACTTGCCTGCCCCCTCGCCGCCTTCGAAGGTGATGAAAAAACCGCGTGCCAACCGAGAGGCCTTCTTGTCCATGGCTGAATGGGATTGTAGCGCTCTAGATAGTCCGCGTTCGGCCAAACGTCCATGCCGTCAATTTTTGCCCTTGTGCAGTCGCCCCCAAAACCATGGCTGGTTTTGAGTGATATGCGTTATCGCAGCCAGCCGACCGCCAGTTCCTTGACGGCATCGAGTGCGCGCTGCGGCAGCGTGCCGACGCCGATCGATTCGGCGGCGAAAAGCGGTGTCTCCTGGCTGAGCGTATCGCCGATCCAGACGCGCAGCGCACCCACCGGCTGCCCCTCCTCCACCGGTGCAGCAACCGGGCCGTTGTAGACGATCCTGGCCGTCAGCTTGTCGCGGTTGGTGATCGGCAGGAAAATGTCGATCGGACCCTTGGCCTTCAGCGTCACCCCGGATTTCGCTCCGCCGAAAACCTGGGCTTCTCCAACCACCTCGTCCTTGGCGAAAATTTCAGTCTTCTCGAACGAGCGGACACCCCAGTCGAGCAGCTTTCGCGCTTCCTCGGCGCGCTCCTTGTCCGAGGCCAGCCCGCTCATCGCCGCGATCACGCGGGTACCATTGTGGCTGAGCGAACCGACGATGCCGAAACCGGCTGCCTCGCTCGCACCGACCGCCAGGCCGTCGGCGCCGATGTCCATCGCCAGCAGCGGATTGCGGTTCCTCTGTGAGATCTTGTTCCAGGTGAAATCCTTCTGGCTGTAATAGCGATAGAGATCCGGATAATCGCGCCACAGGTGCAGGGCGAGCTGCGCCAGCTCGCGCATGGTCGTCTGTTGGCCATCCGCCGGCAGGCCGGTCGAATTGACGAAAGTCGACGTCTTGAGGCCGATCTGGCGGGCCCGTTCGGTCATCTGCGCGGCAAAATTGTCCTCGGATCCCGACATGCCTTCGGCGATGACGATGCAGCCGTCATTGGCCGCCTGCACGGTCACGCCCTGAATCAGGTCTTCGAGCCGGATCGACGACTTGAGCTTGGCGAACATTGTCGATGTTCCCGAAGGCGCGCCACCCTTGCGCCAGGCGTTTTCGCTGACAACGAACGTATCGTCGAGCTTCAGGCGACCGGACTTGATGGCGTTGAAAACCACTTCCATGGTCATCAGCTTGGCCATCGAGGCCGGCGGTATCGGCTTGTCGGCATCCTTGGAAAACAGCACCGTCCCGGTCTCGGCGTCGATCATGAAGGCCTGTGCGGCCTTGGTCTCGAACAGCTGCGCACCGGCCGGAGCCTGGAAAAACAGCAGCAGGCCAAAAACCAGAAGCCCGGCGAGCGGGAGCAAGCGCAATTGCATGATGTTCGACCCGTTGGCCGGCACCGCCGGCAAGCCCGCAAAAAGTATCGGGCTTTTTGCACGGCGGATCAACCGCGTAGCGGAAATCCAGCCTGGCTTGTGCTCAGTTGCGCACAGCCAGCGCATCGGGAGCGCCATGCGACCAGGCAGCCTGCAGCAAATCATCCAGGTTGTGATGGCCATCGGGATAGAGATTGACCGAATACCAATCCTCGCCGTCGAGTTCCGAACGCTGGATCTCGATCTTGCCGAAGGCGGCAAGCTGAGCGGCAATACGCTTGGCTTCTCCGGCATCCTCGAACGAACCGGCAGCAACGTAGTCGGTGGACGGACCGGCCGGTGGCGGCTGCCGCTTCCACGATTGGAGCACGTCGGCCGGCGACATGCCGTCGCCACCCATTGCGGCGAAGGCATTTGAGGCGCGTTCGACCCGCTCGTCGGCATAGGACAGCGAGGCCACGGCAAACGGTGATTGCGGCGGCAGATTGATCTGCGGGCGCTCCGGCACGATCGGGCCGAAATCCGGAAGCGCCAGATCGCCATAGGCCGAGGACTGCGTCGACATGACCGGCTGGACAGCGCCGGAATCGGTCAACTGGCCCGGAAACGGCACGGCGGCGGCGCCCGCAGGCAGGCTTGGCGACGGCCCGTTCATGGCGACCATGACGCCGGTCGGCAGTCCATCCGACGGGTCTGGCGCCCTGTTGCCGGGATGGTAGGAAGCCATCAGATACTGGTCGTCATCGCCGTCGAGCGGCGCGCGGCCGACATATTCGACCTTCACCTGAGCGGTGCCGGTGTTGGCATAGTCAAGCATCTGGGCAGCGCGCTCCGAGACATCGATGATGCGGCCTTCGTGATATGGGCCGCGATCGTTGACGCGAACGATGACCGAACTGCCGGTCTTGAGATTGGTGACGCGGGCATAGCTCGGCAGCGGCATGGTCGGGTGCGCCGCCGTTAGATGGGTCATGTCGTAGACTTCGCCATTGGCGGTAAGCCGGCCATGGAAGGCGTCGCCATACCAGGAGGCCAGGCCGACCTTGGCGTAGCGCTTGTCTTCCCGGGGGTAATACCACTTGCCGCGGACCTGATAGGGTTTGCCGAGCTGATCCCTGCCGCCGCCACGTTGGATGCGCCCATTCTGGGAGATCACACGCGGGCTTGCCTTCACGCCATATTCGGATTCGGCGAAATATTCTTTGGAGCGGGTCTTCTTGTAGACCATCGCTTTCGGCTCGGGCTGCGACGCACAAGCCGCCAGCAAGGCGGCCGACATGGCGAACAACGCGACTGCAGCAGCGCGACGAAGACGCGGTTGCGTCACAGCCTGCATTTTCCTGATGTCCCCTTCAGTCTTGACCTAGACGTCGTGTCCAACCGTCGAAGAAGCCGAAACACTCACCCGACCAATACAACGACGCCTTTGAACCCCGATCCTTTGTGCGCAGGAATTGCTTATCACGGTATTAACCGATTGTGGCTGCAACCGGGCAAGATTGTGGCGTCTCCACCGTGAAAGCCTTCTGAAAAGTAACGGTTTTCGTGCTTCCACGCGAGAGATGTGATGCCCTCTGCCACAAAGAGCCTGGCTTCGCTCCTGCCGCCCATGCCTGCCGTTGACCAAGCTTTGACGGGCAGCGGACCGACCGTCGGAACAAAGAAATGCGCCGCTAGTTTCTTCCGCAGGGCACTCGAACAGAAGGACGAGCATGATGAAAATGGCTTCATTGACAATCGCGATCGCAATGTCACTTTCTGCCGGGTCTGCGATCGCCGCATGCCCGGACAAGTCGGCTTCCAACGCAGGGACGGATTCCGAACAGACCGCCGGTATTTCGAAAGATGGAACTCATGCGCCTTTAGAGACCCCAAAAGCGTCGGACAGCACGGGCAAGCCAGCCGCCAAGGATGGCGCCACGATGCCGTTGGCGGGCGCCGAAGGCGGCGGCGACAAGAATCTTGCAACCTCGCAGCAGGACATTGAGGCGCAGCAGCATGGTGATAAGGCCGCGGCGGCAAAGGCGGACGAAAGCTGCAAAGACTGAGGAACACGCAGGCCGGAGCCGATTTGCAGCTTCGGCCTTCCTCACGAGCAGCTGTTCCCTTGGCGAACTGAATTTTTTGGGGAAATGCCGCAGCTCTCCCAAGAGGTTGACCTATAGGGATTAACCCGCCCCGCCCGGTTGCAAGGATGGTTCTGGCGATAGCTGGACTGCGCCCTTGCCTGGGGCGCTGCATGGAAGCACTGCAGCGCCTCACAATCTCGGGCAACGCCCGCGGCGGGCTTCTTCTTCATGCACCATTGGACCGCGATGGTCCCGGTGCTCGATCCCGACAAGCTCAGAGTCTGCCCAGGACAGCAGGAAGCGACACAGCGGTGGTTGACGCAGCCCTCAATGCCGCTTTACAGGAATGAGGCGTGAACCAGCCGGGAGCGCCTTCGGTGCCAATCCGGTGCCAACAGGCCAAACGGGTTGGCCCCCGCGCTACCCAAGTGGTTGAAAAATCACGATGGAGGAATGGCCGAGCGGTTTAAGGCACCGGTCTTGAAAACCGGCGTGGGTGCAAGCTCACCGTGGGTTCGAATCCCACTTCCTCCGCCAACTGGCGCCCCTGCAAGATCCGCCAAAGGCGCATAAGCGCGACGGCACCTGGTACCTCGTTCGCCGTGTTCCGAAGGAATTCGCCGAGCTCGATCGCCGCGTCCTGGTCCGCATCAGCACCGACATTCCGATCGTAAACGATCCCCGTGGCATTCGTGCCAAGGAAGTAGTGCAGCGCCTCCACGTCGAGCTCGATGCGTATTGGGGAGGGCTTCGCGACGGTCAATCTGGCGAAGCTCGCTTGCGTTTCGAGGCGGCCCAGCAGCGGGCGAAAGCCCTGAGGCTGGTCTATCAGACGAATGCCGAGCTCGCTGAAGGCGCGCGCGATGATATTGTCGACCGCATTAGACTGCTCCTCGACAGGAACGTCATTGAGGACGAGCGGGAGGTGGCGGCCGCCCTGGGTGGTGAGGAGCGGCCGGCGATCCGCCTCACGGGGCTGGTTGCAGAATTCGAGAAGATCGAGGCCCAAAGCCTCAATGCCATGTCCCCGAACCAGCTCCGAAAGTGGCGCAATCCGAAAAAGCGCGCCGTTGGCAACCTTATCGAGGTTGTGGGCGACATGAACATAGCCGCCCTCACCCGGAGCCACGCCATACAATTTCGCGAGTGGTGGCAGAAACGCATACGCGTGGAAAGTCTCGACATCGGCACCGCAAACAAGGACATTGGCCACGTGTCGAAGATGCTGACCACTGTCGACATGGCACATCAGCTGAATTTGCCGCCGGTGTTCAAGAAATTGCGGCTATCGGGACAGGTCGCGGTCCAACGAGCGGCTTTCGAAGCGGCTTTCGTCCAAGACAAGATCCTTGCCGACCGCGCGCTGGCGGAACTCAACGAGGAGGCCCGTCACCTTGTGCTGCTGATAGCGGACACCGGCATGCGTTTGTCGGAGGCGGCGAACCTTCTGCCGCACCGCATCTTGCTAGATCACGCGGTGCCACATGTGCAGGTGAGGCCCGATGGACGCGTGTTGAAGACAGACCACTCCCTGCGCGACATTCCGCTCGTGGGTTGCGCGCTCGCCGTAATGAAGCTCCACCCCAAAGGGTTTCCGCGCTATCTCGACAAGGCCGACTCGCTCTCTGCCTTGGTCAACAAGTTTCTTGACAATGCGAATCTCCTGCCGACTGATGACCACTCTCTCTACAGCCTGCGGCACACATACGAGGATCGGCTGACGGCCGTGGAGGCGCCCGAAAAGGTCGTGGCCATGCTGATGGGCCACAAATGGCATCGGCCAAAATACGGTTCTGGCCCGACGCTCGAGCAAAAGCAGTTCTGGCTGAAGAAGATCGCGTTCAAACCGCCGGCGCATCTTTGACCTCCCGCGCATCATTGCGGTGAGGACCGCCGCGTTATCATCGTGGCGCGCTTGAGCTCGACGGCGCGCTCCAGATGCTCGAACAACGGCACGTATGCGCTCTCAGGGGTACAGTCACGCTTGTATATGCGGTGCTCTCCGATTAATGGCCGTGAGCCGAGAACAAATCCGAGAGGCCGAAGGATGTATGGCGATGTCGTTAGGGAAGAACTCAATCTCCAGCCTTCGGCCCTCATCCGCTCCGAAGCTGAGTACATCCTCGACTTCCGTGATGCTGACGCCCTCTGAGCTCGACTTGCTTCGGCAACAGTCGAAAGAGACGGGCGACTTCGCGCGAAAAGCCTTCGAGGGTCTACGCCCCAAGGCAGCGAAATCGGCCTATGCGGCTGGGGTGCCGTCGACGGTGACACCGAGCAGACGCGCCTGAGTTTGGAGCGACCGGACGGACACCGCCGGCGGCTACTACACGCCTAGAGACGCAATCGTACCGCGCTGGACAGCGGCCGGCCCAATGCGGCCTACCACGAGGCGTTCCACCGCCTGCAGGCGCTGTTTCTCACCGATGCCGAGCCTCGGCTAAGATTTCTACGACGCTGGACGGGATCGAAGCGGCCCGTGCTTTTGCCAGCTCTGGAGAGCCACCATTTTTACGTTTACCTGCTTACGTCTCCGTACCAGACCAGTGGGGGCTGCTGTCAGCTCCCCGATGCTCATGCCATTGCAGAGAGCCGCCTAAATGAAAAACAGCTGTCATTGGCTCGAACTGTCCTTATCGAAGATCGTTTTGTCATCTACGATCCAAAGACTGAAGAATATTTCATTATCGACTGGTTCAAAGATAACCCGCCGTGAAAAACATCGGCTTGGCGTGATAATGCAAATCGACAAGATTGTAAGCAAGCGAGTTCGTGGAGCGGCGCTATCCGAGCTTGAGCGGCTTTGCCCAGTAAAGCTAAAAGATGAATCAGAGGTACTCCCATTCAAATCGGGTATTCATAATACCGCAATCGTCCGAAATGCTGGGTCTTTGAAACGCTCTCAGTGAGCCATCCTATCGAGACCCTGTCGCTGCCCTACCCTATCGATACCTTATCCATACCCCATCGATACCCTATCGATACCCTATCGACACAGAGACAGAGATAGAGACCATACAAGACGGAAATCCAACGAAACAAAAAATCTTACCTAAACCATTTTGAAAAATGTTTGCCGCGAGCGGCGAAGCTACCCTGTTCCGCGTTGGAGCGAAGGATCGAACATGGAGGACAGAACCAGTTGGCCCAAGACTACACCGAGACATGCGAAGCTAAAACTAGGAGGGGGACGGAATGCAGAAATGCAGCTGTGCCTGGAAAGCTCAGATGTCGGTTTCATGGTGGGCTGAGTACAGGCCCCACATCCCAAGGAGGAAAGGATAGGATAGCCGAAGCGCAGCGGTATCGTTGGGAGAGGTGGAGAGCTGCGGCTGATTCCTAGCAAATTGGCTTGGCAATCGTCGGCGCTCAACGAATGACTTGACTCCTCAACGGACATATTCGGACGGGTTTGAATGGGTCAACAATCCGCTTGAATGAATCAAGATGCAAACGGTGCCGCTCCATGGGGTGTTACGATTATGTTGACTTTTGTTGACCTGAAAATCGTTTCGGTGAACGGGTTTCCAGGCACATGCTGAAGCGCACGTAGTGGCCAGGGGGCATTGAGGCGCGTGAGGCTTGCCCGGCGCAGCCAGGGCAAACCAGGCTCACGGACGTTTTGCACGGCAGACCAGGTCTCAATCATCTGCTGCTTTCGCGCGCTATGCCTTTGAATTGACCAACGATGGGGTTGGGGGTCAAAGCGAGATGGATCCCAAGCGCGGCCTTAGGGCCTCATAGAACTATCACCCTCATCTTTGTTGGGGTTTTGGCCAACTAAGCGAAGATCGGGCTAGGCCGAAGACGGCCGATCGAGGTCGACTCGCGCGACGGCGTAGGCGTCAAGCGAGATGAATTGGTCATCCAGCGGTCTTGCGGAAATTTCCATGAAGTTGGGATCGGTT